>ONKP01000046.1:20174-21340 GCA_900318405.1 uncultured Eubacteriales bacterium | reverse complement strand
TTCCTGAAAAGGATTGTTCCGCATGTCTTTGGACATGCGTTTTTTATTGCATAAGTTCGTGCGCTGGTACACAAATTCTATAAGGAGGTATACCAGATCATGGCAAAGATTGAACAGAAGAAGCCGATTGTTGATGAGATCGCACAGACCATCGACGGCGCACAGTCTGTCATCATCGTCAACTACAGCGGACTGAACGTTGCTCAGGACACAGAACTCCGCAAGACTCTGAGAGAGAACAATGTCAGGTATAAAGTATACAAGAACCGTATGCTGAACCTGGCGTTCAAGGGAACTGATTTTGAGCAGCTGACGAACGATCTTAACGGAACAAATGCCATCGCCGTTTCCAAGGAAGATGCTACTGCTCCTGCAAGACTGATCGCTCAGTTCGCCAAGAAGAACCCGCAGATCGAGTTCGTATCCGGCGTCGCAGAAGGCAAGTACTATGATAAGGCCGGTGTGGAAGCTCTCGCTGCCATCCCGTCCCGCGAAGAACTTCTCGGACGTCTGCTTGGTTCCATCCAGGGACCGATCGCAAGCTTCGCACGTGTCATCAAGGCTATCGCAGATCAGGGCGGCGCAGATGCTGCTCCGGCCGCTGAAGCCGCACCGGCTGAGGAAGCTGCACCGGCGGCAGAATAATCTGCTGTCACCGTACGCTTTTGCAGCAGCACAGACTGCCGTCAGCGTACACAGATATACAGCAGTTTGCACTGCTGTCGTCTTAAGCGTGAATGCAGCAGAATGGTCTGCTGCCACTTAACAAAAATAATCATGGAGGATATAACAATGGCTAAGTTAACCACTGAAGAGTTTATCGCTGCTATCAAAGAGTTATCTGTAACTGAGCTGAATGACCTCGTAAAGGCTTGCGAGGAGGAGTTCGGCGTATCTGCATCCGCAGGTGTTGTAGTTGCTGCTGCAGGCGCAGGCGCTGCTGAGGCTGCTGAGGAGAAGACCGAGTTCAACGTAGAGCTGACTGAGGTCGGACCTAACAAGGTTAAGGTCATCAAGGTTGTTCGTGAGATCACCGGTCTTGGACTGAAGGATGCCAAGGATCTGGTTGAGGCTGCTCCGAAGAACATCAAAGAGGGCGTTTCCAAGGCAGAGGCTGAGGACATCAAGGCTAAAGTTGAGGAGCAGGGTGCTAAGGTTACTCTTAA
>ONKP01000046.1:0-20143 GCA_900318405.1 uncultured Eubacteriales bacterium | reverse complement strand
TCTTAAGTAATCCAGACCTTCGATTTTCGTTTCAACGAACAGAGAGGCTGTCGCGAAAGCGGCAGCCTTTTCACATCTGCGCGAAAATGCATAAAAGGGATAAAGCACGATTTGCGGGTTTTATCCCGTTATCGCAGTGTTTGCCACACCTCATCACATGCTTTGCATGTGCGAGGATGCGGCTCTCTGCCCGCGAAAAAAAGAGCCGGCGCATATCCGTGCGTCGGCTCTGTACTCTCTGTATTTGACATGTGTAAAAATGGCGTGTAAAAATTTCGTCAGAAAAATTTAACAATTATCCTTGCATGTCAACGGAAATTATGTTAGTCTATAAAATGCACTATTTTGGGGCGGTATGCCTTTCCTCTTAACCGAAAAAAAGAGATTTTTCCTTCTTTTCCGGGGTGTTAAGGGGCAGTGCGATTCAATGGTCACTGCTTTTGACAAGTCAATATTAAATCACAAGAGGTGAAACGTCAATGGAGAAAAACAGGATACGCATGATCCACAGCGGCAGAAATGTGCGCATGACTTACCAGAGACAAAAAGAAGTCCTCGAGATGCCTAACCTCATTGAGGTCCAGAAGAACTCTTACGACTGGTTCCTCACGGATGGTCTGAAAGAGGCATTTGACGACATTTCCCCGATCGAAGATTTCGGCGGTAAGCTCAGCCTCGAATTCGTAGATTTCAAGCTCTGCACTGATCCGGAAGACATGAAATATACGATTGAAGAGTGCAAGCAGCGGGATGCTACCTATGCCGCGCCTCTGAAGGTGAAGATCCGTCTTCATAACAAGGAAAAAGACGAGATCAGCGAACATGAGATCTTCATGGGCGATCTTCCTCTTATGACAGAAACCGGTACGTTCGTCATCAACGGCGCTGAGCGTGTCATCGTCAGCCAGCTGGTGCGTTCTCCGGGCATCTACTATAATATCTCCCACGACAAACTGGGCAAGGAGCTGTTCGCCTGCACGGTTATCCCTAACCGTGGTGCATGGCTGGAATACGAGACGGATTCCAATGATGTCTTCTGGACTCGTGTAGACCGTACCCGTAAGGCGCCGATCACTGTCCTGATCCGTGCGCTCGGCCTCGGCACCAATGCGGAGATCATCGATTACTTCGGCGAAGAGCCAAAGATCATGGCAAGCTTTACCAAGGATACGGCTACGAATTATCAGGAAGGCCTTCTTGAGCTCTATAAGAAGATCCGTCCGGGCGAGCCGCTCGCCGTGGAAAATGCCGAGAATCTGATTCACGGCATGTTCTTTGATCCGCGCCGTTATGATCTGGCAAAGGTAGGCCGCTATAAGTTCAACAAAAAGCTCGCGCTCCGCGGACGCATTGCAGGCCATGTGCTGGCAGAAGATGTCGTCAGCGAAGAGACAGGAGAGATTCTGGCAGAGGCCGGTCAGAAGGTTGACCGCGCGCTGGCGGATGATATTCAGTATGCCGGTGTTCCCTATGTGTGGATCAAGGGCAGCGACCGCAATATCAAGGTCCTCTCCAATATGGAAGTAGATGTCACCCGGTGGGTGGATATCAGCAGAGAAGAGGCAGAAGAGCTCGGCATCACGGAGGAGGTGTATTATCCTGCACTCCGCGAGATCCTGGATCAGTATCAGGATCTGGATGAGATCAGGGAACAGCTGAAAGCGCACATCCATGATCTGATTCCGAAGCATATCACGAGAGACGATATTTTTGCTTCCATCAACTACAATATGCATCTGGAGTATCACATCGGCAACGAAGATGATATCGACCATCTGGGCAACCGTCGTATCCGCTGCGTGGGTGAGCTGCTTCAGAATCAGTACAGAATCGGCCTTTCCCGTCTGGAGAGAGTCGTACGTGAGAGAATGACGACGCAGGATATCGATACGATTTCCGCGCAGTCGCTGATCAATATCAAGCCGGTGACGGCAGCTGTCAAGGAGTTCTTCGGATCATCCCAGCTGTCACAGTTCATGGATCAGAACAACCCGCTCGGCGAGCTCACGCACAAGAGAAGGCTTTCCGCTCTCGGACCCGGCGGTCTGTCGCGTGACCGTGCAGGCATGGAGGTGCGTGATATTCACTACACCCACTACGGACGCATGTGCCCTGTAGAGACGCCTGAAGGCCCGAACATCGGTCTGATCAACTCACTGGCATCCTATGCCAGAATCAATAAATACGGCTTTATCGAGGCTCCTTACCGCAGAATCGACAAGTCTGAAGATCCTTCCAATCCGGTCGTGACAAAGGATGTTGTCTACATGACCGCCGATGAGGAGGATAATTACCATGTGGCACAGGCAAACGAGCCGCTGACACCGGATGGACATTTTGTTCATCACAACGTATCCGGTCGTTTCCGTGAGGAGACACAGGCATACGAGAGAGGTATGTTCGATTTCATGGATGTATCTCCGCGAATGGTCTTCTCCGTTGCGACGGCGCTGATCCCGTTCCTGCAGAACGATGATCCGACCCGTGCACTGATGGGATCGAACATGCAGCGTCAGGCCGTACCGCTTCTTTTCACGGAGACTCCGGTTATCGGAACCGGTATGGAGGAGAAGACGGCATATGACTCCGGCGTGTGTGTCATTGCGAAGAAGGCAGGTACCGTTACCTATTCCACATCGTATGAGATCCGTATGGATAACGATGACGGAACAAAGAATGTGTACCATCTGATGAAATTTGAGCGCAGCAACCAGAGCAACTGCTACAACCAGCGTCCGATCGTCAATAAGGGCGATCACGTGGAAGCCGGTGAAGTGATTGCGGACGGACCGTCCACCTCGGGCGGCGAGCTTGCACTCGGCAAGAATCCGCTGATCGGATTCATGACCTGGGAAGGTTATAACTACGAGGATGCGGTTCTGCTCTCCGAGCGCATGGTGCGCGACGATGTGTACACATCCATCCACATTGAGGAGTATGAGTGCGAGGCGCGTGACACAAAGCTCGGACCGGAGGAGATCACGAAGGATGTGCCGAGTGTCGGCGATGATGCGCTGAAGAATCTGGATGAGCGCGGTATTATCCGTATTGGCGCAGAAGTCCGTGCCGGAGATATCCTGGTCGGCAAGGTTACGCCGAAGGGTGAGACAGAGCTGACGGCAGAGGAGAGACTCCTTCGCGCGATTTTCGGTGAAAAGGCGCGTGAAGTCCGTGACACATCTCTGAAGGTTCCGCACGGCGAGTACGGTATTGTCGTGGATGCGAGAGTGTTCACGAGAGAGAATGATGATGAGCTCTCCCCGGGCGTGAATGAAGCAGTGCGCATCTATATCGCTCAGAAGAGAAAAATATCCGTCGGCGACAAGATGGCCGGACGTCACGGCAACAAGGGTGTCGTTTCACGTATTCTGCCCATCGAGGATATGCCGTTCCTGCCGAACGGACGTCCGCTGGATATCGTACTGAACCCGCTGGGCGTGCCGTCCCGAATGAATATCGGACAGATTCTGGAGATCCATCTGTCTCTCGCTGCAATGGCGCTTGGCTTTAATGTCAGCACACCGGTATTTGACGGTGCTACCGAGGTAGATATCGGAGATACCCTGGAGCTGGCGAATGACTACGTCAACTCCGAATGGGAAGACTTCGAGGCCAAGTACAAAGATGTGCTTCTGCCGGAGGTTATGCAGTATCTGTATGATCACAGGGATCACCGCGCGGTATGGAAGGGCGTGCCGATCTCGAGAGACGGTAAAGTTCAGCTTCGCGACGGACGTACCGGTGAGCCTTTTGACGGCCGGACGACGATCGGACACATGCACTACCTGAAGCTGCATCATCTGGTAGACGATAAGATCCATGCGCGTTCCACAGGTCCTTACTCACTGGTAACGCAGCAGCCTCTCGGCGGCAAAGCCCAGTTCGGCGGCCAGCGTTTCGGAGAGATGGAGGTATGGGCGCTCGAGGCTTATGGCGCGGCATACACGCTGCAGGAGATCCTTACCGTCAAGTCGGATGATGTTGTAGGACGTGTAAAGACATACGAAGCGATCATCAAGGGAGAAAATATCCCGGAGCCGGGTATTCCAGAATCCTTCAAGGTTCTCCTCAAGGAGCTGCAGTCTCTTGCCCTCGACGTACAGGTGCTCGACGAGAAGGGCAACGAGGTCGAGATCATGGAATCTGTAGATTACGGCAACACCAGCTTCCGCCGGATCATGGAGGAAGACGAGCGCAACAGCAATCGTTCCGCTGACACGAAGGAGCTGCGCAGTGCCGGATTCAGTCAGAAAGAGATTTCCGACGAAGGATTTGTCGATTCTGACGAAGATGTGGATACCGATGACGAGAACGCAGATTCCGAAGAAGAGATCGAGGACGATCAGGAATTCATGGAAAGTCTGAACGATGACGAGGACAACGAGTGATCGAAAGGAGCATATACATGCCTGAGACATATAAGAAAGAAGAGCCGAAAAAGCAGCTGAATTTTGATGCGATCCGCATCAGGCTCGCGTCCCCGGAGAAGATCCGCGAGTGGTCGCACGGCGAGGTGAAAAAGCCCGAAACGATCAATTACCGTACCCTGAAGCCGGAGAAGGACGGACTTTTCTGCGAGCGCATTTTCGGACCTGTCAAGGACTGGGAGTGTCACTGCGGCAAGTATAAGAAGATCCGCTATAAAGGCGTGATCTGTGATAAGTGCGGCGTAGAGGTCACAAAGGCCTCTGTGCGCCGTGAGAGAATGGGACACATTGAACTGGCGACCCCCGTTTCCCATATCTGGTATTTCAAGGGTATTCCGTCCCGCATGGGTCTGATCCTTGATCTGTCCCCGAGGACACTGGAGAGAGTCCTTTATTTTGCCAGCTATATCGTTCTTGATCCCGGTGAGACAACTCTCGACAAGAAGCAGGTGCTCACGGAGCAGGAATATCAGAATGCCGTAGAAGAATTCGGTTCCAATGCTTTTCGTGTAGGTATGGGTGCCGAGGCGATCAAGGAGCTTCTCTGTGAGATCGATCTGCAGGCAGAGTATGACAAGCTCAGGGAAGAGCTGGAGACGGCTTCCGGACAGAAGAAGGCACGTATTATCAAGAGGCTGGAAGTATTCGAGGCATTCCTTGAGTCGGGCAACCGTCCGGAGTGGATGATCCTCGACTGCATCCCTGTGATTCCGCCGGATCTCCGTCCGATGGTACAGCTGGATGGCGGCCGTTTTGCTACTTCTGATCTGAATGATCTGTACCGTCGTATTATCAACAGAAATAACCGTCTGAAGAGACTTCTGGATCTCGGTGCGCCGGATATCATCGTGCGCAATGAGAAGAGAATGCTTCAGGAGGCAGTGGATGCCCTGATCGATAACGGCCGTCGCGGAAGACCGGTAACAGGCCCCGGCAACCGCGCGCTGAAATCCCTGTCGGATATGCTGAAAGGTAAATCCGGACGTTTCCGTCAGAACCTTCTCGGCAAGCGTGTCGACTATTCCGGCCGTTCGGTTATCGTCAACGGTCCTGAACTGAAGATCTATCAGTGCGGTCTCCCCAAGGAAATGGCGCTGGAGCTCTTCAAGCCGTTTGTCATGAAGGAACTTGTTTCCCGTCAGATCGCGAACAACATCAAGGCAGCCAAGAAGATGGTTGAGAAGATGGATTCGCAGGTGTGGGATGTCCTGGAGGATGTGATCAAGGAGCATCCTGTGATGCTGAACCGTGCGCCTACGCTGCACCGTCTCGGCATTCAGGCCTTTGAGCCGGTGCTCGTAGAAGGCAAGGCTATCAAGCTGCATCCGCTTGTATGCACTGCTTTCAACGCAGACTTCGATGGAGACCAGATGGCTGTTCATCTGCCGCTGACCGCGGAGGCACAGGCAGAGTGCCGTTTCATGCTGCTTTCACCGAACAACCTGCTGAAGCCGTCTGACGGTGGTATCGTGGCCGTTCCTTCACAGGATATGGTACTTGGTATCTATTATCTGACACAGGAGCGCAAGGGTGCCGTCGGTGAGGGAACCTTCTATAAGGATCTCGATGAAGCGATTCTTGCCTATGAGAACGGGTACGTCAAATATCAGTCAAGAATCAAGGTGCGCCGCTATGGCAAAGACGCACAGGGAAATGATATTTCCGCTGTAATCGAGAGCACACTTGGCCGGTTTATTTTTAACGAAGTGATCCCGCAGGATCTGGGCTATGTAGATCGTACCGTGCCGGGCAATGAGCTGGTTCCGGAGATTGATTTCATGGTCAAGAAGGGTGATCTGAAGAAGATCCTTCAGAAGGTCATGGATCTGCACGGGGCAACAGTTACCGCTGAGGTGCTGGACCATGTAAAAGCCATGGGATATCATATCTCGACGCGTGCCGGCATGACGGTTTCCATCGAGGATATGGTGGTACCGGAGAGCAAAGAGACGCTGATCGAGGAAGCAGAGAAGAAGGTTGATGCGATCAACCAGAACTTCAAGTTTGGTCTCGTAGATGAGAAGGGTCGTTACAAAGAGGTTATCGAGACCTGGACAGATATG
Organism: uncultured Eubacteriales bacterium; assembly: GCA_900318405.1. Taxonomy (GTDB): domain Bacteria; phylum Bacillota; class Clostridia; order Lachnospirales; family Lachnospiraceae; genus Bilifractor. The sequence goes on along the minus strand of ONKP01000046.1, from coordinate 13,653 downwards.
GGTTCCAAGCTGGAAAAGGCCGTTAAGGATAACCTGGATCAGTACAACAATATTTTCATGATGGCCGATTCGGGAGCCCGTGGTTCCGATAAGCAGATCCTCCAGCTGGCAGGCTGGCGTGGCCTGATGGCGGATACGACCGGTAAGACCATCGAGCTGCCCGTAAAGTCGAACTTCCGTGAGGGTCTGGACGTTCTGGAGTACTTCATGTCTGCACATGGTGCCCGTAAAGGTCTGTCCGATACGGCGCTTCGTACCGCAGACTCCGGTTACCTGACCCGTCGAATGGTCGATGTATCGCAGACCCTGATGATCCGTGAGCCCGACTGCTCTGCGAACCGGAAAGAGATCCCCGGCATGTGGGTTGAGGAGATCACGGACGGCAAGCGTGTCATTGAGACGCTGCAGGAGCGTATCAACGGACGTTTCTCCTGCTACGAGATCAAGGATAAGGACGGCAATGTGATCGTAAAGGCAAATCATATGATCACACCGAGCCGCGCACAGAAGATTACGACGATCGGTGTCGATGAAGACGGCAATCCGATCACGAGAGTCAAAGTCCGCACAATCCTTACCTGCCGTTCGAAGATGGGTATCTGCTCCAAGTGCTACGGCTCGAACATGGCTACGGGCGAGGTGGTCCAGGTCGGCGAGGCTGTCGGAACCATCGCTGCGCAGTCAATCGGAGAGCCTGGTACGCAGCTGACCATGAGAAACTTCCACACCGGCGGTGTTGCCGGCGGTAACGATATCACACAGGGTCTTCCCCGTGTCGAGGAGCTTTTCGAGGCACGTAAGCCGAAGGGACTTGCTATCATCACAGAGATCAAGGGTGTGGCACGTCTTCAGGATACGAAGAAGAAACGCGAGGTTGTTGTCACCAACGATGAGACCGGTGATTCCAGAACCTATCTGATTCCGTTCGGTACCAGACTGACGAAGAAGATTGAGGAGAACGCCGACGGTGTCAGCCTTGAGGCCGGCGATCCGATCACCGAAGGTTCCATCAATCCGCATGATCTGCTCAAGGTCAAAGGACCGGAAGCTGTACAGGATTACCTGCTCAGCGAGGTTCAGAAGACTTATCGTCAGCAGGGTGTTGATATCTGCGATAAGCACATCGAGGTCATTGTGCGTCAGATGCTTCGCAAGGCACGCGTGGATGATCCGGGTGACACGAACTTTATGACCGGCCGTATGGTGGATTACCTTGACATTCTGGATGCCAATGATGAGGCTGAGGAAGAGGGTAAGAAGCCCGCAACATTTGAGAGGATTCTTCTCGGAATCACCAAGGCTTCGCTTGCGACGGATTCCTTCCTGTCCGCAGCATCGTTCCAGGAGACGACACGTGTTCTGACCGATGCAGCGATCAAGGGTAAGGTTGATCACCTCGTAGGTCTGAAGGAGAATGTCATCATCGGTAAACTGATCCCCGCCGGCACCGGCATGAAGTATTACCGCAATCTGAAGCTGAACACCGATGAGGAGTTCGAAGCAAAGAAGGCCGCTGAGGAAGCGGCTGCAAGAGCTGAGGATGAGGAGGAGATCACCGTTGACGATACGCCTGAAGAGGATACCGTTGAAGAAAGCGTAGATCAGAGCCTTCTCAGTGATGACGCTGCAGATAATAATGAGGAGCTCACGTTCGACGAGTCCGATGAGGACAGTGAGCAGTAATTAGAAAGCATTACACAGAAAATTGAAGCTGGTCTTCGTGTGGAAAATTTCGTGTAATGTGTTTACGCGAACAGTGAGCCGCAGCCGAATGCGAAGTATTCGTGTGCGGCGAGCGTCGCGATAGCGAGATAAAACTCGCGCAGCGTGTTTTATCTCGTTTACGCGAACAGAGAGCCACAGTCGATCACGAAGTGATCGTAGCAGCGAAGCGTGTTTTATCCTGTTTAGCCGATGACATCGGCCATGTCGTACATGCCGGCGGGCTTACCCGCGAGGAATTTGGCTGCCTGGATGGCACCGTTGCCGAAGATGGCACGGGAATAGGCGGTGTGCTTGAATTCGATCACTTCGTCCTGGCCGGCGAACATCACATCATGGATGCCGACGATCGTACCGCCGCGGACGGAAGAGATACCGATTTCCTTCGGATCACGTTTTTCGGTGCGGTCATGACGGCTGAATACGAAGTGATACTGACCGTCAAGTGCCTCGTTCATGCTCTCTCCAAGGGCGAGAGCTGTGCCGCTGGGGGCGTCGAGCTTGCGGTTGTGATGAGCTTCGACGATCTCCATATCATAGCCAGCGGGAGCAAGTGTTTTTGCGGCTTCCTTCAGCACCTTCATCAGCAGGTTGATGCCGAGCGACATGTTGGCTGAGCGGAGAATGGCAGTCTGTGCCGAGGCTTCTTTTACCTGCGCCAGAATCTCATCGGTAAGGCCGGTGGTGCAGAGAACCAGCGGCAGTTTTTTCTTCGTACAGTAGCTGAGAAGTGCGGGAACGGCGTGAAAGTTGGAAAAATCGATGCAGACGTCGGCATCGACGGTGCAGGCGTCGGGTGTGGCAAATACCGGGTATTTACGAACGGCGGCATCAGGGGCGATGTCGATGCCGGCGACGGTTTCCACATCGCTGTCCGCCTCCATCAGGTCCGTCAGGACCTGTCCCATATGTCCGTTGCATCCGCTTAATAAAACTCTGATCATATCTGTATCCTTTCCGGGTATAAAAGTCCCTGAGTGAAATCGCGGGTAAAACCGCATGGGAAATCGCATCCGTGATATTCGCTGCTGAATACAGGCTGTCGGCCTGTATATCAGCTGTATGACAGATAAGACACGGTGACAGCTGAGTGAGGCCGCCACCGTGTCTTTATGTGCACATGCCGCGATGGAAAATCGCGAACTGCTTCAGCGTATTCGGATTATGTCGCAGCGGGTTTCATAAAAAGGCGAAAAACAGCCAGCCACGCAGAAGACTTCGAAGCAGTCTCTGTCAGTCCTTCAGCTGAATGCCAAAGCTGGTCAGTGCCTTGCGGAGAACCTCCCGATCAGCTTCTCCCATTCCGTACAGCGGTCCGCGGAGCGGTCCGACGTTGAAGCCCATCATGTTCATGGCTGTCTTGACGGGAATCGGGTTGACCTCGCAGAAGAGAGCGCGGATCAGTTCCAGTGCCTTCAGCTGCATGCTGCAGCCCTTCTTCATGTCGCCATTCAGCATGGAAGCGCACATGTCGTGCGTATACTGCGGAGCGACATTCGAGAGAACGGAAATCACACCGAGGCCTCCGAGCGACATGATCGGAATAACCTGATCATCATTGCCGGAGTAGAGCTCGATATCATCACCGCAGAGCTCCTTGACCTTTGCAATCTGAGAAATATCGCCGCTGGCTTCCTTGATTCCCCGTACATTCTCTGCGTTGTGGCAGAGGTATGCGGCTGTCTCGGGCTTGATGTTGCAGCCGGTGCGGGACGGCACATTGTACATGATGATCGGAGTATGGATGGCATCCGAAATTTCGGTATAGTGACGTTTCAGACCGTCCTGTGTAGCCTTGTTGTAATAAGGTGTCACAACAAGACAGGCATCTACGCCGTAACTCTCAGCCTCTTTGGAAAGGTTGATGGCTGTATATGTGCTGTTGGAACCGGTTCCGGCGATCACCGGGATCCGATGATTTACCGTCTCAACGCAGTGCTTGACGACGGCCATGTGCTCCTCCTCGCTGAGCGTCGCGGATTCACCGGTCGTGCCGCAGATCACGATAGCGTCTGTACTGTGCGCAATCTGCCATTCAAGAATTTCATCAAGCTTGGCGTAATTCACTGTAAGGTCATCGTTCATGGGAGTGACGAGGGCTACAGCTGCACCTGTAAAAATGGACATGAAAATCCCTCCTTGAAGTTAATATACATGTCTTCAGTTTAGCACGGAATCAGCATAAACTCTACACAAATAAAAATAATTGTGCTATAATCACCGCGTTGTCAAAGAATAAACAATGCAGCAGTGCCGCGCTTCCGGCGGCACACACAGTATAATTGCTGTACAGTAAGAGAGGTAAGTACAATGAAGATCACGAGGAATGATATCCGGAATGTTGCCATTATTGCCCATGTCGACCACGGCAAGACCACACTGGTCGACAAACTTCTGCGGCAGAGCGGAATCTTCCGCGATAACCAGGAAGTCCAGGAACGTGTCATGGATTCCGGTGATATCGAGAGGGAACGTGGTATTACCATCCTCTCCAAAAATACAGCTGTACATTATAAGAATACAAAGATCAACATCATCGACACCCCAGGCCATGCCGATTTCGGCGGCGAGGTAGAGCGTGTCCTGAAGATGGTCAACGGGGTTATTCTGCTCGTGGACGCTTTTGAAGGTCCGATGCCCCAGACACGTTTCGTCCTGCAGAAGGCACTGGCGCTCAATCTGAAGGTAGTCGTTGTGATCAATAAGGTAGACCGTCCGAATGCCCGTCCGACGGAAGTAGTCGATGAAGTTCTCGAGCTGCTGATGGATCTGGGCGCAAATGATGAACAGCTTGACGCACCTTTCCTCTATGCTTCTGCGAGAGACGGCTGGTGCACAAACGAGCTGGAGGACGAGAGAAAGGATATGACACCTCTGTTTGAGGCGATCCTGAAATATATTCCGGCACCGGAAGGTGATCCGGATCTCGGCATTCAGATGCTGGTCAGCACGATCGACTACAACGAATATGTCGGCCGTATCGGCGTAGGCAAGATCGACAACGGCACCCTGAAGCTGAATCAGGAAGTCCTGCTGATGAACCACCACGATCCCGATAAGAGGGAGCGCGTAAAAATCAGCAAGATGTATGTGTTTGACGGCCTGAAGAGGATTGAGGTGGAGCAGGCAACGGTGGGCGAGATCGTCGCCGTGTCGGGTATCGCCTCCATTCATATCGGCGATACGCTCTGCGACCCGGAGGATCCGAAGCCGATTCCGTTCCAGAAGATCGAGGAGCCGACGATTTCCATGAATTTCGTCGTCAATGATTCCCCGCTCGCAGGAACAGAGGGAACCTATGTGACATCCCGTCATCTGCGCGATCGTCTTTACCGCGAACTCAATACGGATGTCAGCCTTCGCGTGGAGGATACGGATTCCGCGGACTGCTTCAAGGTATCCGGACGTGGCGAGCTGCATCTCTCCGTACTGATCGAGGAGATGCGCCGTGAGGGATATGAGTTCGCTGTCAGCAAGGCGGAAGTTATTTATAAATACGATGAAAACGGGAAGAAGCTGGAGCCGGTTGAACTCGCCTATATTGATGTGCCGGAGGAATATTCCGGTTCTGTCATTCAGTCACTTTCCGAACGCAAGGGCGAACTGATCAACATGACAGCAGGCAACGCCGGTGTCACCCGTCTGGAGTTCCGCGTTCCGTCCCGTGGACTGATCGGTTTCCGTGGTGGTTTCATGACTATGACCAAGGGTACAGGTATCATCAATACGATTTTTGATGCATATGAGCCGTATAAGGGAGATATCACCTTCCGCAAGACCGGATCGCTGATCGCTTTTGAACCGGGCATCTCCGTGACTTACGGCCTGTTTGCGGCACAGCAGAGAGGCACACTCTTTATCGGACCCGGAGAAAAAGTATACAGCGGCATGATCGTGGGCTCTTCTTCCAAACCGGAAGATATCGAGCTGAACGTATGCAAGACGAAGCATCTGACCAATACGCGTACTTCTTCGTCCGATGAGGCACTCACGCTGACGCCGCCGCTCCGCCTGTCTCTGGAGCAGGCCCTGGAGTTCATCGACAGTGATGAGCTGCTTGAGGTAACGCCGAAGAGCCTCCGCATTCGTAAGAGAATTCTCGACTCCAGGCTGAGAAAGCGCTCGGAGATCAGCGCCAAGAGCAAGAAGAGCTGAATCAGCTGAAAAGACAGGAAGAGCAGCTGCATGCTGTCATGTCTGCGACGTATGATAAAATCCCCGGCAGTGATGCCGGATTGCCGGATGAATATAAGAGAATAAGAGAACGACACCCCGATGTTATTCATAACGTCGGGGTGCCGTTCTGTTTCGCAGTTTATATAGGCTCGTGATTCGCGAATTTGCGCAGAACTCTCTGGATTCTGTCGCGGGGATCGAGAAGAGAACTGATGGATCCGTCGTGGTTCAGCGTATCGATCAGGAGAGCGATATATTTGCTCATATCGCAGCTGATGTAATAAGGCTTCAGCAGCAGTTCCGGCTTCTGGTATACCAGATTGGTCGTGACCAGTTTGGTGAACCAGCCCTTGGCGTAGGCCTCATCAAATTTTTTCAGTCCGTTGGTGAAAAGACCGAAGGTGCAGCAGATGTAGATGTTCTTTGCCCCGCGCTCCTTCAGCAGACGGGCGGTGTCGATCATACTGCCGCCGGAAGAAATCATATCGTCGACGATGATGACGTCCTTGCCGGTCACGTCTGCGCCGAGGAACTCATGCGCGACGATCGGATTGTGGCCGTCCACGATCGTGGAATAGTCTCTCCGCTTGTAGAACATACCCATGTCGACGCCGAGGTTGTTGGCAATGTAGATCGCGCGCTCCATTGCGCCCTCATCGGGGCTGATGCACATCAGATGGTCAGAATCAATCTGCATGTCCGGTTCCGCGTGCCGCAGGATATTTTTGATGAACTGATAGGAAGGACGGATCGTCTCAAAACCGTGGAGCGGAATGGAGTTCTGTACTCTCGGGTCATGCGCGTCGAAGGTGATGATGTTGTCGACGCCCATCTCCACAAGCTCCTGCAGGGCGATGGCACAGTCGAGCGATTCACGACCGGTTCTGCGGTGCTGGCGGCTTTCGTAGAGGAAGGGCATGATGATGTTGATACGGCGGGCATTGCCGGCGATCGCGGAGATCACGCGCTTGAGATCCTGATAATGGTCATCGGGGGACATGTGGTTCGTAAAACCGCACATGGAATACGTCAGCGAGTAGTTGCAGACATCGACCATGAGGTAGATATCATCGCCGCGGACGGACTCGCCGAGGACAGCCTTTGCCTCACCGGAGCCGAATCGCGGCACATCCGTCGGGACGATATAGGAGCTTCTCGCATATCCGTCGAGTTTTCCGATCTCGCTTCTTGCCAGAGCGCGGCCTCTCCGCCAGCTGACGAGGTAGTCATCTACTTTTTTGCCGAGAGAAGCACAGCTCTGCAGCGGAATAATACCCAGACGACCAACCGGTTCAGCTTCATAATACTGGAATTTGTTGTCAGCCATTTCCGTTTCCTCCTAACTTTTGCTGTATCCGAAGATCGTTTCCGGACAGGTGTATCAGTTTATAGGAACCCATCATACGGGAAGCTGTCCTCTCTGAGAACGATTCACGGAATCCGGCGAGCGACAGATTGGTCGATATGACAGTGGACCGCCCGCTCAGAATACGTTCGTTGATGATCTGAAAGATCTGGGAGCTGACGAAATTGTTGACGATCTCAGCGCCGAGATCATCGATGATCAGCAGATCCATGGAAAAAATATTGTCATGCGCCTCGCGCAGGCTGGTTTCCTGCTGAAAACGGTACTGCCCGAGCAGATCGGAAATCTCGTAGGATGCCATGTAGAGGACGCTGAAGGATTTTTCCAGCAGCTCCCTGGCAATGCAGTGCGTGAGGAAAGATTTCCCGACACCGACGTCGCCGTAGAGCATCAGATTTTCTCCGCTGGGAAAGTGCTGCGTAAAGGCGCGGCAGCTGTCGAACGCTGCTTTTGCCTCATCCCGTGGGGTTCTGCCTGTTTTCGGATCGGCATTTGTGTCATCATACAAATCCAGACGGAACGTGCCGAAGTTTTCCCTGTCAAGGATATCGCCGAGGTGGGAGTCCCGGTAGAGAAGCTCCGACTCCAGCTTTCGGAAGCAGGAGCATTTCTTTCCGCCAATATAGCCGGTGTCATGACACTTCGGACAGACATACACAGGTTCCAGATAGTCCGGCGGCCAGCCGTGAATCTGCAGAAGTGCCTGCCGCTCCTCTTTCAGATCACGGATCATTGCGTCCAGGTCGATGTCACCGGCATCCGGGCTGCCCAGCAGATGCCTGGCCTTCTGAATGCCTGCGTCGGCGATCTCGTTGTCGATCTCCTGCAGTCTGGGCACGGCAGCAAAGGCTTCATCACGCCGCCTGTCGGCTTCGTGTCTGTCACGGAGCTGTCTGTCGTTGTAGATCTGCATGATCATATCATATTGTTCATTCGTCAGAGCCATATGATTTCCTTGTCATGGATGGTTAAGAATTCCTGTGATCCGTAAGGGCCTGCTCCAGTTTGTCATAGTCGTAATCGCGCTGATGAAAATTGGAATTAAAGCCGGTGCCTGCAGGCTTTTTGCTGCTGGTATGGCTGCTGTCTGTGCTGCTCCTGCGCGGTGTCGTGGCGGGCGCATGCTCCGCCTCATACTTCTTAACTTCTTCCAGAGAATGGCAGCCTGCATTCCGCCAGTCCGAGAGAATTCTGTCGGCATAGGGAAAACTCGGCTGCGAAGTCTTGGCTATCGTGCGCTGCGCGGCCTCCGCGATCATCTCCATCGTGCTCCCGTACTCGTTCAGCCATTTGTCCATCTGCTGAATTTCGCCGGGGATCGGGTTGCGGTTTCTGATGCCGAAGCAGCTGAAGATCTTGAAATACCTGCTCAGATAGAGGTTGTTCTGATCCTTGGCCTCCTGCATCGTCCGGATGCCCGCATCGTTCCAGGCAAGACCGACTTTTTCTATATAATTGAAATTTCTGTGGCCCCGTTCCACACAGTATTCCACGAGGTAATCGATCAGATCCGGCGGAAAGTGCAGTACGTCGTAAAAATAAAGGATCCGCCGCATATCCGTGGATGTGAGCGGGCGGCCGATGTATTTTTCCGTGACGAACAGGATCTGCCGGGCGTCCTCATCGTCTTTCAGGGCACGGACCCTGGAAGTGGAGATCTGCGCCGTCTCATCCTGCTGTTTGTCTTCCTCTGCTTCGCTGTCTTCTGTCTCGGCATCAGGATCAGACTGCGTCACGTGCAGGCTGTTGTTGACAGGGAGAAGCTCGATGCCTGCCAGCGTGCGGTTTTTGCCTGATCCCGTGTAGGAGAGCTTGAGGAGACCGGCGCGCTGCCAGTAATTCAGCGCACGCTGGATATCCTTCTCTGTACAGGAAAAAACATCTGCCAGCGTGGACAGCGTGGGATCCGGACCATCCTTGTGCACACAGCGGAGAAGATACAGGTAGATTTTTACAAACTCCCCGCTTGAGCGGGGCATATAGTAATCGACAAAGTCGTCCGGGACGAGTGTGACACCCGCCAGACGGCTGTCTCTGATCGTAAGCATTCCCATGGCATTCTCCACTGATGGCTATATAATTCCGGAAACAGTGATCCCGTCATGTATTCAGCAGATTTCCGGAAACCGGTGATTCTGTCATGCGTTCTGCGTATTGCCGGATACCAGCGCCTCGCCGACGCGGACGATATTGCCGGCACCCATTGTGATGACAAGGTCGCCTTCCTTGACATGGGCGCGAAGGTAATCCTCAATTTCCGCGAAGGACGGGAAATATTCGCACTCTGTGCCGAGTTTCTGAATCTCATGCTGAAGGTCGGCAGAGGAGACGCCGTAGATATCGAGCTCACGCGCCGCATAAATATCAGCCAGAACGACATGGTCCGCGAGAGAAAGCGCTTCGGCGAACTGCGGAAGCAGTGCCTTTGTGCGGGTATATGTGTGCGGCTGAAATACGCACCAGATGGTTTTGTGCGGAACGCGCTGTGCGGTGTTCAGTGTCGCGCGGATCTCTGTCGGGTGGTGCGCATAGTCATCGATCACGACAGCACCGTTGCAGGTACCTTTTTTCTCAAAACGGCGGTTCGTCCCATGGAAGGATTCAAAACCCGCCTCAATATCGCTGACATTGATGCCGAGAACACCGGCCAGTGCGATCACGGCGAGCGCATTGCTCACGTTGTGTTCGCCGGGAACCTGCAGATGGAAGGTGCCGACGGGTTTGCCGTTGTGCAGTGCCCGGAAGGATGCATGACCGAGCGTATCAAAGGTGATCATGTCGGCCGTATACTGTCCGCGGTTGCTCATCGAGAAGGTCACGACGTGGCATTTCAGATCCTTGGTGATCATCTTGTATGCCGGGTCATCGGCGTTGATGATCAGGGTTCCGTCTTCCGGAAGCAGTTCGGCAAATTTCCGGAAGGAATGGCGGATATCCTCGAGATCCTTGAAGAAATCGAGATGATCCGCGTCGATGTCCAGGATGATGGAAATTTTCGGGAAAAAGCTCAGAAAGCTGTTGGTATATTCACAGGCTTCCATAAGGAAGGTATCCGTACTGCCGATGCGGTAGTTGCCGTGGATGAGCGGAAGAATACCGCCGACAGAAATCGTCGGATCAAGGCCGGCCTGCATCATGACATGCGCTGCCATGGAGGTGGTCGTTGTCTTGCCGTGTGTGCCGGACACGCAGATCGGCGTCTGATAATTCCGCATCATCTCACCGAGAAGCTGAGCACGGGTGAGCATCGGGATATTTTTTTCCACAGCTGCGGCGTATTCCGGATTGCTGGGGTGAATGGCTGCTGTATAAATGACGGCGTCAATATCATCGGTGATATTTTCAGCCGCCTGCGGATAATGAATGACAGCGCCTTCCTTCTCGAGGCGTCTGGTGAGTTCTGTCTGTTTGGCGTCAGATCCGGAGATCTGGAAATTTCTGGTCAGAAGAATAGCGGCAAGACCGCTCATGCTGATGCCGCCGATACCGATAAAATGCAGATGGCACGGCTTATCGAACTGAATCTGATACATGGCTGAAAACCTCCATGCCGGCCCTGCCGGCATTATATCCATACCCCTGAAACCGCCGGGGTCATTATCATTTTCTGCGTTTTCGCGCACCGCTAATTATACATATTCCGTTTTTATATTGCAAGACAGCCGGCGGTGGCAGGGCTGCCGTTGGTTACAGCCAGGCAAAATTGAACTCCTACAGAAACAGTTCACATTCTTTAAGCCTTATGATATACTAATAAAATACAAGCGGGATCGGACTTTCCGGGCTGCATTCGACGATAAAAATGTCGGATCAGGCTGACATCGCGACAATGACAGATGTGTATCGGGTTTCAGGGGTTTTTACATTGTCAGGGAGGTGGCTCTTGTGATCAGGAAAGAAATGATCGCCATGATTCTGGCTGGTGGCCAGGGTTCCCGTCTGGGTGTCCTTACGGCCAGGATGGCAAAACCAGCCGTGGAGTTCGGAGGTAAATACAGAATCATTGATTTTCCTCTGAGCAACTGTATTAATTCCGGCATAGATACTGTCGGTGTTCTAACCCAGTATCAGCCGCTTAAACTGAACAGCCACATCGGCATCGGCATACCATGGGATCTGGACCGAAATGTGGGCGGCGTATCTGTGCTTCCTCCCTACGAGAAGAGTACAGATACAGAATGGTATACGGGCACAGCAAATGCCATTTACCAGAACCTTGCCTATATGGAGAGCTATCATCCCGATTATGTGCTGATCCTCGGCGGTGACCATATCTACAAGATGGACTATGAGGTCATGCTGGATTATCACAAATCGAATCACGCTGATGTGACAGTGGCCTGTATGCCGGTTCCGCTGGAAGAGGCCAGCAGATTCGGCATCATGATCACGGACGGGCACGGCCGGATCACGGAATTTGAGGAAAAACCGGAACATCCGCGCAGCAACCTGGCGTCCATGGGCATCTATATTTTCAGCTGGCAGACGCTGAAGGAATCTCTGATCGCACTGAAAGATCAGCAGGGCTGTGATTTCGGCAAGCACATTCTTCCTTATTGCAAGGATGCAGGCAGGCGGCTGTTTGCCTATCAGTTCAATGGTTACTGGAAGGATGTGGGAACGCTCGGCTCCTACTGGCAGGCCAATATGGAGCTGATCGATATCGTTCCGGAATTCAATCTCTATGAGGAATACTGGAAGATCTACACCAAGGGAGATATCATCCGGCCTCAGTACGTGTCATCTGAGGGCTCTGTGGACCGCTGCATTATCGGTGAGGGCACGGAGATTTACGGAGAAGTCCGCAACAGTGTCATCGGTCCCGGTGTGACGATCTGCAAAGGTGCTGTCGTTCAGGATTCCATCATCATGCGGAATTCCCGCGTGGGTCCGGGTGCGCATATCAGCAAGGCTATCGTGGCTGAAGAGGCACAGATCGGAGACAACGTGGAGATTGGCATCGGGGAGGAAGCTCCCAATGTCTTGAATCCTGCCATCTATGCCTGGGGACTTGCCACGATCGGGGAAGGTACCGTAATCCCCGAAGGGATGAAAATAGGAAAAAATACTGTCGTCTCCGGAAAGACACTGCCGGAAGACTATCCGGACGGTTTTCTGCCGGGAGGCGGAGCACTTCTGAAGGAAGGCGGTGAGCTGCCATGAGAGCACTGGGTATCATTCTCGCCGGCGGTAACAGCAACCGGATGAAGGAACTTTCCGAGAAGCGGGCCATAGCGGCCATGCCGATCGCCGGAAGCTATCGCTGTATAGATTTTCCGCTGTCCAGCATGAGCAATTCGCACATTCAGAAGGTAGCTGTGCTGACACAGTATAATTCCCGTTCACTGAATGAGCACCTGATGAGTTCCAAGTGGTGGGACTTCGGCAGAAAACAGGGTGGCCTGTATGTTTTTACGCCGACAGTCACATCCACGAACAACTGGTGGTACAGAGGAACGGCTGACGCCATTTATCAGAATCTTAAATGGCTGAAGGAAAGTCACGAGCCGTATGTGATCATTGCGTCAGGCGACTGCGTGTACAAGCTGGATTTTAACAAGGTTCTGGAATATCATATTGCCAAGCGTGCAGATATCACAATCGTGTGTACAGAGTGCCATGATGATGATCCGAATCGCTTTGGTGTACTCAGGATGAATGAGGACTTCCGCATCGAGGAATTCGAGGAGAAACCGATGGTGTCCGATTCCAACCTGATTTCAACCGGAATCTATGTGGTCCGCCGCCGGCATCTCATTGAAATGCTGGAGCGCTGCGCAGAAGAGGGGCGCTATGACCTCGTAAAAGATATCTTTATCCGCTACAAGAACCTGAAGCGGATTTATGGATATAAAATCAATACGTATTGGAGCAACATCGCAACGGTGGAATCCTATTACAGAACAAATATGGATTTCCTGAGACCTGAAATTCGAGATTACTTCTTCAATCAGTATCCTGAAGTGTATTCGAAAATCGATGATCTTCCGCCGGCAAAGTACAATCCTGGCAACATGGTCCGAAACAGTCTGATATCAAGTGGTTGTATTATCAATGGACAGGTTGAGAACTCAATTCTTTTCAAAGACGTATATGTAGGCAACAATTGTGTGATTAAGAATTCTATCGTCCTGAACAATGTCTATCTCGGCGACAATACGCATATTGAAAACTGTATTGTCGAGAGTCGTGATACGATACGGGCAAATTCGTATTATTGCGGCGAAGACAGAATCAAAATCGTTATCGAAAAAAATGAACGATACGCGTTCTAACCCGTTTAAGAGAAACGGGGAGGGGGATTGAATGAAAATCACAGACATCAGGATTCGAAGATCAAGCAAAGAAGGCAAGATGAAGGCTGTTGTCTCCATCACATTTGATGATGA
>ONKP01000044.1 GCA_900318405.1 uncultured Eubacteriales bacterium | reverse complement strand
ACTCACACACTTCGTGTGTGGATGTGGCTCACTGCTCGCCACACTCACACACTTCATGTGTGGATGTGGCTCACTGCTCGCGCAAAATCGTCCATCGCTACGCTCGGACCTGCTAACCACCGGCGTCTGCGGATGGTTGCGGGTTGGAGGCATCTGTATCTCTGGAATCCGTTATATTGTATGGCTGAACATGTAATGAACCTGCTCTCGGGAGGTGGAATGTATGGAGGATGATAAGATCACTGTCCGCCTGGATAACGAAACTTTATCTGTACCTGCCGGTACTACTTATGCAGAAATTGTGAGAGACTGGCGTTCTGATAAGGGGTATCCTGCGCTGCTCGTTCTGGCAGATGGAAGACTCCGTGAGCTTCATAAGAAAGCTGAGAGGAGCTGCACGGTTGTACCGCTCACGGCCGATGACCATGTGGGTATGGATACGTATAAGAGAAGCCTCTGCCTTCTGTTTCTCAGAGCTGTGCACGATGTTCTGGACGATCACGCAGGAAAACAGATGCGTGCGAAAAAGGCGGATGGACAGCCGGATGATCTGCCCCGGACACCAGCTGACCAGAAGGAAGCACCGGCTGATCACACGGGAGAAAATGCTGACAGCGACGGTGCGCAGCTTCACATCGTTCTGCAGTTCACGAACAGCAACGGTTATTTTTTTACGCTGAACCGTGGAAACAATACAGAAAGCACCCTGCCGGTCGATGACACGCTGGCAGCACGTGTCAGAAAGCGGATGCGCGAGCTCGTGGATGAGAAGCTTCCGATCCGCAAACACTCTGTCTCCACGACGGATGCCCGCGAATTCTTCAGGAAGACGGGCATGCTTGACAAGGAGCAGCTATTCCGCTACCGCATCGGCTCCCATGTGAACCTGTACAGTCTTGGCGACTATCAGGATTACTTCTATGGTTATATGGTCGCCGACACCTCTTATCTGAAATATTTCGATGTGGCGGCTTACCGTCAGGGCATTGTTCTGGTCATTCCGGATGCGAAGGATTATACGCACGTGCGTCCTTTCCATGCCTATGAAAAAATATTCGACATCCAGACGAAGTCGGAGAAGTGGGGCGAGACACTGGGCATCAGCAGTGTGGCTGATCTGAATAATTATGTGCGCGATGGCCGGATCGGGCATGATCTTCTGGTCGCGGAGGCGTTGCAGGAGAGTAACGTGGCAGCGATAGCGGAGAAGATCCGGGAGCAGAAGAATATCAAGTTTGTGATGATCGCAGGCCCTTCTTCTTCGGGAAAAACAACGTTTTCACGAAGACTTTCGATACAGCTCTCCGCACACGGCGTGATGCCGCATCCGATCAGTCTCGATAATTTTTACCGTGACAGAAATGACTGTCCGCGGGATGAGAACGGAGAGTATGACTATGAGTGCCTGGAGGCACTGGATGTGCCGCTGATTCAGAAAACACTGAGGGATCTGATCGACGGAAAAGATGTGGCCATGCCGCGCTTTAACTTCATCACGGGCAAACCGGAATATCGCGGAGATCATATGAAACTCGGCGAGAATGATATTCTCGTCATTGAGGGGATCCACGGTCTGAATGACAGGCTCATCGGTTCACTGCCTCGTGAGTGCGTTTACCGGATTTATATCAGTGCCCTCACGACACTGAATATCGATGAACACAATCATATCTCGACGACGGACGGACGTCTGATCCGCCGGATGGTGCGTGATTACATGACGAGGGGAACCAATGCGCAGGAGACGATCCAGCGCTGGCCGTCAGTGCGCGCCGGAGAGATGAAATACATCTTCCCGAATCAGGAAAATGCAGACTGTGTCTTTAATTCGGCGTTGATCTATGAGCTTTCCGTTCTGAAGGTCTATGCCGAGCCGCTGCTGTTTCAGGTTCCTGAGAATTCGCCGGAATTTCTGGAGGCGAAGCGGCTGCTGAAATTCCTGAGCTACTTTGTCGGCATACCTGCCGACGGTGTGCCGGCGAATTCCATCCTCCGTGAATTCATCGGCGGAAGCTGCTTCGATGTATATTAAATATGCTGAGAGTTATTTATCTCAAATTCTTGATCCAACAATTTTTCAGGCAGAACATTCATGCCAATCACCGTTTGAAAACGGAGACGATTGTGATAAGATAGGAAAAAGCAGAGCGTGTGATCGCGGCCGTCAATGCCGAAAGGCGGCGGCTGAGGAAAGTCCGGGCTTCACAGGGCAGGATGCCGGATAACGTCCGGCAGGGGTGACCCTCGAGCAAGCGCAACAGAAAACAACCGCCCGCCTCCGGCGTGGTAAGGGTGAAAAGGCAGTGTAAGAGACTACCGGCAGACCGGTAACGGGATGCGCGAATGCAAGCCTCATCCGAAGCAAGACCGAATCGAAAGAATATGGCGGCCCGTCATCTTTCAGGTTGGTCGCTAGAGCTCTCCGGTAACGGAGAGAGTCAGACAGATGATCACACACGACATAACCCGGCTTACAGCTCTGCTTTTTCAATTGTATAATCTCTTCGAATCACAGACAGGCTCGTCACACGCACAGCGCGTGTAAGAGAATGCATGTGGTTTCCGTAGATTATACAATACTGAGTAAAGTGAAGCTGCAGCATTTACGTGATGCCGCAGCTTTATCTATGCACGGCTGACGTCGCGTTGTAGTATGATGGCATAGGAGGAGCAAAATGAAAAAACTGAAACACCTGCGTCACATCATGTCACCGCTTGACCTCTCCGTTGAAGAGCTGGATCAGCTCATGGACCTCGCCGAAGATATGGAGGAAAATCCTGCCAGATATTCGCATGCGGCCGAAGGTCTCAAGCTGGCGGCTCTTTTTTATGAGCCGAGCACAAGAACCCGTCTCAGCTTCGAGACTGCCATGCTGAACCTGGGCGGAAAAGTGATCGGATTTCATTCCGGGAACACGAGCTCAGCGACAAAGGGCGAGAGCGTAGCGGATACGATTCGCGTCGTGAGCTGCTTCGCTGATATCTGCGCCATGCGTCATCCCAAAGAGGGCGCTCCGATGGTAGCGGCTTCCAAATCGCTGATCCCCGTGATCAATGCCGGCGACGGCGGACATCAGCATCCGACCCAGACCCTCGCAGATCTCATGACCATTCGAAAAGTCAAAGGTCGCCTGGGCAATATGACCGTCGGCATCTGT
Source organism: uncultured Eubacteriales bacterium (assembly GCA_900318405.1). Classification (GTDB taxonomy): domain Bacteria; phylum Bacillota; class Clostridia; order Lachnospirales; family Lachnospiraceae; genus Bilifractor. Next base: position 9,575 of record ONKP01000044.1, on the reverse strand, counting down.
GGCGATCTGAAATTCGGCCGTACCGTTCATTCCCTGATCAGCGCGCTGGTGCGTTATCCGAATATCCGCTTTGTCCTGATCTCGCCGGAGGAGCTGCGGCTGCCGGATTACGTGAAGGAAGATGTGCTTGACGCCAACGGCATCTCCTATACCGAGAAGATCCGTCTCGAAGAGGCACTGCCGGATCTCGATATCCTGTATATGACCCGCGTGCAGAAGGAGCGTTTCTTCAACGAGGATGATTACGTCCGCATGAAGGATTTTTATATCCTGAACGAGGAAAAAATGCAGCTGGCACCGAAGGACATGTATGTCCTGCATCCGCTTCCACGTGTCAATGAGATTTCCGTCGATGTGGATGATGATCCCCGTGCCGCTTATTTCAAACAGGTGTACTGGGGTATGTACATGCGTATGGCTCTGATCTATACGCTGCTGGAACTGGGTGATAATGAGCAGAAGGATGGAGGTGACGGGACATGCTGAACGTAGGTGCCATTGAGCAGGGTTTTGTACTGGATCATATCCGTGCGGGAAAAGCACTGCAGATCTATCATGATCTGAAGCTGGATCAGCTGGACTGCACAGTCGCCATGATCATGAACGCAAAGAGCGGAAAAATGGGTCACAAGGATATTCTCAAGGTGGAATGTCCGATCGACCAGCTGGATCTCTCCATCGTAGGCTTCATCGATCCGAACATCACTGTCAACATTGTGGAAAACGGCAAGATCATCGAGAAGACAAAAATCGGTCTGCCCAAGGAAGTCCGCAATGTCATCAAGTGCAAAAATCCCCGCTGCATTACATCCATTGAACAGGGACTGGATCAGGTATTCATCCTGACAGATCCGAAGCGGGCGATCTATCGCTGCAAATACTGCGAAGAGAAATATCACGGTCATCGCCGCGATTAATAACGCAGGTAATGTTTCCTGATTCACATTGACCTCGTTCAGATATACATTTTTCCTCACATACATCGTATATTCGGAAATCTGTCTGTCTGACGACTGCTTTACAAAAAACAGAAGGCACAGGTATTAACACATGGATCATATTATCAGCAGACTTCTGATCTACGGAAGTCTTCCGGACGACTGCATTCTGGCGCAGATGGGCGATATCTGCAAAAATGCCAGGGAAGAGACGCAGAGCAGGGATGAACTCCGCGCACGCTGCTTCCGTCAGGTAAAGCGCATTCTGAACATTTCCACAGATTATGGATTTGATAAAAATCTATGGCATAATTACCTGACATTCCGGCTGATCACAGACGAAAACTCCTTCAGTCTCACAAGTGAGAAGGTGGGCGCCGGAAATGGCAGCGTCAATTATTTTGCAAAGAACGACTTTGCGGCATACCGGGAACTGTTCAACTATGATTTTTCCTGGCTGGAGGAGTATCTGAACATCGACTGCTTTTCCAGAATTCTCCATTATCAGGCGATTGTGAAGCCGGAACTCATGTACAACCGGAATGTGAGCGAAAAGGTGCGCAGCCTGAGCGAGAAACTCGAACAGACGAAGTCGACGGATGAATTTTTTGACGCCGTCACCGGTTTCTATAAGGACTACGGTGTCGGCATGTTCGGCCTCAACAAGGCATTCCGCATCATCTATGACAAAGACGGGCAGCCGCAGTTCCAGGCGATCAACAATATGGAGGTCGTTTCCCTCGACGATCTGATCGGCTATGAGAGCCAGAAAAAGAAGCTCGTAGACAACACCAAAGCCTTTGTGGAGGGACGTGCGGCCAATAACTGCCTGCTGTACGGCGATTCCGGCACCGGCAAGTCCACCTGCATCAAGGCGATCGTCAATCAGTTTTATCCTGACGGACTCCGGATGATCGAGATCTACAAGCATCAGTTCAAGGATCTGTCCAATGTCATCGCGAGGATCAAAAACAGAAATTACAAGTTCATCATTTACATGGATGATCTTTCCTTCGAAGATTTCGAAATTGAGTATAAATATCTGAAGGCGGTCATCGAGGGCGACATGGAGACAAAGCCGGCGAATGTGCTGATCTATGCCACCTCCAACCGCAGACATCTCATCAAGGAGACATGGAGCGACAGGGATGACGTGCAGAACGACAACGGCATCCACAAGTCCGATACGATGGAGGAAAAGCTTTCCCTCGTACACAGATTCGGCTGTCAGATCAGCTTCTCGAAGCCCGGACACTCACAGTATGATGATATTGTCATCGGCCTTGCACGCAGGGCCGGCATACAGATGTCCGATGAAGAACTTCGCGCCGGCGCCATGAAGTGGGAGCTCTCCCACGGCGGCATTTCCGGCCGCACGGCACAGCAGTATGTCACCTATCTGCAGGGCGCCGCACAGGAAAGTGAACAAGGTGGAATTCTCTGATAAGAGGACGTATGGCGGGGCTGCTTCGGCAGCCCTTTTTTGTTATCCCCGTGTTAAGCCGCCGAAAACTATGCGTTAATATTTCCAATAAGATTTGTTTTTGCTATAATTTTTTATTAGATTATAGAGGGCGAGGCAGGGAAATATGACAGATCTTGATAAATACAGAGAACAGATAGATGAGACCGACAGCCAGATCGTTCAGCTCTTCGAGAAGAGAATGAAGCTGTCCGAGGATGTGGCCAGGTATAAGATCCAGAGCGGCAGGGCTGTTTACGACGCGAAGCGGGAAAAACAGAAGATCGATACGGTCAGCGGCATGGCGGACAATGCGTTCAACAGGATGGCGCTGAAGGAGCTCTTTGAGCAGCTCATGGCAGTCAGCCGCCGGAGACAGTACCAGCTGATGACGGAGAACGGCGTACCGCTCCCGTTCAGCTACAGAACGCTCGACAAGCTGTATTTTCATCATGCGAGAGTCGTTTTTCAGGGTGTCGAGGGCGCATACAGCTTCGAGGCCATGAAGACATTTTTTGACGGGTCCATCGAAACGGAGCATGTGCGGACGTGGAAAGAAGCCATGCAGAAGATCAGCGGAGATGAAGCCGATTACGCTGTCCTTCCGATCGAAAATTCGACGGCCGGCAGCGTGTCCGATATTTATGACCTGCTTCTCGACTATGACAATTACATCGTCGGAGAGCAGATCATTCCGATCGATCACATGCTGATGGCGCTTCCGGGCGCGACGATGGACAGCATTAAAACCGTTTATTCACATCCGCAGGCGCTCGCACAGTGCAGGGATTTTCTGAACGGTCATCCTGGCTGGGAGCAGATCCAGGTGTTGAACACAGCGATGGCGGCGGAGAAGGTCGCGCGAGAGGGCAGGACCGATCAGGCGGCGATCGCCAGCCGCTCTGCGGCAGAATGCTACGGACTGCAGATTCTGCAGGATTCGGGTCTGTCGAAGGAGCAGAATTCCACACGGTTTGTGATCATCTCGCATAACCGTGCTTTTGTAAAGGACGCGCAGAAGATCAGCATCTGTTTCGGTCTCCCGCATGCCTGCGGCACGCTGTACAACATGCTCAGCCATATTGTTTTTAACGGCCTGAACATGACGAAGATCGAATCAAGACCCATACCGGAACGTCCGTTTGAATATCGCTTTTTCATTGATTTCGAAGGTAATCTCGCCGATCCGGCTGTCCGCAACGCCCTTCGCGGCATCGAGGCGGAAGCGGGAGAACTGAAACTGCTCGGGAATTATTAAGCTGCGGTTGTAGTTCTGCCGACAGGCAGCCCGTAAAACGCAGGCGGGAAGTCTGCTGACTGCCGAAGAGTGTCTTGCGAAACTGCAGAAGGACAGCGCTGCACAGCAGACAGGCGAATCGACAGAGATCATAACAGGAGGAGAAGATGGCAGTCAAAATTTATGCCGCCGTAGACATCGGCACCTATGATGTCACGCTTGAGATATTTGAAATATCGCCGAAAGGGATTCACAGCGTTGACCGCATCCGGCATCGCCTGGAACTGGGCAAAGAGGCATTTTCTGCCTCCAGGAAGATCGGGCCGGAGATGGTGGATGAACTCTGTCAGGTCCTCATGGATTTCCGAAGGATCATGAAGAGCTACCATGTCGACGTGTACCGTGCGATCGCTACGACGGCGCTGCGCGAGGCCAAGAATTCGCTTTTTATCCTGGGCAAGATTCGTCATACGTCCGGATTCGATGTGCAGATCCTGAGCAACTCGGAACAGCGTTTCCTGAGCTACAAGGCGATCGCCTCGATCGAGAGCAACTTTGAGGAGATGATCCGTCACGGCACGGCCATCATCGATGTGGGCGGCGGCAGCTCGCAGATCTCCGTTTTTGATCATTCAGAGCTGATCTGCACGCAGAATCTGCAGATGGGCAGTCTGCGTATCCGTGAGCGCCTGATGACGGCTACGACGGAGAGCTCGGATTATGAGAAACTGGTCGATCAGCTGATCAGCTACAACCTCAGAAATTTCAAGGCCATGTACCTGAAGGATCATCAGATCGAGAATCTGATCTTTTCCGGTGCGGATTTCTTCACCGGTATGCTTTTCCGTGATCCCCGTCACCGCGACCGCGCGACGCGGATCCTGACGAGAGAGGATTTTACCCGCTGGTATCTGAAGGTGGAGCGCAAGTCGCTGCAGGATATTGCCATTCAGAATAATGTCTCGATGGAGTCTGCTTCGCTTCTGCGGCCGACGTCGATCATCTATGCAAGGATCGTGGATCTGCTGAATCCGGTCCAGATCTGGGCGCCGGGCACACACCTTTCCCGCGGACTCGCCTATGAATATGCCGAGACCAACGGGATCCTGAAAGCCCGCCATGATTTTGCCAACGATATCGTCACCTGTACAAAAAATATTGCCCGCCGTTACGGTGTCAGCCTGCCGCATATCAACAACATGGAGCTCACGGCGCTCTCTGTCTTTCAGGCGACAGAACCGCTGCACGGGCTCGGCGGACGGCAGAAGCTGATGCTCCGCGTGGCTGTCATGCTGCACGATGTCGGCAAATATATCAGCTACAACAATATTGGTGAAAATACCTACAATATCATCATGAGCAATGAGATCATCGGACTTACACATCTGGAGCGGGAGATCATTGCCCTGGCCGGCCGGTATATGACGGAGGAGTTTGATGATTATGAGGATCTGGTGGAGCACAGCAGTCTCAACCGCGAGGACTATCTGATCGTGGCTGAGTTCACAGCGATCATGCGTCTGGCTAATGGACTTGATCGCAGTCATATGCAGAAGATCACCGGTATCAGTACCGAACTGAAGAAGAAAAAACTCGCCATCAATCTGGAAGTCAACAGCGATTATGTGCTGGAGAACAGCCTGATCGGCAGTGAAACGGATTTCTTTGAAGAGGTCTTCGGTGTGCGGCCTGTGATCCGCACGAGACGAACGCTGTGATACAACAGCTGTACATTCGACAGTATGATAACAGATCAAGGCATATGAACCAGGGGGAATGACCAGTCATGCGTGAAGAGTATAAGGAATATGCAAAAGATGAATATTTCTGGAACCGGGAGCTTTCCTGGATCGGTTTTGACGAGCGGATCCTGAGCGAGGCGGAGGACAGCCGGATCCCGCTTTTTGAGCGCCTGAAATTCGAGAGCATCGTGTCCTCGAATCTGGATGAGTTTTATATGGTCCGTGTGGCGTCTCTGAAGGACATGGTCCACACCAATTACAAAAAGAAAGACATCGCGGGCATGACGCCGCAGGAACAGCTGGATGCGATATCCCTGCGCACGCATGAACTCGTTAAGCGCCAGTATCATAATTACAATGACAGCCTTCTTCCGTCCCTGGAAAAAGCCGGTCTTCACGTACACGGCAGCAGTGAAGCACTGACGCCTGCACAGGAAAAATACATTGATGAATACTTTGACAGCAATGTCTATCCGGTGCTCACGCCGATGGCCATGGACTCATCAAGACCATTCCCGCTGATCCGCAACAAGACGCTGAATATCGGCGCTCTGATCCGGAAGAAAAATGAAAAGGAAGGCCGTGAATTTTTTGCCACGGTCCAGGTGCCCTCGGTACTGCCGAGATTCATCGATCTGCCGGAGGAGGACGGATCCCGCGCGATCATTCTGATGGATGAGGTGATCGACCGGAACATCAGCAAGCTGTTCCTCGGCTATGATGTGATCTGCACACAGCCGTATCGGATCATGCGCAACGCCGAGCTCGGCATCGATGAGGAAGAGGCGGCCGATCTGCTGGTGGAGATCAGCAAATCGCTGAAAAAGAGACAGTGGGGAGAAGTTATCCGTCTTGAGGTGGAAGACGGCATTGAACCGCAGCTCCTGAAGATCCTGAAGGATGAATTCCGGGTTCGTGAGGATGATATTTTCTATATCAACGGACCGATCGACCTGACATTCCTGATGAAGCTGTACGGTATTTCCGGTTTCGATGCATACAAGCTGGAGCAGCATACGCCTGCCGAGGTGCCGGAGCTGCAGAATGACGATGATATTTTTACCAATATCCGCAAGGGCGATATTTTTCTGCATCACCCCTACCAGTCCTTCCAGCCCGTGGTTGACTTCGTGCGCCAGGCAGCGCGGGACCCCGAGGTGCTCGCCATCAAACAGACGCTCTACCGTGTGTCCGGTCATTCGCCGATCATCGCGGCACTCGCGGAGGCGGCAGAGAATGGCAAACAGGTTACGGCACTTGTCGAGCTGAAGGCACGTTTCGATGAGGAAAATAATATCGTCTGGGCGCAGAAGCTTGAGAAGGCCGGCTGCCACGTCATCTACGGTCTCGTCGGTCTCAAGACGCACAGCAAGATCACGCTGGTCGTGCGGCGTGAGGAAGACGGCATCCGCCGCTATGTCCATCTGGGTACCGGTAACTATAATGATTCGACGGCCAAACTCTACACCGACTGCGGCATCCTGACCTGCAACGAGGGCATCGGCGAAGACGCGACAGCTGTCTTCAACATGATCTCCGGCTATTCCGAGCCGGATTCCTGGAACAGCCTGATCGTAGCACCGATCTGGATGCGCGATCGCTTCCTGCACATGATCCGCATGGAGGAAAAACATGCGCGTGAGGGCAAAAAAGCAAGGATCGTGGCGAAGATGAACTCGCTCTGCGATGCGGAGATCATCGCGGCACTGTACAAGGCGTCTGCCGCCGGAGTGAAGATCGATCTCATCGTCCGCGGCATCTGCTGCCTGAAGACAGGGCTGCCCGGCCTGAGCGAAAATATCACCGTCCGCTCGATCGTAGGCAACTATCTGGAGCATGCGAGGATCTTCTATTTTTACAATGACGGCGAAGAAGATGTCTTCATGGGTTCTGCCGACTGGATGCCGAGGAACCTCGACAAGCGGGTGGAGATCGTATTCCCGCTCCTCGATGAGAAGACAAAGAAGGAAGCCATGCATATTCTGGAGATCCAGCTGGCTGACAATACCCGTGCCCGCGTCATGCAGCCGGACGGCTCCTATGTACAGCTAAGACCGGAGGACGGCGCAGAGCCAATCTGTGCACAGGATTATTTCTGTAAGTATGCGGACAGCAAGGTGATCCACAATGAAGTAAAGGAAACCAGAATCTTCATTCCTGCTGTGCCGCCGGAAGAGCAGGCACAGCGGGTGTGAACATAGAAAAGCGTAAGATGAAATTCATTCATGTCATTGACAAATGAATTTTAGCATTATAGAATAGGGCACGAGTTGAGAAAGGAAGACCTCAGATGAAGCATCGTATTTTATCTCTTCTGGTCGATAATACGTCCGGTGTTCTGTCGAGGATCGCGGGTCTTTTTGCAAGACGCGGTTACAATATCGACAGCATCACGGCGGGTGTGACCATGGATCCGCGTTTTACCAGAATAACGATCGTGACAAGCGGCGACGACCTCGTACTGGAGCAGATCACGCGCCAGGTTGAAAAGCAGGAGGATGTCCGTCATGTCAAGGTTCTTGATCTGGATGACAGTGTTATCCGTGAGATGATTCTTGTCAAAGTAAAAGCGTCGGAAGCGGAGAGACAGGATGTGATCGCTCTTGCCAATGTATTCCGTGCGAATATCGTCGATGTGGGAGAAAATTCCCTGATTATCGAACTGACGGGCGGACAGAACAAGCTCTCAGCTTTTCTGAAGCTGCTCTCCGGGCATGAGATCCTGGAGCTTGCGAGAACAGGCATTGCGGGACTGCGCAGGGGCGCAGATGATGTCATCTGGCTCGACTGATACAGACAGCTAAGGAATTCTCCTTAACTGACTGGAATCATCAAAGACAGCTAAGGAATTCTCCTTAACCATATACGGGCTCTGCCCGAAACATTTCATCTTTACAGGAGGTAAGTTATTATGGATAAGAAATGGAGAATGTTCTACCAGGAAGACTGCAATCTGTCTCTGCTTGATGGTAAGAAGATCGCCATTATCGGCTACGGCAGCCAGGGTCATGCACATGCGCTGAACCTGAGAGATTCCGGATGCGATGTCATCGTAGGTCTTTACGAGGGATCCAAGTCCTGGAAAAAGGCTGAAGACCAGGGATTCAAGGTTTACACCGCTGCAGAAGCTGCAAAGCAGGCTGATATCATCATGATCCTTATCAACGATGAGCTGCAGGCCGCTATGTATAAGAAGGACATCGAGCCCAACCTCAAAGAGGGCGATATGCTGATGTTCGCTCATGGCTTCAACATCCATTTCAACCAGATTATCCCGCCGAAGTTCGTCGACGTTACCATGATCGCTCCGAAGGCACCGGGTCATACCGTAAGATCCGAGTATCAGAGAGGCAGAGGAACCCCTTGCCTGGTTGCTGTTGAGCAGGATTACACCGGACATGCCCTTGACCTTGCACTGGCTTATGGCCTTGGCATCGGCGGTGCCCGTGCAGGACTTCTTGAGACTGACTTCCGTACAGAGACTGAGACCGACCTCTTCGGTGAGCAGGCTGTTCTCTGCGGCGGCGTTGTAGCCCTGATGCAGGCTGGTTTCGATACCCTCTGCGAGGCTGGTTATGATCCGAGAAACGCATACTTCGAGTGCATCCATGAGATGAAGCTCATCGTTGATCTGATCTATCAGTCAGGTTTCGCAGGCATGAGATATTCCATCTCCAACACCGCTGAGTACGGCGATTACATCACCGGACCGAAGATCGTTACGGATGAGACCAGAAAAGCAATGAAGAAGGTTCTTTCCGATATCCAGGATGGTACCTTTGCAAAAGACTTCCTGCTGGATATGAGCCCCGCAGGTGGACAGGCTCACTTCAAGGCACTGCGTAAGAAAGCTTCCGAGCATCCGTCAGAGGCAGTTGGCGCAGAGATCCGTAAGCTGTACAGCTGGAACGATGAGGATAAGCTGATCAACAACTAATTTTATCGCTTTTCCTTTCAGAGGGGAGCTGCGGCAGAACTGCCGCAGCTCCCCTCTGTCATATCACAGATATTTATGATGTAGGTGTCATAAGTATGATAACCGGATCGCTACGCGCTACGCGCTCTCGCGATCCTCCCTCAGCTCGGGCTCTCGTGTAGCTTCGCCCCACTACGCCCTCGCTGAGGGGGCGTGTCAATAAGTCATTCACCCACTTTTGCACAAGTGCAACGTGGGTGATGACTTTTGACACTGTTAT
>ONKP01000048.1 GCA_900318405.1 uncultured Eubacteriales bacterium | reverse complement strand
CAGATGCACAGACACCCGACAGCGGGCGGGCTGTCCTGTTCATTTCTTCCTATGATCCCACGTATAATACATATTCAGATCAGCTGCAGGGAATGCAGGGTGTGTTTGCCTATCATAATGTCGCCTTGAATACACTGAGTATGGATTCCTACGAAAAAAGAACCGACTTCGATGTATATGAATTTCTGAAGAAAGTGCGGGTATGCATGGCGAGACAGGATTATTCAGCTGTCATGCTCGGAGATGATGCCGCACTTCGCTTTGCCCTTGATAACCGGGAGGAGCTGTTCAGCGATATTCCGGTCATGTTTTTCGGAATCAACGATAAGAGCCTCGCCGAGGAGGCTGAGAAATACCCGAATTTTACCGGATATCTGGAGAGCGATAATATCGCTGCTACGCTGGATCTGGGACTGCAGATGCTTCCGGATACAGACAGAATTGTGGCGATCTATGACAATTCAAATGCAGGGCTTAGCTATTACAGGCTGTATCAGGAGATCAGTAAAGACGATAAGTACAGGCATATCACGCTGGATGCTATCAATTTCGGTGATTACACGCAGGATGAATTCAAAAAGAAAATCTCGCAGTATCAGGACGGGACCATTCTGCTCCAGCTGAATGCATCAACGGACGCAGACGGTAATTTTTACTCCGTGGACAGTTCAACAAAAATGATCTGCGGTGCTGCCTCGGTACCGGTGCTGCGTAATTCGATCGGCGGATATTATAACGGCGTGCTGGCGGGCAAGACGGTTCGATTCGACCTTACGACGAGAGAAGCGGCAAAAAATATCATGAAGGTTCTTGACGGTGATCTTCAGATGCAGGATATCCCGCTCTCGGACGATGTGGATGGAACACTGGTCGCGAACTATGATGCCCTGAAGAAATTCAACGTACCGCTCAGCCGCCTGCCACAGAATACCCTTGTTCTGAATGAGCCCGTGACCTTCAACAGTCAGTTCGGCTCCGTATTTTATCCGCTGCTGATCGTCATCAGCGGCCTTCTGATGATCCTTGCGGGAAGCCGTGTGGAAGTAAGTCAGAGGAAAAAAGCGGAGGCCTCGCAGAGAGAGACGGCAACGAAGCTTCTGTTTGCCAGTGAACATGATGTGCTCACCGGCGTTCTCAACAGACAGACGGCCATACACCGGATGCATCAGGATTCGCGTCTTGTTGATGAACCCTATGCGCTGATTCTGGTGGATGGAGACAATTTCAAGGATATTAATGAGACATATGGGCATCAGGAGGGTGACAGACTGCTGAAAAAATTTGCCCGGGAACTGCAGGCTGTCGTTGACAGAAATAACGGGCAGGTCGCCCGGTTCGGCGGCGATGAATTTCTCATTCTGCTCTATGGACGTCATGTAGAGGCTTCGGATCCTGTGATGAGGGAGATTCTGGATATTTTCCGGCAACGTCACAGCATGGGGATCGATTCCATCAGCGTCTATGTGAGCTGTGGTATTGCCAATTCGGAGCCGGGCATCAGCGCGGCAGACCTTCTGGTCGGCGCGGAACTTGCTCTGCTGCAGTCGAAAAAACGCGGCAAGAATACCTACACATTTTTCAGCCGGGAGATGCAGGATGAGGAGCATAAGCGCGACCAGCTCCGCAAGGCCATCCTGGATGCCATTGAAAAAGAAGAGATGTATATGCTTTTCCAGCCGCAGGTGAAAACGTCGGACGGAACGCTGGAGGGATTCGAGGCACTCGTTCGTATCAAAGACTCCAGAATCGGGCCCGGTGTATTCATTCCGATCGCCGAGGAAAACGGCTGGATCCGCAGAATCGGAAGAATCACGACAGAGCTCACGATCCGCCAGATCTCCGAATGGATCAGGCAGGGACTGGAGGTTCCGCCCGTGTCCGTCAACTATTCGGCGGAGCAGCTGGATGATGTCGAGTACGTGTACTTCCTGAAAAATATGCTGGAGACATATCATGTGCCGCCGGAAAAACTGAAGATCGAGATTACGGAGAGTCTGTTCATCGACAATAACAAGGCAGCGGAGGAACTGTTTACCCAGCTGAAGAGCATGGGTGTAACGCTGCTGATGGACGATTTCGGCACCGGTTATTCGTCACTGAATTATCTGAATTACATTCCGGTTGACGTGGTGAAGATCGACAAGACGATCGTGGACACTCATCTGACCGATGAGGACGATTATTTTGTCAGGGATGTCATCACGCTGGCGCATGACCTGCACAAGCAGACGATCTGTGAGGGCGTGGAGGCGAGAGAGCAGTACGAGCGGCTGAAACGCTATCACTGTGACGGCATTCAGGGGTATTACTTCGGCAGGCCGCTGAAGGCAGAGGATGCGGTCGAGTGCATGAAGCGGGAGACACTGCTGCCGGATTGATCATGATGCGCAAAATGGGAGATGCTATAAAAGAGCGGTCGGATACACCGGTCGCTCTAAAAAAGCCTGAGTGAGAGAAGATCAGAAAGTACAGATATAGAAATCCAGCATGTTGGGAGCTGCCAGCATGCTGGATTTTTGAAAAAATATGGGCAGAAATAACAAAAGAGCAGTTGCAGGTGCAACTGCTCTTTACGCTACAACCGTAAATGCTATGCATATGCGGTTTTCAAAGCGTGCGTTAGAGGATTCGAACCCCCGGCCTTTTGGTCCGTAGCCAAACGCTCTATCCAGCTGAGCTAAACGCACACAACTGATTGAAGATTTCCTTCTCACAACCAGCAAATGAAACTATATCGCAGTCGTGTCGGAATGTCAATATCTTTTTTGATTTTTTCCGGTGGCTTTATGGCAATTTCGGATGTATTCTGCTAATATGATGTAGCTGTCCGAAGACGTCGGAAAATGTGGTTTTTGAAGGGAGAAAGGAGGCGTTCCATGGCAGAGGAAAATATGGAGCAGAGCAGTGATGAAATGCGTGACCAGCTGATAGAATTGCTGGAGACCAAGCAGTACAGTAAGCTCCGACATGAAGTGGCTGATATGAACGAAGCGGATATCGCGGCTGTCATGGACTCCATGGAGGATGAGGAATCCCTGAAGATGTTCAGGATCCTGCCCAAGGATCTGGCCGCCGATGTTTTTCCCATGCTGGAGGTTGATGATCAGAAGTACATCATCATGCAGCTCTCTCAGAAAGAGGCTTCGAATATCATCGATAACCTGATGGCCGATGATGCGACGGACCTTCTGGAGGAGATGCCGGCGAACGTGGTGAAAAAAATCCTTGCCAACGCCTCACCTGAGACGCGGAAGGATATCAATCACCTGCTCCAATATCCGGATGATTCCGCCGGATCGGTGATGACTGTCGAGTTCGTCGATCTGAGGGAAGAGATGACGGTACAGGATGCCATCGACAGGATTCGCAAGATCGGACTGGATTCTGAGACGATCAATGTCTGCTACGTGCTCGACAACAAGCGTGTGCTGAAGGGCACGGTGGCGCTTCGTTATCTGCTCATCATGCCGCAGGACGCTCTGATCGGAAAAATAATGAATGACAACGTCATCAGCGTGACGACGATGACGGACCAGGAGGAAGCCGCACAGCTGATGCAGAAATATGACTTTACGGTTATGCCTGTCGTTGACAAGGAGAACCGTATGGTCGGTATCATCACCATCGATGATGTGGTCGATATCATGCAGGAAGAGGCCACCGAGGATATCGAGAAGATGGCGGCTATTATTCCTTCGGAGAAGCCGTATCTGAAGACGGGGATTTTTGAGACGTTCAGGAAACGTATCCCGTGGCTGCTCCTTCTCATGATCTCCGCGACATTCACCGGTGCGATCATCACGAGCTATGAGAATGCGCTGGCCAAATATGTGGTGCTGACGGCTTATATTCCGATGCTGATGGATACCGGTGGTAATGCCGGCTCACAGGCGAGCGTTTCAATCATTCGTGGTCTATCGCTGCAGGAGATCAAATTCCGGGATCTGTTCCGTGTCGTCTGGAAGGAGATCCGCGTGGCATTCTGCTGCGGTGTAACACTGGCAGTCGTTAACTTTTTCAAGCTGCTGCTTCTGGACAGGATCTCTGCGGAAATAGCGCTGATCGTGTGTCTGACGCTGGTGTGCGTCGTTCTTTTCTCGAAAACGATCGGTGCCATTCTGCCGATGGTCACGGACCGGATGGGCTTTGACCCGGCCGTTATGGCCAGCCCGCTGATCACGACGATCGTCGATGCGGTGTCACTCAGCATTTATTTTGCCCTGGCGACGCATATCCTGCACATTGTGACGTAATTAATATTTTCATGCCGGTTCCATCGGGTGAACGGCTGTGGTATACTGTAGCAAATACGTAATTTTTTTCATTGATACAGGAGGCTGAGAGATGGGTAAAAACAACGCAAAGAAAGTGATCGGCGCATGCGTGGCGGCATTGGCTGCTTGGACAGTTGCAGTGAAGCCGAGGATCTTCAATAAACCGGATCTTTCCGAGCTGCGTCGATATGATTATGCACACAGAGGATTTACTAATAATGATCCGACGGTTCCGGAGAACAGCAAAACTGCATATCAGAATGCCATCGATCACGGTTACGGCATCACAATGGATGTGCGTCTGACAAGAGACGGCATTCCGGTTGTTTTTGCCGATACGAGACTGGAGCGTCTGACGGGTGCGAGTGGTTCCGTTGAGAACTCGACGCTGGCAGATCTGCGCGGACTGAAGCTTTCCGGCACGGATGAAGAGATCATGACACTGGATGAGGCACTGAAGCTGGTGAACGGTCAGGTGCCGGTTGTTCTGGATCTGCAGGTGGAAGAGGACAATGCGGACAGCCTCTGCGATGAGGTCTGCGAGATCGTCGATGAATATGAGGGCGTTTTTGCCATTGAGTCCATCGATGCGCGCGTGCTCCGCTGGTATAAGAAACAGAGGAATGAATACATCCGTGGACAGAAGACGGATTTCTCCTACAGGAGCGGTTCAACGTTTATCAGCCGGCTGATCGATTTTCTCACCAGCAGCCTGCTGATCAACTGCTTCACCGAGCCGGATTACATTTCTTCTCCGATCGATCAGAAGAAGAATCCGAGCCTCTGCCTCTGCCGGCTTGTATACCGTGTGCCGAGAGTTGTCACAACGGTTCGCTCGATCGATGATTATGAGACAGCGAAGACAGACGGCGCATCTGTTGTCTTTGACTACATTGAGCCATAACATAAACAGAAAATGAAACGTCAGTAAAACCCCGCACCGGCTTCTGTATCCGGGCGGGGTTGTGTTCTATTCCATATTGTTATCAATCGTATTTGATGATAACAGTTGGTTTTATCTCAATGGATCAGAGCGGCATTTTTCTCCATGGCCTCCGTGATCATCTGGCGGGAAAGCGCGCCGAGGTGTTTTTTGCCATCTTTGTCAAAAGCCGCAGGATCTATGGGCTTGAGAAATTCCACGCAGACGGGAACGGCCTTCAGCCACGGGTTGTGCGCCTCCATGATGTTCTGTGTGTTGTTGATGGCGACGGGCACGATCTTGCATCCGCTCTTTACGGCAATCTTGAAGCTTCCCTCGTGGAACTCAAGAAGCGGGAGATCTTCCTTTGCTTTATTGCGGGTACCCTCAGCGAACACATACACGCTCGATCCGCCCTTTATTTTTTTGATGGCGTCGAGCATCATCTGCATGCCGGATTTGAGGTCGTTTCTGTCGAGAAACAGGCAGCCGATGTAGTCCATCCAGATCTTGAAGATCGGGATCTTCCGCATGGATTCCTTGGCCACGTAACCGCACGGACCTTTCATGTAACGGTAGGTGATGATGATGTCCCAGATACTGCGGTGATTGCCTGTGAACATGACCGGTTCGTCGGGGATATTTTCCGTACCGATGACCGTGATCTTTGTGCCGGCGATCTTCAGCAGAACGCCGAAGGACCATGTGATCATCCGCTGGGCGATGCGTCCGCGCTTTTCCGGATCTTTTCTGCCGATCAGGGCAAGAATGCCGAGTACGGGAAGCGTGAGAATCAGGTACAATACTGCAAAAATAATGCCGATCAGTGAACGAAACATATTTTTCTCCTGTTCTGGTGATTTTTGCGATCTCACCTATTATACTGATATCCACAGGCATCTGCAACAAATTCGGGTACACTGACAGTTTATTGGTTACAGTTCACTCGTTGCCAGCCATCGACGCCTGCGGAGGTCTCGGCCTGGGAGTCTCTATGTGCTCCGTGGCTCTGGCAGTGTCTGAACTGTAACAATGGGGAACATCGCGAAAATGATGAAAAGATATGCATATGCAAAGATCAACCTGAGTCTGGATGTGACGGGCAGGAGAGCGGACGGTTACCATGAGGTCTGCATGGTTATGCAGACGGTGCGTCTGGCGGATGAACTGACGTTTGAAAGGACGGAGGAACCCGGCATTTACCTGACCTGCAATGATCCATCCATCCCCTGTGATGAGAGAAATCTCGTCTGGCAGGCGGCGGATATGCTCCTGCGGCGCAGAGACGCTGGCGGCATCCGCATTCATCTGGAAAAGCACATTCCGCATGCGGCAGGTCTTGCCGGCGGGAGCAGTGATGCGGCCGCGACGCTGCGGGCCGTCAACGATATTTTTGATATGGGACTTACGGATGAGGAACTCTGCCGCTGTGGCGTCCGGATCGGCGCAGATGTGCCATATTGTATTATGGGCGGAACGGCGCTGGCGAAGGGGATCGGAGAAAAGCTTACGGTGCTTTCGCCCATGCCCGCATGTGCGATTGTTCTTGCAAGGCCGGATGTCGATGTGCCGACAGGAAAGGTATACCGTGATCTGGATGCGCTTCCGTCGTATTCGCATCCGGATGTGCGTGCACAGGTGGAAAGTCTGCAACGAGCGGATCTGGACGGCGTTGTGAAGAGTCTCGGCAATGTTCTGGAGACGGTCACAGCTGCGGATCACCCGGAGATCGGGCAGATTGAGAGAGAGCTGATGGAGCAGGGTGCGCTCGGTGCTCTGATGAGTGGGAGCGGAGCGACGGTTTTCGGTATTTTCCGTGACCGGCAGACGGCGGAGAAGGCAGCTGCCTGTGTGAAAAATGCTGGCCCGGCAGTGGATGTTTTCGTCACCGAACCTGTGACGACGGTTCACACTTCTTTGGCTTAGCGATGATTGCACGGAGTATTCAGAAATGAAGATGCTTTCCTGACACGAACGGCTGCTGCCGCCATCTGTATTTTGAGGTTGCAGACTCCGGAAAACTGGAGTATGATAGCAAAAGTGATGGATTCGGGGCATTAGCGCAGTTGGGAGCGCGCCACATTCGCATTGTGGAGGTCGTCGGTTCGAATCCGATATGCTCCAGATAGCCGGAAATCCTTTATTAACAAGGGTTTCCGGTTTTCTTTTTGCCTGTATCATGAAGACAGAGATGAGTTGTTTTTCACGTTTTGGCGCACTTATCGTGCACTGTTATTGAAAAAATGCGGCGGGCTGCGGCAGAAAGACCGGCGGTTGCCGATGAATAGGGCAGCTGTGGGAGAAAAGTGCATCTGAGAGAGAGGAGCGGACATGGCAGTTACGGAGCACAGGTTCATCAATCGTTATCGCTATGACAAGGAAGCGGCGAAAGAGGCGATGGGCGCCTACTGGCGATGGAAGAACAGAAAGGCCTACTGGGTACTGGGCGTGATGGTTGCCTTTTTTACCATACTCAGCCCGATCTTCGAGACGGAAATGTTTCTGATCCCGGCCCTGATCGGTGTCATCGGTTTTGTCTCTCTCTTCGTACAGGAATCACAGTCCATCAGCAAGGAGCGCAGCAATATCCGCCAGGCTTTCAAGACGGATGCGCCGTGGCTGAAGATCGAGATCGACGATGAGACGATCCACACGACCGTCAGCAACACGCAGCGCAAAGTCTCCATCGACAACATCGTCGGCTATAAGGAGACGAAAAATATGTATGTCGTTTTCCTGCGCGGACAGCTGACGATCGCCATGAAGAAGGATTCTTTTGAGCTCGGTACCGGGGAAGCATTCAAGGCGTTTCTGGACATGTACATGGCTGAACATCAGAATGGTCAGAAGACGGCGTGAGCGGCAGGGCATCTGAAAAACAGATGAGCATAGAATGAGCTTATCAGGCAGAACAAAAATGAATGAAATTGATCAGATAAAAAAGAGATTTTCCGATCTGTATAACAGAGCTTCCAGAGACACAAGGTACTGCTTCACGGATTTTCTGTCTGAGGCGGATATTTCCGTGCTGCAGGATATGATCCGGAGCGGGCAGATCGACGCCCGGTGGGTTTCACTGAGCGGCGGCTTTGAAGGCGCAGAGCGGCAGATGGCGAGATTCGGGAATGAAGATGAATTCGGATGGTCCGAGGATTTTCCCATCAGGATTCTTAAGATTTCTCCTGTGCTGGAAAAATTCGGCGAAGAACTGAGTCATCGTGATTACCTGGGCAGTCTGATGGCACTGAACATTGAACGCGATACCATTGGCGACATCCGGATTGCCGGTACGCACGCGTGGGTCTGCGTTGTGGAGCGGCTGGCGCCGATGATCATGCAGGAACTGGATGAGGTGCGTCATACACACGTCGTTGTGGAGGAGACCGATCATTTACCGGAAGAAGCCTGTGTCCGTTTTCAGGAAATACAGCTGATCGTCGCTTCTCCGCGCGCGGATGCCGTGATCGCCAGGCTGACAGGTTCTGCGAGGTCAAAGATCACGGAGCTGTTCCGCGAGCAACGGGTATTTATCAACGGCAGGCTGGTCACAGATGGCAGCACACGGATCTCCGCCGGCGACAGCATGTCGATCCGCGGCTGGGGCCGCGTGCTCTGCGATGAAGAGGCAGGACAGACCCGTAAGGGGCATATCGTTCTCCATATGAAGAAGTTTATATGATCCACAGATGATAAGGCAATATTCAGGGTGTGGTATGCTTATTTTTGGGTGTTGCGCGGAGACTTCAATTCGCGTAATATAAAGCAGGATTTTGACAACACAGTACCAATGAGGGAGGAAAGATCATTGAAGAACACGAATCTTACCTACGATGTCGAAGAAACGCCGCCATTCAGGAAAAACCTCGTCTATGCTTTTCAGCAGCTGCTCGCGATTATCGCAGCCACCCTGCTGGTTCCGACGCTGGTTAACGTGGGAACAGGCGGAAGCACGACCGTGACGATGAGCCAGCCTGCCGCGCTTTTCGGCGCCGGCGTGGGAACCCTGGTGTACATTCTGTGCACGAAGCGGAGAAGCCCGATCTTCCTGGGAAGCTCCTTTGCTTTTATCAATCCGCTGATCGGAGCGGCGAGCTTCGGCTACCTCGGTATTTTTCTCGGCGCTGTATTTGCAGGCCTTGTATATGTCATCCTTGCCATTATCATTCGCATGGCGGGCACCCGCTGGGTTGACCGTCTGATGCCTCCGGTCATCATCGGACCGACCGTTGCTCTGATCGGACTGTCGCTCTGCACCTCGGCTGTGAGCAACCTGCAGACATCACAGTCAGGAGAGTACAATCTGATCGCCATTCTCGTCGGCATTATCTCGTTCCTCGTCACCGTATACGCTTCCGTGAAGGGCGGCAGGGGCGTGCGCATGATCCCCTTCATCATCGGTATCCTGGCGGGTTATGCCCTTGGCTCCGTCTTCACGGCGATCGGCTGGGCTGCCGGTATTGATTACCTGAAGATCATTGATTACAGTCCGCTGGTGGAGAATTTCTCTCCGCTGACGCTGCACAGCTTCCTGAGCGTACCGGATTTCACTTTCGTTGGTATGTTCAAAGAGGGCGCCTCACAGCTCGGCAGCACGGGTGTCTTCAATGTACTGCTTCTGTTTGCGCCGGTGGCCATGGTTGTTTTTGCCGAGCATATCGCGGATCATGAGAACCTCGGTTCCATCATCGGACGCGATCTGATCAGGGACCCGGGTCTTCACCGCACACTGCTGGGCGACGGCCTTGGTTCTATCGCAGGTTCCTTCTTCGGCGGCTGCCCGAATACCTCTTACGGTGAGGCAATCGGCTGCGTGGCTATCACGGGAGACGCTTCCATTTCGACCATTACGCTGACCGCGATCCTCTGCCTGCTGATGAGCTTCTTCACACCGTTCGTTGCTTTTGTCAATACGATTCCGACCTGCGTCATCGGCGGTATCTGCATTGCGCTGTATGGCTTCATCGCCGTATCCGGACTTCGCATGATCCAGACGGTTGATCTCAACGACAACCGCAATCTGTTCGTTGTCAGTGCGGTACTGGTTCTCGGTATCGGCGGACTTGTGCTGAACTTCGGCGCTGTGCAGATCTCTTCGATCGCAACGGCCCTGATCGTCGGCATCATCGTCAACCTGCTTCTGCGCAAGGGCAAGAGCCCCGCGGAGGAGAGAGAGGCGGAAGAAAAGAAATACGAGTCAGACGGGCAGGATAAGCTGTTCTGAAAAAGTCAGATCAGGCAGGATAAACTGCTCTGAATGAAATACATATCGGATGAGCAGGATCAACTGCTTTGAAGGTGAATGAGGACAGCCTTTCGTGTGCCGGCAGGTATTACCGACGCACGAAAGGCTGTATTTTACTGTATTAAGCCGTCGACACGCAGGCAGTTTTTGGGCATGCGGAGCATGCACAGAAAACTGTATGCGTGATCGACTTATCGTATGGGGTTTATGTGAAAGATGATTCCGTATCGTGAATTGTGCGTGAAATAACGTCAATTACAATGGAATTATTTCTGACATGCGGGTAAACTGGGGGAAGGCGGTAACCGGTTCCACGCTTTGTTTTGATGCAAAGAAAAAGCGGATCAAACTGAATCTTCAGATCGATGAAAACATCTGCACGATGTATGAGTACTTTGAGATCTTTCTCGAAAGAATGGTGATGTGCCGCCGTGCGGCGGAGGTCCTCGGAAGCCAGTTCCGGCTGACAGTAAACGGCAATAAAGTTCTTTGAATGACGGGAGGCTTGTTATGAGTAAAATTGCAGTTCTTGTTCCGGGCATAGGCTATACCTGCGACCGGCCGCTTCTTTACTTCGCCGGAAAGCTGGCGCAGAACAGCGGCTATCAGATCATACGGCTCGGCTTCAGGCACCTGGGCGGAAAAAAGAATCTGATCGGCAATGAGAAAAAAATGAAAAAGGTCTTCGAGCATGCACTGGAGCAGACGGACGAGCAGCTGGATATCGACGAACTGACCAAAGCAGAGGAAGTGTTTTTTATTTCCAAGAGCGTGGGCACAGTCGTAGCTGCTGCTTATGAGGCGGGACACAGAAAAAAATTCGCCGCCGCGGGTACAGATGTCCGCCATATTTATTTTACGCCTGTGGCGGGAACCTTTGCTTTTATGAGACCGGAGAGCGGCATTGCCTTTCACGGAACGGCGGATCCCTGGGTGGAGCATGCGCTTGTCGTGAATGCGTGCAGAGAGAAAAATGTGCCACTTTACATTACCGACAACGCCAATCACTCACTGGAGACGGGCGATGTCATGGAAGACCTGGAGACACTGAGAAAGACGATGCAGATTGTGGCTGCCTTTATTAATCAGGACAACGGGACAAATGACCTTCC
>ONKP01000043.1 GCA_900318405.1 uncultured Eubacteriales bacterium | reverse complement strand
CCCCGGGCACCTCATCAGCCACCGGGGTCTCAAAATCGTTCCTATGATAGCATATTTCAGAAACAGATGAAAGAGAGTCAATAAGTGAACTCACGACTGAAGTCACGAGAATGCGCCGCCGCAATTATTCAATGTATTCGGAGCCTTGCTGCCGGATGCTGTATTCATACCGGCACGGATCATATGCCTGATCGGAGACAACGCGTTAACCGACCTGTTCCGACATATCTCACGGTCAGAATCCGCCCTGTCTCCTCTCATTGT
The DNA here is from genome assembly GCA_900318405.1 of uncultured Eubacteriales bacterium. GTDB lineage: Bacteria > Bacillota > Clostridia > Lachnospirales > Lachnospiraceae > Bilifractor. Next base: position 17,902 of record ONKP01000043.1, on the reverse strand, counting down.
CAGAATCTGCCCTGTCTCCGGCGCAGCCGGTCAGTCCGTCCAGGAATTCGAACAATTCGGCTTCGTCAGAAACGAAACGTATGCCGGCACATTTTTCGGGCGTGAGGAACCCTTCCTGCAGCATGTGGAGAAGCTGCTCTCGCAGGGAGCGATAGTAGCCATGCAGATCATACAGCACATAGGGCTTACGGATCTGTCCGAGAGCATTCAGGACAATGACCTCGGAGATCTCGTCCAGCGTCCCGATGCCACCCGGAAAAGCAATGAAGGCATCCGCCAGCCCGATCATGCGCGCTTTCCGCTCACTCATATCTTTTACAACGATCATGTGATCCAGTCCCGGCATGTCAAAATCCTGATTGACAAAAAATTCCGGTTCCACGCCTGTCACCTGTCCCCCGCTCTCCTTCACGGCAGAGGCGAGAACACCCATCAGACCGTTGCGGCTTCCGCCGTACACCAGTTCCATCCCCTGCTGTCCGATGTGATGTCCCAGAGCGCTGACAGCGTCCGCATACATCGGATCCTTACCGAAACCAGAGCCCAGATAAACCGCTATCCTGATACTTTCCGTTCCCATACTCCACCATCCTTTGATGGGTATTTTATAACAGTGCTTTCACTTTCTCAATAAACGCGTCCACTTCTTTTGTTTTACACCGGGATATCCTCTGTTATCTGTTCACCCAGTGGATCTGCTGCTTTGTCTCCAGAGGATAGGAAACCAGTCCGGTGCCGTCCAGATCTTCACGATGCATATCCACAGCAGAAATCTGGCTGTTGTCATACGTGCGGTAATAGTAGATACCCTGTTCCAGATTGCAGCACGACGAATAGATGGTGATCTCATATTTGCCGTCTCCGAGATCACAGCAGCCGCGCTGCTGCTCCACAGAACCCAGAATGTGGAAGAACTGGCTCACGGAAGAATCTTCATCATCCGCCGAGACCGAATTCATTCTGGTGAAGGCGACCTTCACAAAACGCGATCCTGAAGACAGATCCCCGGGAAGACCAATGCCGCCCATTCCCCTGCTGTATGGATCCAGATCAAGACCTCTGGCAAATGTATTGGCGGAAGGGCCTGCAGAAACGCTCCGATAATCATTCAGCCGGAAAAGCTGTTTATCAAAGGTGGGGTTATTGGTCATCACGCCCACGGGATTATCATAGATGTGAATGCCGTCTCTGACGGACTCAACCACGATGGAACCCGTCAGATCGCTGATCATCCAGTGAAGCGGAGTAATCGGAAGCTCTGCGCTGAACGGAATGTTCACCAGCCTTATTTTTTCCAGGAGGGCACGCGTCTCCGTAAGGTTCCTGCACTGTCCGAGGATCCACGGAATAAATTCAAAGGGCGAGATATTGTCCCTGTCGTCGTCCACGGGTTCCGGAAAATATCCGTTTCCCGGGAAATTCAGGCCCGCCATTGCCAGACCGTGCTCATTCACCGCATCATAATAGAGAGGAAAACCGCCGCACACAAAAGCCATGCCGATCATGGCAAAGTGCTCTGCCAGCGTTTCCTTCCGTCTGAACGGAAGAGGAAATTTCCGCGGCGTGACCGTCACGGATTCCTGATAGGAAAATTCAAGATCAAGATTACGTCCAAAATAATGATTCTTTGTCTGATAAGTCGCACATGTACACATATCTCTGCTCCATTCTTCAAGTCGTTCCGAAAACAGATGGCTTCTGGCATGTTCCCTGATCTTTCGGGTTCATGCGGAATATATCAGCCAGCAGCCGATTGCCCTGTTTCGGATTCATGCGGGATATCTAAACCACTATCCGATTGTCCTGTGCTGCAGATTACTTATTTCCGTCTTTCCACTCCTGGAAAATGCGGTCCGATTCCGAAGACGGCCCTGACATCACGGCCGCACCGAAAAACGGACAGGGATTATTTTCTTTCACGCTGTCAACCGCTGCGGTACATGCAGATGTGCTGCCGCTCACGACAACCGTATCGTGCCCGCCGTTTCTCGTATAATCCGTTACAAACTGTACATCAGCAGCCTTGCACATCTGGTCCAGTACACGCACGGCATTTGCCCTGCCGAGTACCTCTACCAATCCATACGCCTGTGCCATTTTATTGTCCTGCTTTCTTCATTCGCTGTATTCTGTATTAAGCTTCCGTCAGACAGATCGTTCCGGGTACATAAACATGCACAGAGAACTGTCCGCATGGACGAAGCAGCCATGCATATCCGTTTATTTATTGATCGTTGCCCTGACTGCGAGATCCGTGTCCTTCGTCGGAGCAGGGATCAGATTCTTTCCTGTAAGTGTGCCCCCGTATTCCTGTCCGACTCTGATCGCAACGTCCATAGCTTCCCGCAGATCGGAGAGATTTCCCCTCAGTTTCAGGCATACGCCTGCCTTGAGACGGTTTCTTTCCACGGTCTCAACTTTAATATCCGCGGTCTTTGTCGCCGCATCCATGGCCATCAGGGCTGGAACCATCAGATCGAATTCAATCGTAGCTACGGCCAGACCGCTGTACTGATAACTCACACTACCACCTCTTTTTTCTCCTGATACAGGTGCCTCTGTACATCAGAGTCAAAACGCGATTCATCGCACACGATTGTTAACACCTGCATCTATTATGCAATAGTATTTCTTCTGTTCTGTACAGATTTCTTCTGTTCTGTACTTTTCTTCTGCTCTGTACAGGTCTTTCCCGTTTTATTCCGTTTTATTCTTTATCTTTCCAGATCTGAATCATCTTCAGCAGCTTTTCCTGTTCTTCCGGGGTTAAACCGGATATCTCATGGATCAGCTGATTCTGCAGTGCCGTAGGCCTGTAAGCCGGCTGGACCTCGCCGATCAGTTCATCGAGCGACAGTCCGGTAAGCTTTGCGTAATAAATGAGAATATGCAGAGACATCGCGGTCCGGTCATTTTCCACATTGCTGATGTAGCCCGGTGTCACATGCAGGGCTTTTGCCACCTCAGACTGCGTCATGCTCTGACTGATCCTCAGCTGACGGATTTTTGTCCCGAGATTATCAAATTTATTTTTCTGGCTCAAGGCAGTCGTTTTATCCTCTTCTGCCGCTGAGCCCTCATGCCTGTCGTTCCCGATTGCTCTGTTCTGTTTTTCTTCCGCCTCTGTTTTCCTTTTTTTCTCCTGCGCCATCATCACACATTCCCCTGTAAGTCCCGCATACAGAATGCCAGCCCTTCACCTGTATCCTGCATGCCGCCATGAAGTCTACGTTGTGTAAAACTGTCCCGTTTCAGAATCATCCCATACGAACTTTGCATGGATGGAAAAATCATGCCGGAATATGCGAAATCCCGGTATATCGTATCCGGAAACTGAAACCACCTTTCCGGGTACCGTATTCATAATTGTACCATTATTCCAGTTTTTTCCTATAAGTTGTATCACTTTTGTCCGGAAAATTTTCAGATTTTCCTCATTTTCATACATAAAAACGGCTGTCCCCTGCATCGGAGACAACCGCCTGTTACTGTAAATATATAAATTACCCGTTTTCTTTCAGAGAGCTGTAAATGTCATGCTGTTCATGACATTCATGCGATGTCCGGACTGTATATTATGCCTGCGCAGAAAAATGTACGCCCTCCGTATTGGCAGCGTTGCTTGCGAGGTAATCGCGGATCCTGTCGATCAGGCCCTCGGATGTCGATGATGTCAGCACATCATAATCATCCTCATTAAAATCTGAAATACCGTAGGTTTCCTCCGCATCATCCGTTTTTTCTGTCGCATCATCCTCGTCTGCTGCAGCAGCTTTTTTCTCTTCTGTCCTGCGGTTGCGGATCTTTTCCTCTCTCTTCGCCGCAGCATCCTTTTTAGCCTGCGCTTTTTCCGTCTTCTTTTTCTCAGCTGCTTTTTCTGCGCGCTGAGCTGACAGGCTTTCATTCAGGTTCTTCTGCTGTTTATTGAAAACTGCAAAGTAAGAGGTATCGCCATTCTCATTCACGGACATGCCAAACGATGCCAGGATATCATTACCGCTACCGCTGTTTTTCTGTACGGCGGAAGCGATGCTGCTCATCTGTGACTGTGCATTCGTGAGGATCGACTCGTATTTCTGCCGGTAGGACGGATCAGAAGCCATCTTCTCAATCTTGCTCTCATTGATCAGTACTGTCGTTTTCCCGGCCGTGCTGTAGGCCGCGGCGCTGGACTGCACAGCGTCCTTGACGTCATCACTGACCAGCACAAAGTTCATATTGCCGTAGCGGACCTTGAGGCTCTCATAGTACTTGGCCGCGTCGTCAGAGAGGCTGACATCTCCGATGCTCTTTCCATACTGGCTCTTCTGCACGGTCAGATCCTGACGGATACCGCCTGTCAGCTGCTTCAGAATTGAAACGCGATCTGCTGCAGAACTGTTCTGTATTTCTGCTGCTTCTTTGCTTACGCCTGCTGCACTGCCGGCGGCTGCACTCTTCTCTGTTCCTGCGTCTGCGGCTGTTCCCTCAGTCCTGCCGGCGCTGTCACTGTCCTTTACGGCACTTGTTCCGGTATAAGAATTCGTGTATCGCCGAATCCCTGTGCCATACAGATTGCCGATTGCCATTATGCAACTCCTTTCCGGTGATGAACAATTTCCCGGATTCCGGGAATTCCTGTCCCATCGCATATATCCGGACGTTCCTTCGCCCGGCTGTGATCATGAATCTCCTCAGATAACCTGAAAAATGTATACTTACATAATCAGTATCGGCGAAAACCTTACATAGATAACGATAAGACGCCTTCATTTCAAGTCTGACGCGCATTCACGCATCCGGATACATTTCCTTCAGCATACGTTTCCCGGATTCTGTCCGGAATACACGATCTCTGAACGTCGCCACGCCTTTCGGGGAAAGCGCTGATTCGTCCGCGTTCACGAGGAAATCCGCCTCCAGGAGAATCTGGTAGTCCGGACCATCGGAATCATAATAGGAATGATGATGTGCCACCAGATAGACAATGCGATCCAGTTTCTCCGCCGGAAGATCAAAATCTTTGTAGAACTCCCTTGTCAGCGGTCCGCCTTCCAGTTCCTGATGCTTTCCGTCCGCACTGCCGTATTTTTCCCGGCAAAGCGGGCAGGCAATATCATGCGCCACCGCTGCCAGTTCCAGCGTCTCCTGTGTCTCAGGGTCCAGGCCTTCCATTTTTCCGATTGTCCGGGCAAATCCCCACACCTTAAGAAAATGATTGACGTCATGCACAATGCGGTCACTGGTCTCACTGTAGAAACGCACCATGCTGCTGACGGCTTCTGCCACTCTGTCCATGTTGCTCACCTCCCGATATCTTCTTTCATTGTACTTTCCGGGCATTCCAGTTCTTCAGCCAGCTGATTTCGCGTCAGTTCCGGACTTTCATGAAGATAATGCAATAATTTTCCCTGCAGCTATTGTACATCATGCTTTAACGATCTGAAAATGTCCAAATTGATGCCCCGGTACTGTATTTCAGCTTGTATTACGATCATTTTTTCTCTATTCTTGTATAACAACAAAGATTCATACATAACAGTTTATTCACGGGCACTGATTTCCGCCTGTCACAACAGTAGAATGATAACAGTGTCAAAAATGGGTGAATGACTTACTGGCAATGTTATCATACTTACGAATGACACCCACATCACAGAATGGAGATATTGTGAAAAGCTTCGGCCGGTTTTATCTGGATAATGAAAAAGATATGATCATCAATCTGTACCGCGACGACAATGACCGTCTCTTCTATGAGATGGAGACACCGAATCATCATACCGGCAACCTGATCCGGAATTTCGCAGCCGTCTGCCAGCTGCCGCTCTCCGTCAACGACAAGGGCCTGCAGGTGATCCGCGGCGAGGTCCCGGCGTACATCGATGGCGACAACCGGGATATGTGGATCCTGCGCTTCGGCGGAACAAAGGTCGCCAATATTTTTCCCGATGGGCGGATCGAGCGCAAGGCGTCCGTTCCCGCCATCGCCAAGACGCTGATGAGCCAGACCAAAGACTACCGCTACGGCGTGGAGAAAACCATCTTCAAGACCTATATCCGCCGTCAGTACAAATTCCGCAGCGACCTGCACACGCATATGAACGGCAACCTGTCGCCGGACATCCTGATCGCGCTCGGCATCGCACATCAGATCCGCTATCCTCTCTACTACGTGCGCAAGCTCGGACTCGTTCTCACGAACCGTCAGGAAAAGGAGATCGGCGCGCAGCGCGAAAAGGTGGCCCGTCAGTTTGCCGATTCCTCTCTGACGGGCAAGTATCTCGCCAGAAAAATAAACGACAACACCTTCATCAATTTCGCCGACCTGATCCTGCACAACCTCTCCCACGCTGCGGATAACATCGTGAAGATCCGCATCTCGCTGGCTGTGCTGAAGGATGGTCAGGCCGTTTTCACGAATCTGGAGAAGGTCTATCTGTACCGCTACGTCTTCTGCAAGGGAATCGAATCCGAAAACAAAATAGATATTGAACACGTGGACCGGATTCCCGACCGTGACGTCCGGAAGGCGCTCCTGCAGATGCTGGACGATCAGAAAAATCCGAATTACTGGCAGAACACGATCTTTCAGGACTGCCTGCTCTGGATCGCGCGTCAGTACCGGCGCCAGGGCATCACCTATGCCGAGATTTCCGACACCACTCTCGTCAAGAAGTACGAGTCGCTGCGCATGCTGACCCAGGTGCACGAGGTGATGCCGGCCATTTACCGCGAAACGGGCGTCATGATCCGCTTTCTCGCCGCCATGCGCCGCATCCCGCTCACGCTGGTCAAGGACCAGAAGACGCCCGAGAACTACCTCGATCAGAACATCGCCGTCCTCCGCGCCGTCGCTCTCGACCCCTACGTCGCGGGATCTGACATTGTCGGTGAAGAGATCAACGATATCAGCAGTCTTCAGCCTCTCATCACGGAGATCGTGCGGATAGCCGCCGACGATCCCGATTTTGTCATCCGAATCCACGCAGGTGAGAACGACAGTCTCCGGGATAATGTGGCACACAGCATCGCCTGCGTAAAAAATGCCCTGGCGCCCGGTCAGCCCATGCCACGGATGCGAATCGGACACGGTCTGTACACGAGCAGCTTTCATTCCGCCAAGGGCCGTGCGCTGCTGGAGGAACTGCGCGCCAGCGGCGCCGTGCTGGAATTCCAGCTGACCTCCAATGTGCGCCTCAACAACCTGAACTCGCTGCGGGATCACCCGCTCCATCACTACCTGAAAGCAGGCATTCCCTGCGTGCAGGGAACAGACGGTGCCGCGCTCTACGGCACAAATCCGATCGACGAGCAGCTCTCACTCGAAAAGCTTCTGGACCTCACGGATGATGAAGTAGCCGCCATGAAGCGCACAGACACACAGGTCATAGAAAGCGCCATGTCTGCTTTTCGCCGCAAATCCTTTGCCTTTCGAAGGATTCTGGCGGGACGCACGATCACCGACTGTCTGATCTGGCGGATGGACGAGCACTCAGATAAGAAGCTCCTTGTCTCCCGCCCGTACCGCGAAGACGCCAACACGGCACTGGCGCCGATGATCCGCGAGCTCCCGTGGGATGCCATGCCCGTCGTTCTCGCCGGCGGCAGCTTCAACACGGCGCGACGCACGACGCGCGTGACAGAGGAAGGCACGGCGCAGCTGGACGCACTGCTCCGGATTCTCTCGCCGGACGAGGCATTTTTTGTCATCGGCTACCGGATGTCCGGCTATGAAAAATATCTGCTCGACCACAACACAAAGAGCTTCCGCGTCTTCTGCATCACGCCGTCACGTCTCACAGAGACGGAGCTCCGCAGGATCCGTGAGGAGAACGTCTCCGTTCGCATCTCGACAGAATCCGAGGGCATGGGCATTTACAAGAGCTTTAACTATGAGATCTTTGAACGCCGCCCGTCGCTTGTCATCTGCTTCGACGGCAACTCCGCCGCGGAAAATCTGATCCAGGAAGCGCGCAACGGCAAGGGAAAAGCAGCGATTTTTGTTTGGGAAAGAGCACAGAGCCTGCGCAGAAAAGCACTCTCGCTCGAGGGATATGTACACATCTTCGGCGGCGGAAAAGACGCACTCGCCGATGAGATCACGGCGATGAAGGATCGCCTGTTTGCGCCGGCCGGTGTCGACACCGTCGACTGGTACCAGACGCACCGGCAGGGGCGGGGCTGACGTCGCAAAGCCATAGCAGGCCTTGCACACCCTGCGGGTGTGCAGCCCGCCTCTGGCATGCGGCTGGACTTATACGGGCACGTCTCTGTGTTCTACCGAAGTGGAGAAGACGATCTGCGTCTGCGTCTTGCCGAACTGCTGCAGCTCATTGATGAAGTGATCCAGCTGCTGCGTCGTCTGAAAGAACACCTCGATCAGCATCGAATACTCACCGGTGACACAGTTGCACTCGAGAACGTTCGGAATCGACCGGATAAAAGGATAAAACTCCTTCTTCTGTACCGGTGAAATCTCCAGGTTAATAAAAGCCTTGATATTATATCCGAAGAGAAACGGGTTGAGCTCCACGTGATAGCCGCGGATAATACCCGCTTTTTCCATCTTCTCAATACGGTTGGAAACGGCCGGCGACGAGAGAAAAGCTTCCTTCGCGATGTCCTTGATCGGCGTCCTTCCGTTCTTCTGCAGCATCCTCAAAATTTTCCTGTCGATGGCATCAAGCTTATCGCCTTCCATTCTTCCTCACCCATCCTTTCCTGCGCTTATCATCCTGTTCGTTCTGTAAAAGCTCCCAGCTGATAACGACAGTCTACTCTTTGCACACAATTCCGGCAACATAATTTTTTAAAGTCAAAATCATTTATTCTTATTTTTGTTAAGCTAAATCATCGGATTTCATGGATTATTAACGTATTCGGTTAAAAACATTTACAACCGCCGAATAAAAGTATACCCTCGTCAGTGTTGATTCAAAAACGAAGCAGCCAGATGGTGCTGATCGATCTTCTTCACTGCCCGGTCAGTTCCACCTCCATGGATCGCCCGCATGGACGTCCATCCACAATCTCAAACATTCAAGGAGGCAAACATCATGAAAACTCGTCTGGAAAAAGATTCCATTGGCATGAAAGAGGTACCCGGAGAAGCATACTACGGCGTACAGTCACTCAGAGCAGAAGAAAATTTCCAGATCACCGGGCAGAAAATGAATCAGGTGTTCCTGAATAACCTGGCACAGATCAAAAAAGCAGCTGCCATCACAAACTGCAAGGCCGGTTCCCTCGACAGAGCAAAAAAGGATGCGATTCTCGCAGCTGCCGATGAAGTGATCAACGGCATGCACGAATGCGAATTCATCGTAGACGCCATCCAGGGTGGTGCCGGAACCAGCGCAAACATGAATATGAACGAAGTCCTTGCCAACCGTGCCAACGAAATCCTGGGAGGTAAAAAGGGTGCCTACGATATGATTCACCCGAACGATCACGTCAACATGAGTCAGTCCACCAACGACGTGATTCCCACAGCAGGCAAGCTCACAGTGCTGGATCTTCTGAAGCCGCTGGAAAAAGAGCTTGACCGTCTGGAGGCAGCGCTCCGCAGCAAAGCAGCAGAATTTGACGACGTCATCAAGATGGGACGCACACAGCTGCAGGATGCCGTTCCGATCCGTCTCGGCCAGACGTTCGGCGCCTACGCCAGCATGGTCAGAAGGATCAATGACCGCATCCGCTCCACGTCAGAGGAGATGTACAGCGTTAACCTCGCCGGTACAGCCATCGGCTCCGCCATCAACACCACAGATTTTTATCGACTGAATGTCGTTCCCACCCTTGCAAAAATAACCGGCTATCCGCTTCGTCAGGCAGATGACCTGTTCGATGCCACAGAAAACCTCGACAGCTTCTGTGCCATCTCCGGCGCCCTGAAATCCTGCGCCATCAGCCTTTCCAAGATGTGCAACGATCTCCGTCTTCTCTCTTCCGGTCCCAAGACAGGTCTTTCAGAAATCAATCTTCCCGCAAAACAGAACGGTTCTTCCATCATGCCCGGCAAGGTAAATCCTGTCATCCCGGAAGTTGTGAACCAGGTTGCTTTTCTCGTGGCAGGTCATGACACGACGATTACGATGGCTGCCGAGGCAGGCCAGATGGAACTGAATGCCTTCGAGCCGGTGCTCTTCTACACTCTTTTCGAATCCATCACGGCGATGACCGGTGCCGTTGCCACCCTCACAGATAACTGCATCACCGGGATCACGGCAAACCGTGAGCGCTGCCGCACGCTTCTCGAGCACAGCGCCGGTATTGCCACCGCTCTCAGCCCGTATATCGGTTATGTAAAATCCGCAGACATCGCCAAGCGCGCTGTACGCGAGGACCGTACCGTCCGTGAGCTTGTGCTCGAGCAGAACCTCATGAACAGCGCACAGCTCAATAAGGTTCTCGATGTATACGCCATGACCGGCACAACAGCTGCTAAAAAGCAGGCTGTCTGATGCAGGTAAATGCCTGGATGAAAGAAGTAAAACGCTCGAAACGTTGTTTATTGCGTTTACCCGACCAATGATAATACGATCTGAAAAACCGCTGTTGCAGAGCATAAACGGCTCTGCACAGCGGTTTTCGCATTTTCATAATGCCGTTTGCGAATATTTATTCACCCGTGATGGTATTATGAATAATATCGTGATAGACTGTGAACAGGTGAGGGGACCTGAACGATACCGGCAGTCAGCGGCGGGGAATTTCCGCTGACATGCCCTGAAATATCACGGAGGAAAGCATGAACAAAATCAGAATTGTAGCTGAAACAGGGGCGGATATTTCACCGGAACTGGCTGAAAAGTATGACATTACAATCGTTCCCATGCATGTCATCTTCGACGGAGACTCCAGAAATGATGGCAGCTTTGATCCGCAGGAGGTCATTGATTTTTACAACAGGACGGGCCGCGTGCCGAAGACAAGTGCGGCGATGCCGGCTGATTTTTCGGCTGTATTCGACAGGATACACAGTGAACAGCCGGATGCGCAGATTCTCTATCTGGGATATTCTGCCGTCACCACTTCTTCTTATGCCAATGCTACGCTGGCCGCCGAAGGCCGTGACTATGTCACACTCGTCGACACGAAACAGTGTACGGCAGGTCAGTGCGCTGTCGTCATTCACACAGCCCGGATGATCCAGCAGCACCCGGAATGGGATGTGACCATGGCGGCCGAGGAAGCCCTGCGTATCCGGGATATCACACACGTCAGCTTCGTCCCGCAGAATCTGGATTTCCTGAAGGCCGGCGGACGCTGCACCAACGCCAAGGCGCTGATTGCCAATCTCCTGCACATTGTTCCGCTGATCGACGTCATCGACGGTTATCTGAAGGCAGTTGACCGCTACCGCGGTTCGTTTTCACGTGTCATCCGCAAAATGATGACGGAGTACACCGAGAAATACCATTTCAGCCATGAAGTGCTGTTCCTCGGCACCTCACCGGGAATCACCGATGAATGGCTGAATGTGATGCGCACAACAGCGGAATCTCTCGGTTTCAAGCAGCTTGTCTGGCTTCACGTAGGCAGCGTGATCACCACGCACGGCGGTCCGGGTGCCTACTGCATCGCCGGCTATGAACAGCAGCCATCGCAGGCATGAGTCGGCACACGCCGTATTTTGCCGGATCACATCGTCTGTCATAAGACCGGCGCACCATTATAAAAAGAAGACAGCCCCGTATCAAAACCGGAGCTGTCTTCTTTTTATTCCCACAGGAAATCCATCCGATCGCACAGCGAACACATACCGAACGTCCGCTGTTTCATGTCAGAATTCCAGACAGATCTGCAAATTCTGAACTCAGTACAGCCCCGCAAATACAGAGGCGAGCACTACCGTCATCAGGCCGGAAACAACGATGGCCAGACTGCTCATGGATCCCTCGACCTCTCCCATCTCCATTGCTTTTGCCGTGCCGATCGCGTGAGAAGCCGTGCCGGCAGCAAGGCCTTTGGAAATGGGATTTTTAATCCGGAACAGATGGCATACCGGCTCGATGATAATATTGCCGACGACGCCGGTCACGATGATCACGGCAACAGAAATATTCACATTGCCGCCCAGCTCCTCGCTGATGCCCATGCCGATCGCCGTCGTGATCGATTTCGGCAGGAGCGTCACATACTGCTCATGTGTCAGATGGAACAGCATAGAGAGCAGAAGGATAGACGCAAGACTGGACAGAACCCCCGCTGCCACAGCGATAATGATGGCTGACAGATGTTTTTTCAGCAGATCGATCTGGCGATACAGCGGAATCGCCAGGGCCACCGTGGCAGGTGTCAGCAGATAGCTCAGATACTGCGCGCTCTGCTGATAGGAGTCGTAATTGATCCTGCACACGCAAAGAAAAATAATGACGAGGATAATCGAAATCAGCAGCGGATTGCAGATATTGGATCTGGTTTTTCTGTGAAGCCAGGCACCGAATCCATATGCCAGAAGACTGATCACCACACCGACTGTCGCGGAATTCTGTATCAGTGTGTCCATTATTCAGTCCCTCCCATTTTCGTCTGCTGTCCTGTAACGACCGAATCACGGTTTCCTTCCATGGCACGGTTATCTGAAACATCATCTCCGTTCACGGCGCGCATATTCGAAATATTTTCTCCGGAAGTGACACGCGCACCCTGAACATTGCCTGTGTTCTCGGTGCCCGTCTCCGATTTCCTGCCTGTGGTCTGCAAAACCAGATCTGACACTTTTCCCGTGACGATCATGACAAAGAGTGTGACTCCCGGTGTAATGACAAGCACCGGAACGAGAATGTTCTTCAGGTCCGTCCAGGACACAAGAAGCCCTACGCCGGCCGGAATGAACATGACAGGCATTGCCTCGACAAGAAAATCACCGGTTTTTTCTACGGCATCCAGCGGTATAACATGTGTGATGAGAAGCACCAGCATGAGTACAAGTCCATAGATACTGGCAGGTACCGGCAGGGGAAGCAGATAGTACAGGATCTCTCCGGCACAGGTAACAAGAAGAATGATCAGAAATTGTCGGACGTATTTCACGTTTCATTTCCTCCGTATATGGTTTGCTGTCTGGCACAGCAATACCGATAATAGCACGCCTGCGCAGAATTTTCACCGTTAATTGCACAATATTCCACAATGTAATCTCAGTTTTCCATCGCAAACCACATAACTTCTGCAAAAAGCACCCCAACAGCAGCGATGTTACAGTTCTGACACTGTCAGAGCCGCAGAACACATGGAGGCAGGAAATCTCCATGCGTGACAGTGGCCGGCAGAGAGTAAACTGTAACGCCAGCAGTCGACATACGTATGCCTGAGTATTGAAAAATCGACCGTAAATATATAAAATGTGTATGTATTGTTTTTTCCTATCTGAAATTGAGTGATTATATTGCACATATTCTTCGAATTGCCAATCGGATGCTTTTTCGAAGGCAACTGAATTTTACTGAAACCGCTTCTGCGCGCACTCAGCTATTTTCAAGGAGGCCGCCGTGATTCAGAAAGCTTTTCGGATCTCTGATACATTTACCACAGACGATCTGATTTCTTCACTTCCTGCTGACACTGCCTATCAGTCAGCGCATGATAAAGCCCTGCTGATCTATGAACCGGATAACGACGCATTGGCTCTTCATGGATTTCTTCAGAAAATACACAACAGTCTTCCCGACCTCAAACTCTTCGGCATGACGCTTCTGGGCCCGCTCACACCGGATATGCCCACAATAAAAAATACCGTCTGCAGCCTGCTGCTCTTCGACCGCAGCGAGGTGAACATACACGTCATGGACTGTACAGCACAGGACGCCGAGGATGCTGCCGCAATGTTCACCATGGAAGCGCACCGTGAACAGGATCTGAAGGGCATCATGGTCTTTGTCTCCGGCTTCACCAATCACCCCGAAATCTTTCTGGAAGATGTATCAGCCGGATTCCCTGAAGTTCCCGTTATCGGCGCCCAGGCGGGGTCCAAAAATCCGATGACCGATCTCCCTCTCGTCATTGCCGGCACCGAAACCTATGAAAACGCGATCGTCGCCGTAACTTTTTCAGGCAAAGACCTGCATATGAAAACCATCTGCAATGTCGGATGGAACCCGCTCGGCAAACTGCACGAGATCACCGAAACGGCCGATGACGGCCGCATTCTCCGCATCGATTACCACCCGGCAACGGAGCTCTACACACGTTATCTTGGCGTGCGGCTGAATGACAACTTCCGTCTGCAGTGCGCCTCCTTCCCGTTGATCGAAAAGATCGGCAATACCTTCGCACCGCGTCTGCTCTACGGGTATGGTGAAGACGGTTCCATCATACCGTCCGTAGCCATGAAGAAAGGGACAAAAATAAGCCTGTCCTACACAAAGGACATCTACCTGCTGAGGGACTCTCTCCGCTGTGCCAATGCCCTTTCGCGTTTCGGCGCGCAGGGTATTTTTCTCATCAGCTGTCTCAATCGCCTGATGTTTCTCGGCGAAGAGAAAACGAGACGCGAACTCAGCTATTTCCGTCAGCTGTCCGATCATTACTCTCTCGGTTATGGCTCGTCTGAGATTCTTCGCACGGGAAAAAGCGGAGGCATCATGAACAGCACCATGGTAGCCGTTGGCATGCGTGAGGGTGATAACGATGTCACAGATACCATCATCTGTCATGATCCCGAACTTGAAAAATATGATGATGAGATCAAGCCGGGAAACGACTGTCTCGTCACATTTTTTGAAGAAACAACAAAGGATCTGAACGATATCATCGACGAACTGCATACCGCTGTCATCACCGATGAACTCACCGGCATCGCAAACCGGCGCATGCTTGACAGCCACCTGTCCTGGCTGCTCCACAGCAGAAGCCTGCCGCTGTCCATCATGATGTTTGATATCGATCATTTCAAGGAAGTGAATGACACCTACGGCCACAAGATCGGGGACCGCGTCCTGTGCGATATCGCCGAACTGGTAAAAGGGGAAGTCCGCAGTTCTGATCTTTTCGCACGCTGGGGCGGTGATGAATTCATCTGTGTCTTTGAAAAAACGACACTTTCCGAATGTCTGCCCATTGCCAGCAGGATCTGCAGGGACATCCGCACGCATGAATTTGAAAGTGTAAACCATGTCACCGTGAGCATCGGCGTCGCCTGTGCGCATGAAAACGATACGCTGGACAAACTCTTCGGCCGCCTCGACAGATTTCTCTATCAGGCCAAACAGGAGGGACGCGACCGCATCGCCGCGGAGAAGTAAGATGCATTCGCATTCTCGCTTTGCTTCGCAAAGCTCCATGCTCATACAGCCCGACTATGTCGGGCTGACGCGGCGTTCGCCTCACCGTATCACGCTTCGCGTGTACGGATGCGGCTCACTGCCCGCCCGACCCGACTTCGTCGGGCTGACGCGGCGTTCGCCTCACCGTATCACGCTTCGCGTGTACGGATGCGGCTCACTGCTCGCGCATATTTGCGTCGATCACGCATGCAGTTTTCTGTGCATGCTTCGCATGCACAAAAACAGCCTGCGCATCGACGGCTTAATACAGTATTTATTCGACTGCCTTGAGTGACTCCGCCATGTGAATCTGCAGCAGCTCCGAAAATAACTTGATAATAACTATGTGTGAATATCCAGAGAAAATCGTGATGATCAGAAGTCCGGAAACAGCGACTTCAGCGCCGGATAAAGCTTTCTGTACATCTGATACTTCTTCTCATAGCGCGCCGCGATCTGCGAATCCGGCTTCTCCGTCCCGTGCACGTGAACCAGCTTGCCCGTTGCATCAGCGACTGACGGGTACACGCCCGCCGCCACAGCAGCGAGAATGGCACCGCCGTAGCCGGGTCCCTGCTCCGTCTCCGGAAGTGTGAGCTCAATGTTCAGCACATTGGCGAAAATTTTGCGCCAGAGCGGGCTCTTCGCACCGCCGCCGCAGATCATACTGGTCTTTACATCAATGCCGAGATTTCTCGCTGCCTCCAGACTGTCACGAATACCGAAGGCAACGCCCTCCAGAACCGCCTGTGTCATATCCTGCCGCGTGGAATCCATCGTCATGCCGAGGAAGCAGCTGCGTGCTGCCGGATCATTGTGCGGCGCCCGCTCCCCCATGAGGTAAGGCAGATAATAGATATGATTATTACCCAGCATGTCATCTGTGATACCCGCCTGCTGTGCCGCGTAATCCGTCGTTCCGATAATCTCGTCCATCCACCACTTGTTGCAGGATGCCGCCGACAGCATGCAGCCCATCAGATGATAGCCGCCGTCAGCGTGTGCGAACGAGTGCAGCGCATTGGCACTGTCCACGCGGAAGCTGTCGCTGGAGATAAAAATCGTGCCGGAGGTTCCCAGAGAGATGTTGCAGCCACCGTTGCCGACAACGCCCGTGCCGACAGCCGCTGCCGCATTGTCACCTGCGCCCGCTGCAACGAGCACATCCTCAGAAAGGCCAAGAGCAGAAGCAGCCTCCTCTGTCAGCGTACCAACCGGTTCATAGCTCTCAAAGAGCTTCGGCATCTGCTCTTCTCTCACACCGCAGATATCGAGCATCTCCCGGCTCCACTTCTTGTGTTCGACATCCAGCAGAAGCATACCGGAGGCATCCGAGTAATCCGTGCAGTGCACACCCGTCAGACGGTAATTGATATAGTCCTTCGGCAGCATGATCTTCTCGATACGCGCAAAATTCTCCGGCTCATTGGCCTTCATCCAGAGGATCTTCGGTGCCGTAAACCCTGCAAAAGCAATGTTTCCGGTGAGTGCCGTCAGCTTCTTTTTACCGATCTCCTGGTTCAGGTAATCGGTCTCCTTCTGCGTGCGTCCGTCATTCCAGAGAATCGCAGGACGGATCACGTTGTCATCCTTATCAAGGACAACCAGACCATGCATCTGTCCGCCGGATCCGATCGCGCGAACCTCCTTCGGGTCGATATCCCGAATCAGTTCCGGAATACCGTCCTTTACTGCCTTCTCCCAGTCCTCCGGATTCTGCTCAGACCAGCCGGGATGCGGGAATGACAGCGGATATTCCCTGGATACAATATTTTTGATTTCCCCCTTTTCGTCCATCAGTAGAAGCTTGACTGCCGATGTCCCCAGATCAATACCGATAAAATACATAATGTTCTCCTTTTTTAAATTGGACCCGCACACAGCGTTACCGCCATGCCCGGGTCCGGTGCTGATATGACTGACCGTGCCCCTGTCTGGCATTATACCACACAGGAGCACGGTGGTCTTCGTTTATAACTTTCTCGTGTTGAAACTGTAGTGAAGATATGCAGAGATACAGATGCCTCCGCTCCGCAACCATCCGCAGACGCCGGTGGCTTACCACCGCTGCGTCGAGGACGAGCGAAAGCGTGTTGCGGATGGAGGCATCTGTATTTGTGGTTATTATGACTTACCAGTCTTATGGTTGGAAACTACATCGAAGACAACGGCTGCCAGAAGTACGGCACCTTTGACGATGTACTGATACTGATCCGGAAGTCCGAGGATCGACATACCCTGGTTGATAACGCCGAGGAGGATAGCGCCGACCATGATGCCCGGAACGGTACCGGATCCGCCGTATGCAGAAGCACCGCCGATGAAGCAGGATGCGATAGCGTCCATCTCGAAGGAGTTACCCATGTTACCATCTACAGAACCGATACGTGCGCTGTGGAGCAGTCCGGAGAAGCCGGCCAGAACGCTCATCAGGAAGTATGCCCAGAAGTAAACGCGGCGGGGATCGATACCGGAGAGCTTGGTGGCTTTCTCGTTACCGCCGACTGCGTAGAAGTAACGACCGAAAACAGTGCTGCTTGTGATGAAACCGAAGATCAGGACAACAATGAGGATCCAGATAACCATAACCGGGATACCTTTGTAACCCTGCAGTCTGTTGGCATAAGCGATGATCAGGATGTCAAAAATAA
>ONKP01000042.1 GCA_900318405.1 uncultured Eubacteriales bacterium | reverse complement strand
TCATCAGATACGTGCCACGCCTGATTTTCTGGCCGCTTCTGCCACCGCAGCGGAGACCGCTTTGGCCACGCGCGGATCAAATGCCTTCGGCAGGATTGCGTCCGGTGAAAGCTCGCTGTCATCGACCAGACCTGCGATCGCATGCGCCGCCGCCAGTTTCATTGCCTCGTTGATATCGGACGCGCGGACGTCGAGTGCGCCGCGGAAAATGCCCGGGAACGCCAGGACATTGTTGACCTGGTTCGGGAAATCGCTGCGGCCGGTTCCGACAACAGCTGCGCCGGCTTCCTTCGCAAGATCCGGCATAATCTCCGGTACAGGATTGGCCATGGCAAAGAAAATGGAATCCTTATTCATCGTCTTCACCATCTCCGGTGTGACGATGCCGGGCGCTGATACGCCGATAAAAATATCCGCTCCCTTCAGCGCATCCGCCAGCTTTCCATGCTGATGCGAGAGGTTCGTGCGCTCCATCATCTGCTCCTGCATCCAGTTCAGATTTTCGCTGTCTTTGGAGAGGATGCCCGTCTTGTCGCACATCGTGATATCCGGGAAACCATAGTCCAGCAGCAGTTTGGTGATCGCGACACCGGCAGAACCCGCACCGTTCACGACGACGCGGCAGTCTTCCTTTTTCTTTCCGGTGACCTTCAGAGCGTTCATCACACCGGCCAGTACAATGATGGCCGTTCCATGCTGATCATCATGGAATACCGGAATATCGCATCTCTTTTTCAGCTTCTGCTCGATCTCGAAGCAGCGCGGTGCCGCGATGTCCTCGAGGTTGATACCGCCGAAGCTGCCGGAGATCAGGGCAACCGTATTAACGAATTCGTCCACATCCTTTGTCTTCACGCAAAGCGGAAAAGCATCCACGCCGCCGAAGGTTTTAAACAGCGCGCATTTACCTTCCATGACAGGCATGCCGGCTTCCGGTCCGATGTCGCCGAGGCCGAGCACAGCCGTACCGTCCGTGATGACGGCGACGAGGTTGGCGCGGCGTGTATATTTATATGAAAGATCCACGTCATCCTTGATCTTCAGGCAGGGCTCCGCAACGCCGGGTGTATAGGCGACAGCCAGGTCCTCCGCATTTTTGATCGAAACACGGCTGATCACCTCGATCTTGCCATGCCATTTTTCATGCTGCTCCAGTGCAAATTCCTTCTTATCCATGATGTCGTTTTCTCCTTATCTACTGCTGCCGTCACAGACGACAGATATTGCAGCAAAACAGCCGCAGGCAACCGAACCTGCGGCCGTATGACTCAGTCACTTCATGATTTACTGCAGCCCATCGGTGTGATCAGAATGCAGTTCGGTGTATCCACAGTGCACGGTCTGCCCTTCTGGATCAGCACGTTTTTGTCATAGTCGATGGTAAACGTTGTGATCGTGCCGGATTCATGGTTGACGCATGCGATATGCTTACCATCCGGGAACACAGCGATATCCTTCGGGTATACGCCGCCAATAGGAAGTGCAAACTTCTTCGTGAGGAGCCCGGTCTTCTGATCAATCGCGAACATAGCGACCGTATCGTCACCCGCCGTGGACGTAAAAAGGAATTTGCCATCTGGTGACATATCCATACCGGAAGCAGCGTCATGGATCTCATCCACATTTTCGGACGTCGTGCTGATTGTCTGCAGCTTCTCGAACTCCGGCTCGCCGTCATTGTCCTTATAGGAATAAACTTCTACCGAATTGTTGAGTTCATAGAGAATATAGGCAAATTTGCCGGAATTGCCGAACTTGATCAGGCGGGGCGCCGACTCGCGCTCGCAGCGGATGATATCGCGCAGCTCGAGCTTGTCCTTGTTGGAGATCGAATATACCTTGACCTGATCGATACCGTTATCGACCGCGCACAGGTACTTGTTATCCGGGGTCATTTTTACACAGCTGACGTGTGCCCGGAAGTTGCGCTCGGAAACGCTGCCGAGGCCCTTATGAAATACGCCGTCCATGACAGAGCCGAGCCTGCCGTCGTGATGGGTGTGGATCAGCGTTACTTTTCCATCGTGGTATCCTGCGACAAACAGATACTTTCCTGTATGGTCCACCGATACATAGCAGCCGCGCATGCCGCCGATCTTGATGCGGTTGATCATCTTCAGATCGCCGTCATCCTCAATGGCAAAAACAGCCACGCCCTCATCCTCGATGGAATAGAGAAACTTTCCATTGGCAGAGCGACACAGATATGACGAATTGTTGATCGGGACGTACTTGCGCTCAGAGAGAGTGCCTTCTTTTACGTCCACATCATAGATGTAAATTCCGAGACTGGAGCCCTGTGTATAAGTGCCTACATAGGCTACATATTTCTGTTTGTCTGACATGACAAAACCCTCTCTTTCCAACGTTTGCCGGTCTTTTCATACGCCGACATTATTGAAAAAAGTATAGCACTAAAAATTGACAGCGTCTACCTCGCCGTACTACGATGAGCCGGAAGCAGTTACTGCTCACACTTTACCAGCCACTGAAACACATGGAGGCTTCCAGCCTCCATGTGTTTCGTGGCTCCGATAGCGTATGGGCTGTAACCGGAAACGATAAGTACTGGGGGAGTCACGACATGGAACGAGTATTCCGATATGAGATAGGCCCGTCGGATGAGGGGCAGGATATCCACAGTTTTCTGCGGCGGAAGGGCTACTCGCGCCATATTCTCGCCTCTATGAAACCTGACCCTTCAGCGATCCTGCTGAATGGGAAGCATGAGTTCTTGTGCCATCCAGTCTGCGCCGGCGATGTGCTGACGACGCGCGTCTGTGATCCCGTGTCATCGAAGAATATTGTACCCGCGCCCGTCCCTTTCGGCATCGCCTATGAAGACGAAGATATTCTCGTTGTGAACAAGCCCGCCGGTCTGGCGATCCATCCGGCGATCAGTCATCCGGAGAATACGCTCGGCAACGGCGTTGTCTGGTATTACGAGCAACAGGGAATCCCGTTCGTTTTCCGGTGCATCAATCGTCTCGACCGCGATACGACGGGTCTTCTGATCGTGGCAAAAAACATTGTCGCCTCCTGTGTCCTTGAGCAGGCACTGCTGCGACGCGAGATCCACCGGACATACCTCGCCATCGCGGAGGGAAAAACAGATCCCGCTGGAACCGTGAATGCACCCATCGGCAGAAGGACGCGTTCTCTCATCGAACGCTGCATCGATCCCGAAAATGGCGAACGCGCCGTCACGCATTATAAGACACTGCGCTATCTGCCTGGAGCTGCTAGATCGGATATATCCAGTTCTGTCGAAAATTCCTCCGCATCTGACGTCAGATCTCTGCTCGAGCTGCAGCTTGAGACCGGCCGTACGCATCAGATTCGTGTGCACATGGCAAGTCTTGACCATCCGCTCGCAGGCGATACGCTCTACAATCCTTCCTATCTGCGGCGTCCGGATGATCCTGTTCCGGCCGGAAACTGGATTTCACGCATCCGATTACCGGAATGCCCATGCATCTGGAAACCCCTGTGCCTGACGACATGCAGGCTCTCCTTTCTGCGAATTCTATCTGATAAACAGTTCACAGCGTTCGCCGTTCAGCATCCGACTAAACGGTTCACAGCGTTCTCCGTTCAGCATCCGACCATTTTCTTCTGGCATTGAGCATGCATAGTGTTTCTTTTCAGGCGACAAAAAGAGACATCTCCCAACGCAGGGAAGATGTCTATATATGTTTATTTTTCGAATCGAAAGAAGCGCCTGACACTATGATGCAGATGACAGTGCCAGCAGTACCACCCCGATCAGGATCACCGTGATGCCGAGGACCTTGGACTTTGTGATCCGCTCATGCAGAAGCCAGTGAGACAGAAACATGGTCCACACATAGGTCAGCGCACCGAGCGGAACAACGACCGAATACGGCAGATGTTTCAGCAGAAAAATATTGAGCAGCGAAGCGCCGACATACAGAAAGCCACCGGCCCACAGCCACCCGGACTGCAGAATTTCAATCGGACGGATACGGTTATCCGTCGCTCTCTTCAGACAGATGCTGGCATAGGAAGCCACAAATCCCATCAGGATCATTACCAGAACATAACCAATCATTCTTCCTTCTTACCTCCCGCTGCCAGAATGTAAACACCGACCAGAATCACCACAACAGCCACAACTTTCAGCGGTGTAACGGATTCCTTCAGCACCACCGCACCAAGTATCGTTGAAAAAATATAGCTGATACTGTTTAAAGGCTGCAGCAGCGATACGCTGCCGAAATGATAGGCATACAGCATGGCGCCTGCACCGCCTACATAAACGATGAAACCGAGGATCATTGGAAGAAGCCCGTCATACATTTTCCATATCAGCTGTCCTGCGCAGAGACAGGCAGCGCACACCACCATGAGCAGCACACCGATCCAGAGCTGACTGTTGCCGCCCTTCTTTGCGTTTTCTTTCTCCGCTGCTGCTTCGGGAGTTTTTTTCTCACGCTCTTTTACATCCATATAAATGCCTTTCTGTTTTCCATGCATACGCCTGCCGGCTGATATTTTAATTTCCCCGAACTGTAAACTGTACCATAAATGTATAACACTGAACTCTTCGTCTGGCAAGACGTACGGAGAACACAACATTACTGTTCATTCTTTGCCAGTCACTGTCGCACATGGAGACTTCCAGCCTCGACGGAGCGATGAGAACCTGCTGAGAGCGACCAACGGGAAGCTCGATCATCGCTCTCTTGAAGCACCGGGGAAAGTCCGCTACAATGATGGCAGGTGCAATACGAAAGCTTAAGCAATGAAGGGGGAGCAGATCCTGACTGGTTGCCAGGTCTTCTGTTACCCACAACCTTATTGTAGGAGGAGAATATACAGCATGGAAAAAATTGCCAGCTTTACCGTTAATCATCTGAAACTTCTCCCGGGAATCTACGTATCCAGAAAGGATCACGTAGGTACCGAGACACTCACGACCTTTGATCTCCGGATGACAGCCCCGAACCGCGAGCCGGTCATGAACACAGCGGAGTGCCACACCATTGAACATCTGGGTGCGACCTTCCTTCGGAATGATCCTGAATACAAAGACCGCGTGATCTACTTCGGACCGATGGGCTGCCGGACGGGCTTTTATCTGATTCTCGCAGGGGATTACGAATCGAAGGATATTGTACCTCTGATAAAGAGAACCTTCGAATGGATCAGCACCTATGAAGGTGACATTCCGGGCGCCGCTGCCAAAGACTGCGGCAATTACCTCGACCAGAACCTCTCCATGGCCAGATGGCTGGCAAAGCGCTATCTCGAGCGCGACCTTGCCAACATCGACGAGACGAGGCTCATCTACCCCGAATAATCACAGAGTGCAGAAAAGCAGGGCCGCGGCCCTGCTTTTCTATATATATGCAGATAGTATCTGCAGTTCAGTCCTTCGTATTGTAACCGTCGGGATTCATGGTCTGCCATCTCCATGAGTCTGCACACATATCATCCAGCGTATACTCCGCTTTCCATCCGAGTTCCTTCTCCGCCTTTTCCGGATTGCAGTAGCAGGTAGCGATGTCGCCGTCGCGGCGGGGCTTGATCTCATATTTCAGCTTGTGGCCGCAGGCTTTTTCGAAGGCATGGATCACATCCAGCACGGAATATCCCTTGCCTGTTCCCAGATTGCAGATGAAGACGCCATCATTTTTTGCGAGGCGCTCCACAGCTTTTACATGACCGCGCGCGAGATCCACGACATGGATGTAATCACGGACACCCGTGCCGTCCGGCGTATCATAGTCATTGCCGAACACATTGACCTGCGGCAGCTTGCCGATGGCTACCTGTGCCACATACGGCAGCAGATTGTTCGGGATGCCCTTCGGGTCCTCACCGATCAGTCCGCTCTTATGCGCGCCGATCGGGTTGAAGTAACGGAGAAGGATCACATTCCACGCCGGATCAGCCGTATGAATATCCGTGAGGATCTGCTCCTGCATCCACTTCGTCCATCCATAAGGATTCGTGCATGTACCCTTCGGGCAGTTCTCCGAAATCGGGATCTCTGCCGGATCGCCGTAAACCGTTGCAGAAGAACTGAAGATGATATTTTTGCAGTTATGCTCACGCATCACATCGACAAGCGCGAGCGTACCGCCGATATTCGTATGGTAATACTCGATGGGCTTGTGTACGGATTCTCCGACAGCCTTCAGGCCGGCAAAATGAATGACGGCATCGATGCTGTTCTCGCTGAAGATCTTCTCGAGCGCGTCCCTGTCGAGCACATCATCCTCGTAGAACTTCACTTTTTTGCCCGTGATCTGTTCGATCCGGTCAATCGCCTTCTGGTTGGAATTGTAGAGATTATCGATAACGACAACACCGTATCCCGCATTCAGAAGCTCCACACAGGTGTGGCTTCCGATATAGCCGGCTCCTCCTGTAACAAGTATGTTCATTTCATGATCCTCCTGTCCCGCTCAAACCGTTCTATCTGCCACTTTCTGCAAGGCACGTCGCATGTCTGCAACACAAATCGACGTTCAGACGCATTGCCGATGCCAGAATCTATCTGCAGATCGTTATTCACATTATAGCTGAAAGCGCAGCAGATTGCTCTTATTTTCTCTATAAATCCAAATCGGCTATCAAACAGTGCTATCTATCATACACCATTCGATTTCATCATAAAAATTATCGCCAAGCCAAAGGAATGCAGATGCACCTTCTTCAATGCCTGTATCGTCGCTTAAAAACCATCATCATCTCCGCCGTCAGCGACGCATGCTCGTTATCGTCCGGCACATCCTCCGGCGCATAGAAGGCAGCCTCGGAGAGCTCATTCTCCTCAAGCCGGATGCTCTCATCATCTCCGTCCAGCTCACAGAAAAATCCCATGAGCAGTGTATCGGAAAAAGGCCACGGCTGGCTCTTGTAATACTGCAGGTTCTTCACCTTCAGTCCCACCTCTTCCATGACCTCGCGGCGCACCGTCTGCTCGATCGATTCGCCCGTCTCATTAAAGCCGGCGATCAGCGCATAATTTTTGTACTCACGGCCCGCGTAGCGGCTCATCAGAAGACGGCCGTTGTGTACAACGCCTACGATGACGCCAGGGCAGATCGTCGGATAATACAGCCGGCCGCAGGAAGGACAGCGCATCATACGCTCTTTGTGGTCCTTCTCCAGCTCCGTCCCACACTCGCCGCAGATCCTGTGTGCCCGGTACCAGTCCGCGAGCTGCAGGCCCGTGATGCCGGCATACGCCCGGTAACGTGGCTCAGCCCCGCGGAAAAACCAGGTTTTTTCAAAGGTGTACTCGTCCCGCAGCTTCTCCGGAACAGCATTCTCCAGCGACAGCCCGTCCGAATATTCCACGAGGAAAAACTCCTCGTCATCGATCCTGAACAGATAGGTGAACCGGGCGCCCGTCCCTTCAAAATCACTGACATGTGGAAAAACAAACGTCCCGTCCGGGCAGTGCCTCAGCAGGGTGAACTGCCCATGGTAAAACAGAGCAGTCTCCGGTCCCTTCGGCTGGTGATCGCTGAACTCATTGTGAAAAACCTTCGGTTCGATATCGTGCATCATAGCATTTAGCCCTCCGCCGCGCACAAAGCGACTATATCATCCTAAACACAATCATTGACTGCGACAACTCTATTTTAACAGAAAGAAAGTTATACGGAAGAAAACGGCCGGTTTATGCAAGCCGGCCGTAAAATTTTTGTATATAGATGCCCCTCGTCGCCGTTTTTTACCGGCGGCACCACTCAGCATCATTTATTTTTTGCATCAGTCTCTTACCTTGATATGTGCCTCACGCAGCTGTGTCTCGGTAACCGTACCCGGTGCGCCGCACATAAGGTCCTGCGCATTGCCGTTCATCGGAAATGCGATGACCTCACGGATATTGTCCTCGTTGCGGAGCAGCATGATCATACGATCGATACCGGGCGCCATTCCGGCGTGCGGCGGTGCTCCGAACTGAAAAGCATTGTAGAGGGCTCCGAACTTCTGCTTCAGATCGTCTTCTGTGTAACCGGCGATCTCGAAGGCCTTCTTCATGATCTCCACATCATGGTTGCGGACGGCACCGGAGGAAAGCTCCACGCCGTTGCACACGATATCAAACTGATAAGCAAGGATTTCCTCAGGCTTCTGTGTATTCAGTGCTTCAAGGCCGCCCTGCGGCATCGAGAACGGATTGTGCGTGAAGTCGAGGCGTTTCTCTTCCTGATTGTACTCGTACATCGGGAAATCGTTGACAAAGCAGAAGCGGAACGCATTTTTCTCCACGAGGCCGAGCTTCTCGCCCAGCTCATTGCGGATCTGTCCCGCATACAGCGACGCCTGCATCTCCTTGTCGGCGATGAAGTAGATCGTATCGCCGATCTCCAGATGCGCGATGTCCTTCAGTTCCTGCTTCATATCCGCCGGAATAAACTTATCGATCGGTCCCTTGAAGGTTCCGTCCTCCAGAACCTCGAGGTAGCCGAGGCCGCCCATGCCGATGGACTGCGCGAACTTCAGTAATTTTTCCTGGAAGCCCTTGGACATGCGGCTCTGCACGCGGATCGCGCGCACCGTCTTGTTCAGGAAGCCCTTAAACGTGCATCTCTGGAAAAACTCCGTGACGTCGATGATTCTGAGCGGATTCCGGAGATCCGGCTTGTCTGAGCCGAACTCCAGCATCGCCTGCTTATAGCTGATCACCGGATACGGTGCATCCGTCACAATGGAACCCTCCGGCGCAAATTTTTTGAACGTCTCCGTGAGAACCGCCTCGCCGACACGGAAAATATCCTCCTGTGTCGCAAAGCACATCTCATAGTCGAGCTGGTAGAACTCACCCGGCGAACGGTCCGCGCGTGCATCCTCATCGCGGAAGCAGGGCGCGATCTGGAAATACTTGTCGATGCCGGAGACCATCAGCAGCTGCTTGAACTGCTGCGGTGCCTGCGGCAGCGCATAGAATTTACCCTTGAATTTGCGGGACGGCACGATGTAGTCGCGCGCACCCTCCGGAGAAGAGCTCGTGAGGATCGGCGTCTGGATCTCGACAAAGCCGAGCTCCGTCATCTTCTGACGAAGAAAAGCAATGACCTTCGAACGGAACAGAATATTATCGAGAACCTTTCTGTTGCGCAGGTCCAGATAGCGGTATTTGAGACGCACATCCTCGCGGATCTCGTGGGAAGTGATGATCTCAAAAGGCAGCTGGCGGTATACTTTTCCGAGGATCGTAATCGAATGTGCCTCGAGTTCGATGGTTCCTGTCGGAATCTTCGGATTATAGGTATCCTCGTCGCGGTGCTCCACCAGTCCTTCCACGGAGATGCACTCTTCCTTCACAATACCGTCAAGAAGGCTCGTGTCGCGCAGAACGACCTGCACCACGCCGTACATATCCCGAAGATCGATAAAGGACACGCCGCCATGATCACGGATATTTTCGACCCAGCCGGCCAGACGCAGCGTTTTTCCCACGTCTGCCTCGCTGATCTGATTCAGCTGACGGTCCCGATAAGTTTTTGAGAGTTCCAAAGCCATGTTGCCGCCTCCAGTTTCTGTTTTGCCTGCGGAAAGGCGTTTTCCTCTGAAAATTTAACGCTAAACATTGTAAACTACTGCAGAGGACTTTGTCAACGGAGGGGCTTACACCGTATTATGATCGTTTATGTCCGATTGTTTAAGTCTGATGCGTTTACAGGCGCTTATGAAGCCAGAAGCTATGAAAAAACATTCAATTCATTTTAAAAGCAACATATACCCTTGCTCTGCCATTCCCCTTCGTCTGAAGCTCTTGTTTTTTGCAGAGCTCTGTCAACACATGGTAAGCTTTTGTCGTACTGACGGACAATAGCTCTTCCACCTGCTTTCTGGTAATCTGCCCATGTTCTGTTACAAAATCGAGAATCACCTGATTCTGATTCAACATAGTATCATGCTTTTGTATGGAAACTGTATTGTCTGCATGCGCAATCCCATCTTCGGATGCTGTCGACTCATAGTTTCGGTTAGGCAGCGTAACCCGGAAGACTCCTTTGGCGGTTTCAAATTTAGGCTTTACTGGGAAGTTTCCATATTCCCGCTGAATTTTACTGATTCCGGTTCCATAGCTTTCTATGAGATGCATCCTGTAGAAGACAGCCGCAAGATTCGGATTTCTCGGCACCGATACCCCAAGGAATATGGAATCCAACTCCAGACCGGGAACCAATCCGCCAAGGGAGACATACTCCATTCGGTCATCATAAATATTGATCAACGTGCTCCCACTATATGAATAATCCCTGTGTACAATACAATTCAGGAGTGCCTCACGAAGTGCGGCTTCCGGATAATCGCGGATATCTGTTCTTTCAAGTCTGGAAAAAACAGCCCGCGTTTTATTATTAAGATCGATAAACTGATAAACTTCCTCCAGTTGTTTCAGAATAGAACCGTTAAATTCTTTTCTGTCCCGGAACAGCGCTTTATCTGCTCCTTGAAAGACAGCGACTTTGATTGTTGACGGACACTGATCTGACAGAAGAAGCGCCAGATTGGTATACAATCCGTCCTCTCCGATCATCTTCAGCGTTCGCATCTTTTCTTTTCCGAATTCGATGTTCTTTCTCTTCATTTCCGAATGGAATGTATCAAATGTCAATGATTGATTCAGGCTTCTCATCTCTTCAAAAGAGTCTCCGGATGAAGCCCGAATCATCTCCCGAATCCCCTCGTCTGTCACAGGTTGCGAAGAACTCCCCTTACGAACATATACACCGCCTGCTCTCAGGCCTTTGTCCTTCAGGTAATAAGGACGGTTCGTCCCTGTTGAAACATCGATCTCAACGACTTCTTTTCCCTCCATCGTTTCCGTGTGAATCGAAACGAAAGGCATTACATCCGGCACCAGAGAATCCTTCAGAGAATTCGCCACCTGAAGCATTACTTCGTCCGGATTATTCACGCCAAGGATCTTGCCATCTTTACGAACACCGATCAGAACTGTTCCGCCATCGGCATTAATGAAAGCCAGTACTTCTTTTTTGATGTCAGATACATACTGTTGTTTAAATTCGATATCCTGATCCTCAAAACGCATGTGATTTCCTTCCTTGCTTTTCCTTGTTTTCTTTCTTTTTCTTTCTTATTATGCAAAAGAAAGAAAGAAAAAGCAAGAAAATTCTGTCATTTCCGGTCATCAGTTCCCAATAGATCCTTCCGCAGTTTCTCCGCATCCCCGTCGAAGACAATGCCGCCCATGCCGCAGGCCTTCGCCGCATCGATGTTGCGCTTCAAGTCATCGATGAACAGGCAGTCCTCTGCTTTCAGCCCGTACCGGTTGCAGAAAGTCTCATAGATGATCGGCTGCGGTTTCAGCATCTTGTATTCCGCAGAGAGGAAAACACCATCGAAGTCATCCGGATAAGGTACGTATTCACGCCAGCGGTCATTGACTGCCATGCGGAGACTTACATTGGAGAGAATGTAAAGTCCCTTGCCGGCCTGCTTCAGGTCAGCGATGACGCGGTCCATGCCGGGATGCTGCCAGAGGTTGTAATCGTCCCAGTGGCGGAAACTGAATTCCGCTGCCCGGCGTACCTCATCCGAAGAACAGCGCCTCAGCATGTTTTTCAGAGCTTCTTCGTCCGAGATCAGACCGCCGTCGAGCAGCGTCCATTCGCCGGAATGATAGACGACAAGATTGACTTCGCGGATGATCGCGGGGTCATCCGTATATTTCTCTGTCGCGCGGTTAGCGTCATAATCCGCCAGAACGCGGCCCATGTCGAATACGATATTTTTATACGAAACCATGTCGTTCCTCCCAATTTACATGCACTTGCCGCCGAAGATGATCGGCATGTGGGCTGATTTGCTTTGAAAGCCATCTGCGTCAGAACTGTTCTGTGTCAAAACAGATAAACATCCATCCGACAGTTACTATTACCCATCGGTGACAGTCATGTTCCTGCTTCAATATCGATGAGCGAACATACGAAAGAATCGGTGATCACAAAGCATGCATCACACATGTTCCCACACAGCATAGGCCATAATGCCTGCCACGGTCTTGGCGTCGCATATCTTACCCCGCCGGATCATTGTGAGCAGCTGTTTGGGCGTGTATGTTTCCAGGCGAATCTCCTCCGCCTCATCCAGATGCCTGTCCCCGGCAGGCCGGACATTGGCGGCTAGGTAGATATACGTCTTCTCGTCGCACCAGGACGGAGCGCTGCTGACCTCAGCCAGAAAAATAAGCCGTCCACACGTATACCCGGTCTCTTCTTCCAGTTCCCTTCGCGCTGTCTTCTTCGGATCCTCTTCCGGCGTCTGTCTGGCGCCCGCCGGCAGTTCGAGCGTTTCTGCGCCGATCGCCGGCCGATACTGCCTTTCCATCAGGATTTTCCCATTCGGAAGCACTGCAACCACGCAGGCACCGCCAGTAGGATGATGGATAAAATCCCATTTCTCCTGTCTGCCGTCCGGCAGTTCCACTGTGTCCTGATAAAACCCGAGGATCTTTCCCTGATAAGCGAGTTTCCTGTCGAGTCTTTTCAGGTGGAAAGCACTGGTCTCACTGTGTTCATAGTTTTCGTTGCGCTTTCCGTCACCCGTCTTTGAACGCTCACTCATTCTGATCACTCCCGTTTCTCCTGCCCGTTGATGCCGTGCATTTTCTCTGTAATAAGCGAATATATACTGCTGGATCACGCCGCCATAAGGCCGGTAAGCAGCAAAGTCAAAGTCATCCGGGTATTCTTCCGCCAGAGCGCGGCTGATCCATACATCTACCGGAAAGGCATCAAGACGATGAAAGCCGAAAAGCATGGTGCACTTCGCAACCTTGACGCCAACCCCCTTCAACTGCATGAGGGCGGCGAGCAGGTCATCGTCTGACAGTTGGGACAACCTGTCTATTGGGTTTGTCTGGTTTGTCTGATTTAGCTGAATTGGCTGGTCTGTCTGATTCGACGCGAAGGCTTCCGCCGTCTCCCGGATATAAGGCAGACGGTACCCCAGACCGCAGGCGTCAAGTTTTCCCGCGGCATCTGCAGCGAGGATTTCTTCTGCAGAAGGGAATCGCCGGACTATCATTCCGGTCGATCCCGCTGCCTCGCACAGACGCTCCACGCAGCTGCGGATCGCTGGTATGTTTTTGCGCTGGGAGAGAATGAACGTGATCAGTGTCTCCCACGGATCCTGCCGGAGAATGCGAATGCCACGGCCGGCAGCAGCAGCGCGCGTGAGAAAAGCATCCTGCGGGCTGACCATCGCTGCAATTTTCGCGTAATCTGTATCCAGATCAAAGTAGCTTCGCCAGTATGTCTGGAATTCTTCCTCATCACAGGACAGCCGGATTCTGTCCTCCGCCGTCTGCCGGGCCATAACGATGTGTCCGGCAGACGGAATCAGAAAACATCCGTCACCCTCATCCCGCCAGCGGAAACACTGGCCGCTGTCATAGATTCGTCGCAGATCAAGACCATCTGCCGCATATACTTCCATACCAGCCATGTCTCCATTCCATGTACCGCAATTATCTGACCTGTCTTTAACACAAATATCTTATCTGCATTAAAGCAAATAACTGATTTGTCAAAGCCTGACACCCGATCCGTCTTCGACAGTTAAAACAGAACAAATTGTTCCGCCTTCCGTCCGGGAATTATTTCTATGATTTCTCACTTCTTGAGCGCAGCCACGATTTCTTCGGAATGCTCCACCTGACGTGAATAGAGATGCGCCACATCGATCATGTCTTCCACGGTCATCGGATGTCCCTGTCCTCGCGTCCTCGCCATGCACAGATATTCAAGAAAACGCAGACTGCGGTTGATCAGGCGAAACTCCGGATCAAAGCTGCCGTCTGTATATGCATCAAGTGTATACCGAAACAGGAAATACACGGTGAGCTTTCTGAACCATACATCCATCATGTCTTCTGCAGATGCAGGCAGATTTTTCTGACTTATCGCCTCATTAGCAGCACGCTCAACGGGCACTGCCTTCGTACTTTTTCCGTCGGAGCATCCCCTGGTTATCTCTCCGACTTTATCTGTTGCAGTTTTTTCTGATTCTTCAGTTTTCAGAACTGCACCCCGGCCGCAACAGGGTTCATGCAAAGACTCTCCCCACATCACATCCCCGTGTCCGCGGATCTCGCGCCCCGCTGCCTCGAAGACCTTCGCGGTCTTCTCATCAAGCATTTCCTGAGAGCGCATCATCTGCCAGACAGTCTCATCCTTTTCCCGCATGAGGCGCTCTGCGTCGTCCGCATAAGCCTGCTCCAGAGAGATCAGCACCTCTTTCCAGGGCTTTTTCGTGGCCTGCATCCGGCCGATCATCTCATCCCGTACATCCAGAATACGCAGCAGCCGTTCGTTATCCGCTATTCCGCTGCCCGCCGTATCATCCTCGGCGCGTCTCAGCACCATGTCCCCATGATGAAAAAATATCCGACCGAATTCCATACAGGACAGGCTCATATCCATCTGCTGGTAATCGCCGATCTCGTTGAAATAGCGCGGATATTCGTCGCAGACCATGCTGAGCGCCTCCGGTCCGAGGCCGATGATGATGTCGCAGAGATTTTCATCATTCAGGAACGGGCAGCGCATATTCTCAGCGGGCTGAAAATAGCATCCGCCCGCCGGATCGGTACGCATGACGCTGCGGAATCTGGACTGAAAGGGCTCCGGCGCCGTCTCATAGATCTGCTTCGTGTCCTCATCCACGCCGACTTCCCAGCCGGCGCAGCAGGTATCCGGGCAGTCGCCCGCGATGCATTGAAAAGTCTCCACCCAGTCCGGATATTCGTAAATCATCCTTATCTCCCAAAGTGCCTGCTTTACTGCACTTCCTGCCTGATCCCGTACTTCCAACTGTTGCCAGAGCAGCTGACACAACCGACAGCATCATTCCCGCAGTGCTGTCCCGCTTCTCATGCCAGTTACTTCATCTCACCCGGCCGCACGCTGACCGTGCTGTTTTTCGACGGATCCCACCAGAGACAGTCGATGTCCGCACCGCCCCCGCGGATCTGCTTCACGAACGCCTCCGCATCGGCGCTCCTCAGAAAATCCGCCGTCTGATGAATCAGGTAATGCCTGTCCACCTTCGGCTGATCCACCGAGAGCGAACAGATCCACATTTCTTTGTACAGCACCACCGCCAGATACATTTTTCCGTCCATGAACTTGCCCAGATCGTCGATCATGTGCTTAAAGTCCTGGGCTGTTGCGCGGTAATGTCCCTCATAATCACCATAAGCGACGGAAAAACCACTGTGCTCAATGTCAATGAACAGTGCATCCCCGTCCGATGGGCTGCTCACTTCCACGCAGTATTCCCCATTCTCCAGATAGTCGTAGCCCTCGTCGCTGCCCGTGTACACCGTCGTGTCATACATATCCAGGAAATCCATGATCTCCCCGAACTTCTCTGACGGCTTAATCTTCTCAGGTTTCGCCATTATGTCTCCTCCCGTTTCCATCTTAATTATCGTTGAGGCTGAACACCCGGAGATACAGATACTTCCGGCATGCAGCCACCAGCCCATCTGTTTCCTGCCCACAGCCGCCAGCCCATCTGCTTCCTGCCCGCAGCCGCCAGCCCATCTGCTTCCTGCCCGCAGCCGCCAGCCCATCTGCTTCCTGCCCGCAGCCGCCAGCTCATCTGCTTCCTGCCCGCAGCCGCTTCCTCAGCTCATCTGTTTCTTGTTCTTGTACATCATGCTGTCGGCTTCCTCAATGGCCTGCTGAACGTGCGAGGCCGCTGCGTCATAATATGCATATCCCAGCGCAACATTCGGCATGCGCGTATCCTCCTGCCGCAGCTTTGCTATGGCATCTGCAAAATTTTTATTCAGTTCATCAACGTCATCCAGCTGGCTGTTCAGGATCACGCAGAATTCATCTCCGCCGATCCGGTAGCAGGAGCCGTACCGGCCATACACAGAGCGCAGCGTGTCAGCTACATTTTTCAGACAGATGTCACCCACGTGATGCCCGTAGACATCATTGACCTGCTTGAATTTATTGACGTCAAAATTCAGGATCACCGCGCGGGAGCCGATATTCCCGATATTGTTCTCATAGCAACGGCGGTTCAGCAGATGCGTGAGCGCGTCCACCTGCAGAATCATCCTGTAATAGCGGGTGTAAATCAGGTAATTGGCAATGATGATACACAGGAAATCTATCGTGATATCCCTGTAGATGAACTGGATCACGATGCCTGTGCTGATCAGAATCATCGTCATGATCAGTACACCGTCAACGCCTGTCTGGTATTCCTTGCCAGTTCGTGCGATACATATGAAAATAAAGGCAACCGACACGATAAAAGCAATGACATAGATGAAATACAGTCCCTGCCTGTGATACATGTTCTGGGCATCCACACTGAATACCAGATGGAAAGGCACAGCCGCACACTCAAACGCCGCATGCATGAGAAACACGGCTATCGGAATCTTCGGCTTCTGAAGGTTTCCGTAAGCCGTCGCGGCAATGACTCCCAGCATAGGTGCACAGCTGAATTCGACCCCTTTGGCAAACTTATGCAGGGGTATGAAGGCAGCCGGCGTGCCGTTTGTCATATAACCCACATATTCGCCCAGTGCCGAAAGTCCCATGACGATGCATAAAACCAGAACTTTGTTTTTTACCGGTTTGTCAAGCAGCCGGTTCGTCATGGCATCGGCAGCGGTAATGCACAACACAAGAATATCAATGATGATAATCGCTGAATACATTCCCATGGTCGATCTCCCTTCTATACATGCCGTGCTGACAACAGCTTTTGTATGTCCTTAAAACATTGCATTTTTCATTACCAGCCCCGGGCTGAAATTCATTTACGCAATACAGTAAACAGACTGATTTTATTTACGTGATACTGTAAACCCACATGCAATAGATTGCGCCACAGTACTGTATTAAGCCCATATGACAGCTACAGCCGGAGCGCAACGCCGGCCGCGCCCGCCATCAGAATGATCCACAGCGGATGGGTCTTCGGAAATTTTTTATAGAACGCAAGCAGCACGGCAAAAAGAATGATCGCCGACCAGTTGAACAGATCCGCCGGATTGCCGGT
Source organism: uncultured Eubacteriales bacterium (assembly GCA_900318405.1). Classification (GTDB taxonomy): domain Bacteria; phylum Bacillota; class Clostridia; order Lachnospirales; family Lachnospiraceae; genus Bilifractor. The sequence goes on along the minus strand of ONKP01000042.1, from coordinate 7,802 downwards.
CTTCTGAAACGTGCTCCATCCGAAGAGAGATGTAAGGTAGATGTCGAGTACCGCCGCGAGAATAAAGCCGACGACCGCGGGCCGGAGCCCGGAAAAAATACCGTTGACGACATCGGAGTTTCTGAATTTTTCCAGCATGCGGGCAATGATCAGGATCACGATGACCGAGGGCGCCGCCAGTGACAGTGTCGCGGCGAGTCCGCCCCAGAAACCGTACATCGAGTTGCCCACGTAGGTCGCCATGTTCACGCCGAGCGGTCCGGGCGTCGATTCAGACACAGCGATCATGGTCGTCAGATCCTGCATGCTGAACCACCTGTATTTCAGGGACATTTCCTTCAGAAAAGGTATGGTCGCCAGTCCGCCGCCCGCCGCGAAAAGCCCGGTCTTGAAAAATTCCCAGCACATCAGCAGAAACGTCTTCATCGCCGGCCGTCCTTTCCGGAATCATCCTGACTGTCATTTCCACCGGGGATGTTCACGTTTTGCTGTTTGCTGTCAGTTTCACCTGGAATGTTCGCGTTTTGCTGTTTGCTGTCAGTTTCACTGGGAATACCCGCGTTTTGCTGTTTGATGTCATCCATCAGTGGCTCGATTTTTCTTTTTTTCTGCATGATGAAAATGGCATACCCTGCCGCACCGACAGGACAAAAGCGGCCGCGAAGATGATCCACGAGGAGATTCCCTTCACACCGCTCTTCAGAAGTTTTTCGATGGAAACAAACATCAGCACGCACACGGCGACACGGATCCCCGCCAGTGCATGCTGTACAACCGGATAATCGGCAAAGTGATTCAGCAGCGAAGCGATCACGGAGATGATCAGAAGCGAAGGTGTGATCACCCCCAGCGTAGAGATAATACCGCCGGCTGTTCCGGCAACCTTATATCCGATAAACGTCGCCGTATTGACAGCGATCGCGCCCGGCGTGCACTGCCCGACGGCATAGTAATCCAGAACTTCTTCCTCATCAGCCCAGTGATAACGGTCAATGACCTCTTTCTGGATCATAGGAAGCATGGCATAGCCGCCGCCAAACGTGAACAACCCCATGCGGAACCACGCCCAGTACAGCTGCCAGAGCAGTCTGGCGCCCTTTGCCGGCCTGTCCTTCGTATCCGCAGTTGCTTTGCCTGCAGCAGTATTTCCATCTGTAACTCTGTCAGGAGTTATTCGTTGTCTGTTTTTCGACGTCATACTCTGCCTGCTCCCCGCTCAACGCTGTCAACACATGTTTCTCATGATTACACTGATTCAGGGTGACATATTGTCACTCACTTCTCATTTCGCACTGATTCAGGATGACACACTGTCACTCCGTATCACCTGACATTTTCCCGGCTGACATTTCGCTGCCCCCGGTTATCAGCCGGCATCACCACGTATCGCCCCAGGAATCCGGGATGCCGTCGTGATCCATATCCACATCCGGCACGCCGTCGCCGTCCAGATCCGTCCACGGCTGCCCGGTCGTCGGATCGATCACGGAATCATCCGTCTGTCCGGCATCGGTGCCGTCTGTTCCGGTATCTGTGGTCGTTTCCGTATCCGTTGTTCCGTAGTCGATTGCCCCGTAATCCGTTCCATTGTCGGTCGTCCCGTAATCTGTCCCGTTGTCGGTCGTTCCGTTATCTGTCGTTCCGGTTGTCTGCTCCGCATCCGACGCGCTGCTGTCATACAGATAGCTGATCAGCGCCTGATGGCAGACATCCAGATCCGGAACAAGCACAGCAGCACCCGCATCCGTTGTCATTGCAGTATACTGTCCTTCAGAGGGAATCAGATAGGAATTCATATCCGTGCCGCAGAGGATCGCGTAGAAAATCGCCTTAGTCAGGTAAGCATCTGTCATGTCCGTTGTGATGCTCGGCGCCGCCTTTCCTGCCACGGAGAAAAATAAAAACGGCTGCGATTTTATTTTTGAAAGGGCTGCCTGGATCACATTCCGCTGCCGCGTCGTACGGTCCCAGTCGGAATTGCCCACGTAACGCATACGGCTGTAAGCCAGCACCTGCTCCGGCGTCATCTCGTTTTCGCCGGCCTGAAGATTCCACGTCACACCTTCCACCACATCGTCAGCGGAACCGAGTCCCGGATAGGTGTTCAGATAATCCGCCTCCTCCTGCGAAAGCGTAAGATTCAGATTTCCGACCGCCGTCAGTGCTTCCAGAAATCCCTCAAAATCCACGACGGCATTGCCATTGATATCAATGCCGAAATCCTCCTGTACCGTCTCATCGAGCGTCTCCAGACCGCCATAGGCATAGGCCGTATTGAGTCGCTCTGTCCCATAGCCGCCCGCGATCTCCACGTACATATCGCGCATCAGGGAAACCATCGTGATCTTTCCCGTCTTCCGGTTCAGGCTGCAGATAATCATGCTGTCCGAGCGGCTGGTCGTATCCGTGCTGTCTGAGCGCTCATCCGTGCCGATCAGCAGGATATTCATGACACCATTCTCGCTGTAAGGCGTCACACCTGCCGCCTCTGTCGCCGTATCCGCCGTCGTATCTGCCACGGGATCCACACGGTTCAGATGACTGTAAAGGGAATGAAGCAGAAAAGCGATGATGCCTCCGAGGATCAGCAGAATGATTAGCAGCGTGAGGAAAAATCTGCGCACCGGGTGGCGCTTCTTCTTTTTCTTCCGCCGGTAATCCCGGTCATCATCGTCGTAATCATCGCGCCGTGATCTCCGTCTGTCGTCATACCGGTCATCATAATCATCGAGGCGCGATCTCCGCCCGTCGTCATATCGATCGTCACGGCCATTCCGGCAGCGGTCATTGTCATCACGGCGCTTCTTTTTTTTCTTACCGGATGATCGGCCGAAATCATACGTATCGCCGATGTCATAATCGTCATCGTCGTCATCATCCGTAAACCTGTCATCATAGCCGCTGCCATAGGCAGAATTCCGGCCGTACTGCCCGTTGCCGTAAGCACCGTTCTGGCTGTACTGCCCGTTGCCGTATGCACCGTTCTGGCTGTACTGCCCGTTGCCGTAGGCACCATTCTGGCTATACTGCCCGTTGCCGTAGGCACCGTTTTTGGCGGCGCCGCCATTGCGCATCTCCTGCTGCATACGCTGATAATAATTCATATGCTGACCGGAACCGCTCCCCTGCCCGGACAGATTTTTGTCATATTTCGGATCATATGCCGATACTTCGATATCATCCGTGTCATCGTCGTCGTAATGCCTGCTCATAAACATCCTCCCCGTTATCCATAAAAGCAGTCATTTGGCAGCAATATGCCTCCTGTCCAGTCGGTCATATACGGCCGAACATTCCAGCCTCAGTCTGTTCTTTTCTGCACGCAGTCTTTTTGCCCGCGTCTTCAGGAACCTTGTGATAATAAAAGCCGCGACCATGATAACGGCCGCCGTGATACCGAACCAGATAAAATTCTGGATAAACACGCCAAGCGTAATGCACAGGATCAGCAGGGCGAGTGCAATCACTGTGACGCCCTTCATCAGAGAGGCCCAGAACTCCACCCTGTATGCCCTTCGCTGCAGATCGCCCTGCGCCTTCTCCAGCCGCTCCCGTTCCTGCAGAAGCCTGTCATGATCCATCGCGTCGATCTCCGCCAGTCTGGACGGATCCGGCTGATCCTCCTCAGCTGCATTCCTCTGTTCGTCTGTCATAAACCCGCTCCTGTAGTATCCGTATTCCGAACCGATTACCCTCATCGGTATCTTCCCCGAAAGCCCCATGTCTCCCGTCGTTGATCAACACAGGCAGTTGAAAGCCAAGTGATCATTTCATTATACCAGATTGACCTATCAAAGCAAATTTGCCGGATTTCAGTGCTGCTCCGGCACCACCGACAGCACGGTCAGGCATTCTCCCTCCACGCGGAATTTCACTTCATATCCTCCGTAGGCCATACCATACACCCTCTCCGGATCCTTCTGGTACGAAGGCCGGGGATCCTGCGCAAGCACCTGCTTCAGCACGCGAATCTGCTCTTCCGTCATATCCGCCGCCTTTGAAAAAGCATCCGGCGCATACGTCACCCGGAGCGTCTTCCGCTCTGTGGTGTCAGTGAAGCCGCCCTTCGCGTCCGGATGGCAGTCCGCATACGGAATATACGGCTTGATATCATAGATCGGCGTGCCGTCCATCAGATCCGCACCGGACACGTGAAGCACAGGGCCCATGCCCTCACGATTCTCCACAGCATCCAGCCGCACGGAAGACAGCCCGATCGGGTTCGGCCGGAACGGAGAGCGCGTCGCGAAAACGCCGACCCGTGTATTGCCGCCGAGTCTGGGCGGCCGGACCGTCGGGTGGTACGGTTTCCCCGCATTCTCCGAAAACTCCCAGATCAGCCAGATATGGGAATATCCCTCCAGTCCGCGCACAGCCTCTTCGGAGGCAAATTCCGGTTCAAAAATAATCTCGGCCTTCGTCTCAGCCAGTCCGCTCTGCCTCGGAATGCCGAATTTCGTCTGAAAATCTGTCCGTATACTTGCAATCACCTGTAATTCCATGTTTTCCCTTCTATATCCCACTTTTCTGTACTGCCTGCCATGACGGCAGCACACCTTTCACATCACCTGCCGCCTGCAAAGCAGATGGCAATCCTGATCATATCATGATTGTAACTAAAACTCCCGATTAAACATCCTTATCAGCACATTGATACAGGCTCTGTCAGAAAACAGCTTCCGCAGATGGCCGGCGAGCTTTGTGAGTTTTTCGTCGTGAGTGAGCACACTGGCTGCGGCCCGGGTGACGACCGTTCAAGCAGAAATGCTATCAATAATTCCTGCGTTTACAAAATCTGAAAAAGCATTTCTGCGCGTTTTGTCAGAGGGCCGCAAATAAGCGCGTGCGAACGAACAGAAAAACACACAGTGAGCCGGCCGCTGCGAAAGCTGTCAACCGTAAATAATACTGAGCAAAAAATCCCTTCACCCGGACAAATCATCCGGAATGAAGGGATTTGCATCAATCGTCTTCAGATTCTTTTTCTTCCGGTTTCTCATGGAAATCCGGCGCCGTGTTCCTGGGAAGCTCAATGCCGAGCACTTCATGAATCACCTCACGCACGTTGTCCACCGGAACGATCGTGAGATGCTTCAGCACCTCTTCGGCCACATCATCCAGATCCTGAACGTTGTCCTTCGGGATCAGAACCTTCTTCACGCCCGCACGGTCGGCAGCCATCAGTTTCTCAGGCAGTCCGCCGATCGGAAGCACCTGTCCTCTGAGCGAGATCTCACCGGTCATGGCGAGGTCAGCCGGTGCCGGTTTTCCGGTCACGAGCGATACGAGCGCTGTGAACATCGTCACACCGGCGGAAGGTCCGTCCTTGGGAACAGCGCCCTCCGGCACATGGATGTGAATGTTCTTGTCGTCAAAGTGCATATCCTTATCGTTAATGTAAAACGACTTCAGCAGGCTGTAGGCGATCGACGCCGACTCCTTCATGACGTCGCCCAGCTGACCGGTCAGCTGGATCTGTCCGTTTCCGCGCATCGCGGTCGACTCGATAAAGAGAATCTCGCCGCCGGCCTGTGTCCAGGCAAGTCCGGTCACGATGCCCGCAGGATTCTTTTTCTGCACGCGGTCGTGCGTGATCCTGTGATTGCCGAGGTACTTCGGCAGGTTCGCTTCTGTCACGACCAGCTGGATCGTGCCATCCGGCAGTGTGCGCACGATTTTCTCCTTTGCGGCACCGGAAGCCTTCTTCTCGGTCTCCTGCGCATTCTCGGCAGCAGCCTTTTCCTCGGCCTCCTTTCCCTTCTTCGAAGCCTGTTTATTTTCCTCCGCGGCACGTACGATATCCGCTGCCGCGTGACGGCAGAGAACGTCGAGCTGTTTCTTCAGACCGCGGACACCTGCTTCCATCGTGTACTCGGAGATGGTCCTGCGGATCGCTCCGATGCTCACGCGGAGATTTTTCTTCTTAATGCCGGCATCTTCCATCGCTCTCGGCAGCAGATGCAGCTTCGCGATCTGCTCCTTCTCAATCGGGGTATAGCCGGGCAGCTGAATGACCTCCATACGGTCGAGCAGCGGCTGCGGAATTGTCGAGGTATCGTTGGCCGTGCAGATGAACACCACGTGCGACAGATCATACGGCACATTCATGTAATGATCTTCAAACGTATTGTTCTGCTCCGGATCAAGCACCTCAAGCAGTGCGGACGACGGATCGCCCTCAAAGCCGCCCTGCATCACCTTGTCGACCTCATCGAGAACGACTACCGGGTTCATGGCGCCGGACCTCTTGAGTCCCTCCATGATGCGGCCCGGCATAGCGCCCACATAGGTTCTCCGGTGACCGCGGATCTCTGCCTCATCACGGATGCCGCCGAGACTGATACGGACGTACTTCCGGCCGAGCGCCGCGGCAATGCTCTTGCCCATCGACGTCTTGCCCGTGCCGGGAGCGCCGACGAGAAGGATGATCGTGCCGGTATTTTTATTCTTCAGCTTCATGACAGCGATCTGCTGAAGGATACGCTCCTTCACCTTGTCCAGACCGTAGTGATCCTTATCCAGGATCTTCTTCGCGCGGTCGAGGTCGATATCCGGCAGCTCGTCCGGCACCCACTTCAGATCAGTCATGAACTCCAGGTAATTCTCCATGGAGTTGCGCTCCGGATCATTCGGCTGCGACTCCGTATAGCGCTTGAGGACACGTTCGACTTCCTTGCGCGCCTCCTCCGGCATGCCGGATGTCTCGATCTTCTTTTTGTAGCTGTCTTCTTCCGAGGCGGACTCAGGGTCCATCTCGTCGAGGGCATCCTGCAGGAGACCGATCTGCTTCTGAATAGCCGCCTTCTTGTAATACGAACCCTCCGTATCATTGTACTTGCTGTTCAGATCCGCCTGCATCTCGATCGTGCCGAGGAAACGCATCAGCGCCTCCTTCAGCATCATGCCTCTCTCCTTCATGGAGTCGGTCTCGAGAAGCTTATATTTTTCCTCATTGGAGAGGTCGAGGAACTGACCGAACATCGCGCCGAATTCATTGATCGTCTTGATGCCGTCAATGTAGCTGCGCGCCATCTCACCGCCCTGGAAATACTTGGTGGAATCGCCGGCTGTTTTTTTCAGGCTGTCCAGCAGCTCCTGTTCTCCCTTGACGGTGATGTCGGAATACTCATCATGCGGCTCAAACGAGCCCTCGATGATCTCTCCGTTATTGTTGTTGATACTGGTAACTTCGATTTTTTCCCTCGTCTGTGCATGCACGCGCACGCCCTGATGGGATTCTTCGATCTCCAGTATATCTGCCATGACACCCATCCCGTAAAAATCATCGAGTGTCATTTTCTCTCTGTCCTTCATCTCTTTGATTGGAAGAAGGATGGCCTTGTTGCCGTCGATCTTGATACGGCTGATCTCATCCGATGTGAGACCCTGAATATTCAGCTGATAATCCACATCCGGCAGGATAACGGTGTCATATGTGGGGATAATCAATAATTGCTGCTCCATGCGGCATGCGGCGATACCTCCTTAAACCTCATACTACAAGTAGTGCCACATATTGTATAAGTCTACGCGCCGCTTCGCACTTCGTGCTCCCGCGTCGCTACAGATATGCCCGACTTCGTCGGGCTGACGCGGCGTTCGCCTCACCGTATCACGCTTCGCGTGTACGGATGCGGCTCACTGCCCGCACATATTCGCATTCTCGCGATGCTTCGCATCGCTTCATGCTCATTTCTGGCCCGACTATGTCGGGCTATCGCGGCGTTCGCCTCACCGTATCACGCTTCGCGTGTACGGATGCGGCTCACTGCCCGCGTATATCGTCGCAAAGCCATAGTCGG
>ONKP01000037.1 GCA_900318405.1 uncultured Eubacteriales bacterium | reverse complement strand
TCCAGGATCTTCGCCGCAAGGGCGCCGGACAGGCAGAGTGTGGAGCCGACCGACAGGTCGACGTTACCACCGGTGAGAATACACAGGAGCATGCCGCAGGCCATGATCAGAACGTAAGCGTTCTGAAGAAGCAGGTTGGAAATGTTCTGTGCGTAGACAAGACGTCCACCGGTCAGTGCTGTGAAGAAAATGAAGACGATGATCAGCGCGAGTACCATCGTATATTTTTTAATAAATTGTTTCGCTTTCATTTGATTAAGCCTCCTTCACCGAGGAATTATCTGATTTCAGAATGGCAGCCATGATCTTTTCCTGTGTCACTTCATCGTGATTGAATTCCGCGACCATCCTGCCCTCGTTCATGACGTAGATCCTGTCGCACATACCGAGCAACTCGTTCAGTTCGGATGAGATCATGATAACAGCCTTGCCCTGGCTGACCATTTCGTTCATGATCTCGTAGATCTCGTATTTAGCGCCTACATCGATGCCTCGGGTAGGCTCATCGAGGATCAGGACATCCGGCTCGGCAAACATCCACTTGGAGAGAAGAACCTTCTGCTGGTTACCACCGGAGAGGTTGCCGACCTTCTGCTGGATACTCGGGGTCTTGGTGCGCATCTTCTTCGCATAGATCTCAGCTTCCTGATTTTCCTTCTGTACATCGACAATGCCGTGTTTGTCAGAGATCTTTTCCATTCTTGCGAGTGTCGTGTTTCTCGCGATCGACTCGTCGAGGATCAGGCCGTTGACCTTACGATCCTCAGTAGCATAGGCAAGTCCGTGCTCGATGGCGTCATGTTCATTTTTCAGATGAACTTCCTTGCCGCTGATAAACTCATGACCGGAGATATGGGAACCATAGCTCCTGCCGAAAAGCGACATGGCCAGCTCGGTACGTCCTGCGCCCTGCAGACCGGAGAATCCGACGATCTCGCCCTTGTGTACATTGAACGATACGTGATCGTCGATGCACTTCTCGGTGTAGGTCGGATGGTATACTGTCCAGTCCTTTACCTCGAAAGCGACTTCCTTGCTGATGTTGTGTTTTCTCTCCGGGAAGCGGTCGGTCATCTCACGTCCGACCATTCCCTTGATGATCCGCGCCTCATCGATCTTGTGATCCGGATTCGGGATTGTCTCGATCGTATGACCATCACGGAGAATCGTGATATTGTCGGCGCAGTATGCGATCTCGTTGAGCTTGTGCGAAATAATGATGGAGGTGATGCCCTGCTTCTTGAAATCAAGGAGCATGTTCAGGAGCATCATGGAATCTTCCTCATTCAGCGAGGATGTCGGCTCATCCAGAACAAGCAGCTTACAGTTCTTCGAGAGAGCCTTGGCGATCTCGACGAGCTGCTGCTTACCGGTACCGATATCCTTGATCAGTGTCTGAGATGATTCCTTCAGGCCTACGCGCTTCATCGCCTCGTCGGCCTCTGTATACGTTCTGTTCCAGTCAATGACGCCGAATTTGTTGCGGCGCTCATTGCCCATGAACATATTTTCCGCAATTGTAAGTTCCGGGATCAGTGCGAGCTCCTGATGAACAACGGCGATGCCGTCCTTCTCGGAATCCCGGATATTGGAATACTTGCAAACCTTGCCATTGTAAACGATGTCACCGGTATACTGCCCCGTCGGGATCGTGCCCGACAGAACATTCATCAGCGTCGATTTTCCGGCGCCGTTCTCACCAACAAGAGCGTGAATCTCTCCCCGCTCCACCTTGAAATTCACATCATCGAGAGCTTTTACACCGGGGTAAATCTTCGTGATGTGTTTCATTTCCAGAATAATATCAGCCAATCAGCACCTCCTTCTGCAGCATTTTTACGGCCTGCAGAAAGCCGCGTCGCTACAGGTATGCCCGACTTCGTCGGGCTGACGCGGCGTTCGCCTCACCGTATCACGCTTCGCGTGTACGGATGCGGCTCACTGCCCGCACATATTCGCATTTTCGCGCTGCTGTGCATCGCTCCATGCTCATACCTGTGGTCGTCGCAAAGCCATAGCCGGCCTTGCACACCCTTCGGGTGTGCAGTCCGCCTCTGGCATGCGACGGACTTATACACTTATACAGTATAAGGGGCGGGGCAGTTTTACCAGCCCCGCCCTCATGACCTTCAGAGTCAAAGGATCAGGTAATTCCCTGTATACGGATTATGCTGTCGGATGCAGATATCCGTCAGAATCCTGTGTATAATATCCAGGATCTACAAGTTCCTTAACCATGTTGTCCTTGGTTACAACAACCGGAACGAGCAGGTAAGAAGGAATGATGCCGGTGCCGTTGTCATAGGACTCGGTATCGTATGTGCAGTCGAAATCCCATCCGGACTTGTCGATCAGGCTTGCATCCGGTTTCTCGCCGCTCAGCATTGCCTTGCCAAGGTCAAGAGTAACAACTGCCTCGTTGGCAACGGCTTTGTAAACGGTCATGGACTGCTTGCCATCAACGATGTTTGCGAGGTTAGCCTCATCACCATCCTGTCCGGTTACGATAGGGGTATTGGATCCTGCATAGTCGGACTCAATAGCCTGTGCTACACCGAGTGCGGTGGAGTCGTTGGAGCAGAGAGCTACATCAAGCTGTGTACCATCTGAATAGTAAGAACCGAGGATATTCTGGAAACGCTTCATTGCTGTAGCTGTATCCCACTGTGCGGTACCACACTGATCAAATGTGGTCTGGCCTGACGGAACTTTCAGCGTACCCTTGTCCAGATACGGTTTCAGCGTGTCATATGCGCCGTTGAAGAAGAAGGTAGCGTTGTTATCAGCCGGGTCACCAGCGGTGAACTCGATGTTGTAGGTCTTGTCGCCTGCGTTGTCGAGGTCGAGCTGATCAACGACGAACTGGCCCTGCAGCTTACCTACGGTGTAGTTATCGAAGGAAATGTAGTAGCTGATGGCATCTGTGTTCATGATCAGACGGTCATAAGCGATAACCGGAATGCCTGCATCCTTTGCCTCGCCGAGAACCTGTGTCAGGGACTCGCCGTCGATAGCAGCTACAACCAGAAGGTCAACCTTGTCTGCGATCAGGCCCTCGATATCCTTAACCTGCTGATCGATCTTGTTATCGGAGAATACAAGCTCTGTATTGTAGCCGGCATCCTTGAACTGATCATCCAGGTAAGAACCATCACGGTTCCATCTCTCGAGAGACTTGGTAGGCATTGCGATACCGACTGTCTGGCCGGAAGCATCTGCTGTCGTTGCAGCCGATGTGCTGGCTACTGATGAGCTGCTGGCTGCCGATGAATCTGCGCCCGATGCTGAGCTGGAAGCTGCCGTGCTGGTAGCTGCCGCACTGGAAGCCGCTGACGATGTGCCAGCTGACGAAGATGTGCTGGATCCGCAACCTGCAAGCATGCCTGCTGCCATGGCAGCGGTAAGTACTACACTGACTACCTGTTTCTTCATTCCTTTGTTCCTCCCTTTCATACATATAGCTGAGGTTTCGTGGCGGTTTTACTTTTATCTCCCGCCTGCATGATTATCATATCATTCGAGATGTACGACAAAAAGAAGACATATTTGAGATGAAGCCGGATTTTTTTTGTATTTTTTTCACAAATTCCTGTCGCGATCAGCAAAAAAACAGGACAATTTTGACTGAAGCAAAATAATGCGGTCAAAATTGTCCTGTTGCTATTGTATAGGCTCAGTGGTATACAGCAGGCCGAAAGGTATACATGTCTCAGATTCCGGTGTCAGGAGGATGCTGACCCGGCCACGAGCTCCTCCGCCATCTCCTGTGACGAATCCGTCACATCGCGATCCTCCAGATGGAGATACACATCCTCGCGGGTATGGAAGCCGCTGTCGACGATGACCTGGTCGAGATTGTCTGCCGTCACTTTGGCAGGATTGATATCTATGTAAGGGACATCATAGGTTCCGTCGCTGATGGTATTGCTGATCTTCGGCATGTTGCCCTTTGCAATCTGTACAGCGTACTGAGCTGCCTTGGCTGCAAGATCCTCAATAGGTTTGTACACCGTCATGGCCTGTGTTCCCTCGGCGATCCTCTGGCACGCTTCCAGATCGGCATCCTGTCCGGTGACAACAACCTTCCCCGCCTTCCTGTTTTCGGACAGCACACGCACCACCTGCCCGGCGATCGCGTCATTGCCGCACATAAAGGCATCGGCGTTCTCCACATCCTCCGGATGTTCTGTCAGATAGTCATAGGCCTCACCGTCATTCCAGTTATCACAGCTGATCTCGTCGATCTTCGCGATATTGCTGTTGATCGTCTTATCGAAACCATCATTGACCAGCAGCACATTATTGTCCATATCAGAGCCATTGACCTTCATATAGCTGCCGCCGTCGGGAAGCGCCTCATTGATGGTCTCCGCCATATACGTTCCCACTTTCTCATTGTCAAAGGTGAGGTAGAGATCAGTACCGGCGTTTCGGATGATACGGTCATAGGATATGACAGGAATCCCCGCCTTATGTGCTTCTTCCACCGAGGACGTGAGACCGTCTGCATCCGTGGCAACAACCACAAGAACCGACACATTACTGTCGATCATATGCGATATGATATTTTTCTGTTCTTCCGGATCCCCGTTAGCATTGCCGACGATGACATCCGCGCCCAGATCTTTCGCGGTGGAGACAAAAATATCGCGGTCCCTTTCCCATCGTTCGATCACAAAGGAATCAAATACAATTCCGATCTGCGTCTTTTTTTCTTCAGACGAACCGGACACCGTCTCCGCCCCCGTCTGTGTCTCCGCAACACCGCAGCCCGCAAGTGAAACAGCCACTGTCACAGCGCAGATCACTGCGCCGCATCTCTTCCATAAGGATTTCATTTCCTTCTCCCGTGCGATATAATGTTGATTGTCTGCAACAAACAAGGCTTCACAGGAACACAATGAAGCAATCATACTTTATATACTGTGCTGCGCGCATAGCGCGAAGTCAGTTTACCCCGAAAAAGTTCCGGCCATCCGGACAGGACATAACAGTATCCTGATCATCAAATATGCCATGAAAATTTTCAGAAAGAAAAACAGATCCATCGTCTCTGACACCGCACATGAACCGGGACAGGACGCCGGACATCCTCAACATTATATATCGAAAAAAACAAAATTATCAATGATCATCGTCCTCGGTGTCCTCATCGCCGCTTCCATCCTCTGCCTGATCCTCTTTCGCGCCAACGCAGCACAGCTTCTGAAGGTCGGCAGCAAAACATCCTCCTACTCGTCTCACTATGTCTTTGTCGGCGACATCAATGACGAATTCAGTAAAAATATCTATGAAGCAGCCGCCGCAGAACTCAGCAGCCGCAACGCCTATCTGGAATATAGCGGACAGGATCTGGAGACCAGCTACAGTGTGTCCGACCTGATGAAAATGGCAACGTATTCCCAGGCAGACGGTATTTTTGTCGTGGGTGACGGGACGGATGAGATGACCGATCAGATCAACAATGCAGTGAACAACGGTATTCCCGTCATCTGCGTAGGCGGTGACTGCTATGGTTCTCTCCGGCAGAGCTACGTAGGTGTTACCTATTATGAATTCGGCCAGCGCATGGCGCAGATGTTTCTGGCAGACACACAGGATCAGGCCACCAGAGAAAAAATGAACGTCCTGATCCTCACAAGTCCCGAGGAGCGCAACACCAATCAGAATCTGATTATCTCCGGCATCCGCGATTACATCCAGAACAACTATCTCTCCTTCGCCTATTCTATCCAGTCATACGAAGTAGGTGACGGCAGCCTCTTCACGGATGTGGAAGACATCAATCAGCTTTTTGAGAGCGGCCGGCTTCCGGATATCCTTCTGTGTCTCGACGAAAGCACCACCAATCACGTATGCCAGGCCGTCGTAGATTCCAACCACGTGGGCGATGTGGCTATTTACGGCAGTTTCACAAATGACACCATTTTGAACGCTCTCAGAAAAAATATCATCTCCGGCGTTCTCACGGTATCTCCGGAAGAGATCGGCAAAAAGGCCGCCGACAGCATGACGGAATACAAGGACAGCGGTTTCGTCACGGAATACTCGACCATCGATATTCAGTCTGTCACGCCTGACAATGTGGACAAGTATGTGGCCAGCAGCACAGACAGTTCGGATGACAGTAACGCCGACTGATTTTCATGCGTACTGTTGCGCCTCCGAAGACATCCTGGCTGTAATTTTTCTGAAATATACGCAGTAAAGGAGAACTGCCTGACAGATATCGTTGAACGTCTCTCTCAGCAATTTTTCTGAAATATACGCAGTAAAGGAGAACGGCAATGACCGGGACCGCTAAGAAAAAGAAAATGCATACGATCGGCGAAAAGCTCATCGTCACCTACAGCATTGCGACAGCGTTTATTTTTATCGTGAACGCGCTCCTGTTCATGACCATCAACCAGGCAACGGACAGGATCAATGAGGTCTACTCTTCTAATGTGAAGATCAACACACTGACCGAGGATATTGACAATCTGCAGACTGCCCTTTCAGACTATCTCGGCACCGGGAGCTCCAGTGACCTGAGCGCCTATTATGCCGCAGAAAACACCTATTCGGACGCCCTCGCCGGCCTGACGATCAGCGGCGCGGATGAAAAGGTCAATGGTATGATCGATGATATCGCCGGGCTGACCGACAGCTATCTGGACGTCTGCCACGATGCCCTCTCCAACGCCCGCGGCGGCAACGTGGAAGAATACGCTGCCAATTACGATACAGCAAATGAGATTTACGGTTTTCTGAAATCCAGTCTTTATACGCTGAACGGCCTGCAGCTGAACAGCAACTCCGAGAGCTACACCTCTCTGCAGCACACGCTGAGTGCACTGGAAGTATTTTCCATGCTGATTCTCATCGCGGTACTGATCAGTGAGCTGGTCTTCACACTCTTCCTGACGCGTTCTCTCACTGCACCGCTCGAGACGCTCTCCCGGGAAGCCAATGAGATCAGTGCCGGAAACTTTGATGTGCCCGCCATCCCCGTTACCGGCAACGACGAGGTAAGCGTGGTGTCGACCGCCTTCAATGAGATGGTCTCCAGTATCCGCGGTTATATCGTCCAGCTGAAGACATCGATGGAGCATGAAAATGAACTGAGAGAAAATGAGCTCCTCATGGATGCGGAGCTGAAGGACGCGGAACTGAAATATCTGCAGGCGCAGATCAATCCGCATTTTCTGTTCAATACGCTGAACGCAGGCGCCCAGCTGGCACTTCTGGAGCAGGCTGACACCACCTATCGCTATCTGCAGAATGTGGCATCATTTTTCCGCAGTAAGACCAACCGCGAAAAACAGGTGACCACGCTCGCCGATGAGATCTCTCTCGTGGACAACTACATCTACATCATCAACGTCCGTTTCTCCGGCTCGATCGCCTATGAAAAAATGATCGACGATGATCTGACAAACGTATCGATGCCCAGCATGATCCTGCAGCCTATCGTGGAAAATGCCATCAATCACGGCTTCAGGGATCTGACACGTCCGAAGAAGGTGATCCTGTCCGTCTACGGACTCGGAAACTCTACAGCCATTTCCATCAGGGACAATGGTCACGGCATGACGCAGGAGCAGATCCGGCAGATCCTGACCGGCAATGTGCCCGTCCGCGCAAAGGGGGATGAGACGAACGGCGTGGGAATCGGCAATGTGGTGAACCGGCTTCAGCTCTTCTACAACACCGAAGACGTCATCGACATCACAAGTGCAGGGCCGGAGGAAGGAACGGAGGTTATCCTCTACATTCCGAAGCCGTAACCCGTGACATAGATAAACCGTAGGGAAGCTCGAAGCTTACGTGCGACGCCTGTCAGCGCAGTTAGCGAGCTTTAGCGAGCTTACAAGCTGACCGCTCTCGCTCGTCCTCGACGCAGCGGTGGTTGCGGGTTGGAGGTATCTGTATCTCTGACCCCCACTGTACGGATCAGAAAGCTCAGATGTCAGCTGCGTCCTCGATCGCCTGACACCACACACGAAGCGGCTCCTCCATGTGGAAGCGCTCTGCAATGGTGCGGCCCATATCGGCAATGTCTTTCTGCATGGCAGTTTTCCTGCCATTGTCTGTAGACGCAGCGAGACCCAGCAGGCGGTGATATTCTCCGTCGGAACAGGTGTCCACGTATGTCGCTGCGGCGCTCTGAAATTCTGCGTACAGGATTTCCTCAGCCTCATCTCTGGTAAGTTCACCGGCGGCGATCCGTTCTTCGGCTTCGGTAATACCCAGTTCGCGGATGATCTTCTCCACCTGCCGCTTCTGATGTCCGGTAAAAAAAGATGGCGCCCTGCTGATGCTCATCAGGGTCAGCATGGACCGGATAAAGTAATCGATGTCTGTATTGTCATCCGTTCCATAGCGCAGCGCAAAGAGACGTCCGGCGAGCCGGACGTCGGCGTTCTGCCCGTCGTCTTCCTTCATGAGCGCGCCAAGCATCTCCCGCCTTTTCACCGGATCCTTCTCACGATAAAATTCCTCCAGTTCGGCTCTCATACTCGTCTTCTCCTGTCGTTAGATCATGGGTTTGCATATCTTTGACTGACCATTCATAGTTACAGATACTTCCACTCCGCAGTCAACCCTGCGTCGAGAACAGTCACGGGTGCTCTGTTTCAGATGGAAGCATCTGTACCCTGGAATATCAGGGCAATCTGCAGCCCCCTGTCATGCTATGAGTTCTCCCCGCGGTACTCTGTCGGCGTCCTGCCCTCAAGCCGTTTGAAAATGCGGCTGAAATAGTTCGCATCCTGATATCCCACAGCAGCGCCTATATCTTTGACGGACACAGCAGGATTACGAAGCATCTCCTTCGCCTTGTCCATGCGCACGTTTGTCAGGTATTCCACGAAGGTCACGCCGGCTTCTTCCTTGAAGATCCTGCTGAAATAATACGGACTGATGTCCAGCTCCTGCGAAATGTCATCCAGCGATATGTCATTCTGATAATGTGTATCAATGTATTTCTTCGCCGCGTCGATCAGACTGTCTGCCCGGCTTCGGGTCTTCGTCTCCAGCTTGCCCGCCGCGCGGCCGATTTTCCGGACGAACCACTTCTTCAGAGAAACGACATCCAGATTCTGCGCCTCATCGAGGTAATTGCTGCGGTCAGTCATGCGGTACACGCCGAGGCCGCCATCGAAGAAGCTGAGATGCTCAGCCCAGAGAACAAACTCCAGTGCCTTCAGACGCACGCTGGAATCATTTTTCGGCTCATAGGTTTCCACCATCCAGTCAAAAAATGCAGATGACGAATTCTCCGCCGTCTCGCGGTTTCCCTTCTGGACGGCGTCAAAAATCTGCTTTTCCAGATCCAGCGGATAATTGTCCTCATACTCACAGGCAACCGGAAGGTCATCGGCGTGAGAAACCTTGTCGCTTCCCACGTGAAGAGACTGCATGGCAGTGGAAAATGACTGCTGCATATCGCCGAGCGGACAGACATTGCCAATCCCGACACGGAAGACAGAACCGGTTTTTTCTTCCATCTGCTGCACCACGCGACGCAGGCGGTCGATCACGGCAATGCGTTCGCTGTAGCTGGATTTTTCCATGCTGTGCGGCACCACCGCCGGGATCTTGTTCATCACGATCTGGCCAACGATGATGTTCGGTATCGAATCCTTCAGGAAACTGCGAAAACGCGGATAATACTTCTGAATCCGGATACCGGTGCCAATGGCATTTTCCAGCGGATCACTGCCCGCTGCCCCGCTTTCCTTCCCGGTCTCTGTCTTCTCCGGCTCATCACCGCACTCGATCAGAATGACATAGCCCGCATCCTCCGTGATGTCCAGAAGCTGCTTATACCTCGAAATATCTTCATCCGTGCTGTCGCGGAGAAGCAGGGAATACACAAAACCGCTCTCGATCATCGGGACAACGGTTTCCAGCTTTTCCCATATCTTCAGGTCGTTGCTGCGTTTGGTTTTCTCCCTGTCGATCTGCGCAAAAGCGCCGTTCATCACATCCACGAATTTATCCCGGTCAAGCGGCTTGGTCAGATAGCAGAGCACGCCGAGGTCGATGGCCTCTTTGGCATAATCGAACTGATCATAGGCTGTGACGATGATAAAGAGCGTCTGCGGGGAAAACTTTCGGATTTCCTTGATGGCTTCAATGCCGTTGATGCCCGGCATCTGAATATCCATAACCGCCACATCCGGCCGGAAGGTCTCCGCGATCTCGATGACCGTGCGTCCCGTGTCGGCTGAGCGCACCGTGCACTGGTCCTTCCATGTATTTTCGATGATGTACGAGAGGGAGCGAAGTGCGATGCCCTCGTCGTCTGCGATCAGTACTTTATACATCTGCCGGTCCTCCTGTTTCCGCCGTAAAGTCATAGGCGGCCCTGCACGCCCTCCGGGTGTGCAAGGCCGCCTGTCATAATTTCACACTGTAGCCGGGATTTATGCATCCAGCCAGTTGCGGATGGCTGCGTAAACGCCGTCTCCGTCAAGTCCGTACTTGTGCAGAAGTTCAACGGCAGGGCCGGACTCACCGAATACATCGTACACGCCGATGCGGTGCATCTTTGTCGGGCACTTCTCGCTGAGGACTTCAGCTACGGCACCGCCAAGACCGCCGATTACCGAATGCTCTTCTACGGTAACCACCTTGCCGGTCTTCGATGCGGAAGCGATGAGCAGATCCTCATCGATCGGCTTGATGGTGTGGATATTAATCACCTCAGCGGAAATGCCGTCTTTGGCCAGACGGTCTGCCGCCTCCAGTGCATAGCCTACTTCAAGACCGGTGGCAACGATCGTCAGATCACTGCCCTCACGGAGTGTGATACCCTTTCCGATCTCAAATTTGTAATCCGGACGATCATTGATAACCGGAACGGCCAGTCTGCCGAAACGGAGATAGCAGGGTCCTTCCATCTCATAGGCCGCCTTCACGGCTGCCTTTGCCTCGATGTCATCGGAAGGAACGATGATCGTCATGCCCGGAATGGTACGCATCAGGGCGATATCCTCGCAGCACTGATGAGATGCGCCGTCCTCGCCGACGGAAATGCCGGCATGCGTAGCGCCGATTTTTACATTCAGATGCGGATAACCGATGGAGTTGCGCACCTGCTCAAAAGCACGTCCTGCGGCAAACATGGCAAATGTACTTGCGAAAGGCACAAAGCCGGTCGTAGCCAGTCCGGCAGCAATGCCCATCATATCGGCCTCGGCGATACCGCAGTCAATATGACGGTCCGGAAATGCTTTTTTGAAGATACCAGTCTTGGTCGCTCCTGCCAGATCGGCATCCAGAACGATCAGGTCGTCATGCTCTTTTCCGAGTTCTACCAGTGCGTTGCCATAGCTCTCACGGGTAGCGATCTTCTTCACGTCTGCCATTATGCGTTTACCTCCTCATCGATTTTCTCAAGGTCTGCCATTGCCACGGCGAACTGCTCATCATTCGGAGCTTTGCCATGCCAGCCGACTTCGTTTTCCATGAAGGAAACGCCCTTGCCCTTGACAGTCTTGCAGATGATGGCTGTCGGCATGCCCTTTACCTCACGTGCCTCCTTAAAAGCCGCGCGAAGCTGATCAAAATCATTGCCGTCAGCCACATTGATCACATGGAACTTGAATGCCTCAAACTTGCGGTCGATCGGATACGGGGAGTTGACCTCCGTGATCGGTCCGTCGATCTGCAGATTGTTGTTATCGACGATCACAACGAGATTATCCAGTGCATGGTTGCCGGCGAACATGGAAGCCTCCCATACCTGGCCTTCCTCGATCTCACCGTCTCCCAGCAGTGTATACACGCGAT
Source organism: uncultured Eubacteriales bacterium (assembly GCA_900318405.1). GTDB lineage: Bacteria > Bacillota > Clostridia > Lachnospirales > Lachnospiraceae > Bilifractor. The sequence goes on along the minus strand of ONKP01000037.1, from coordinate 16,411 downwards.
AATCCTTATTGCGAAGCTTGCCGGAGAGCGCCATGCCGACAGCAGCGGAAATGCCCTGTCCCAGAGAACCGGAGCTCATATCCACGCCGGGGATCTCATTCATATTCGGATGTCCCTGCAGATAAGAACCTGTATGACGCAGTGTCTTCATATCCTCGCGAGGGAAAAATCCCTTCTCAGCGAGCGCGCCGTAATAGCCGGGCGCCGTATGTCCCTTGGAGAGGACGAAACGATCGCGGTCAGGATCCTTCGGATTCTTCGGATCTACATGCATCTCCTCAAAATACAGATACGTAAAAATCTCCGCGGCTGAAAGTGATCCGCCCGGATGTCCGGACTTTGCCGCATGTACGCCGACAATGATGTCTTTGCGGACCTGATTGGCGATACGCTTTAACTCTTTATTGTCCATAGCTGCTCCTCTTTACAAACCGAGACTGTTCACACAATCTCCCTGAAAAATAAACGAAACCTTCATTTCATCCGAAACAAAGTAACAAAACCTGCGTTTCATCCGAAACCAGTTATGAGTATAACACGGGAACCCTGAATTAAAAACACCCGAGTCAGGCATTTTCGTGCATTCCGTGCACAAATCCGACCCGAAAACAACATATGTCCGGACGTGGTATTTCTCTGTGAAATATGCACGTCCGGGCAAATGATTTTACCAGCGGAGATTATCGATCGCGGCTTTCTCCACCGGGATACCTGCTCTGTAATGCTCCGCAAACGTCTCATAACCTTCAACGTCCTTCGGATCCGGCTGAACGGTAATGCCCTCCTGTCCGGCAAAAATCTTCTTATCCAGGTAATCGCCGAGAGAAAGGCCGGAAGCCTCACCGTCGATCAGGTAAGCCGCCAGTACGGCCATACCCCAGGGGCCGCCCTCGCTCGCCGTCTTCATGACGGTAACAGGTGCGTTGATGGAAGCTGCCAGGTAATTCTGCGCAACCCCTTCCGTCTTGAAAAGTCCGCCGTGACCGGTAATCCGGTCAATGCGCACATGCTCTTCCTTTGTCAGAATATCCATGCCGAGCTTGACAGCGCCAAGCGAGGTATACAGGTTTACACGCATCAGATTGGCGAGGTTGAAATGGCTCTCCGGCATTCTCGTGTAGAGCGGACGTCCCTCATTCAGCATCGTCACATTCTCACCGGAATAATAACCGTAGGCAAGGAGGCCTCCGCAGTCAGGATCGCCTTCCAGCGAATGTCGGTAAAGCTTTCCGAAGAGCTCGCCCATATCGGCCTTCACACCCATCAGATCGCAGAACTCCTTAAAAATGCCGACCCAGGCATTGAGATCTGTCGTTCCGTTGTTGGCATGAGACATCGCGCAGGGCGCGCCGTCAGGTGTGGTCACCATGTCGATCTCACGGTGGAGCTTCTTCATGGTCTGTCCCTTTTCCAGAACGATCATGGCGAAGGTACTCGTGCCGGCGGATACATTGCCGGTGCCGGGCGCTACCGAATTGGTCGCTACCATGCCTGTTCCCGCATCGCCTTCCGGCGGAGCCATCGGCACGCCAGGCTCCAGATTGCCGCTCTCATCGAGAAGTGCAGCACCCTCAGGTGTCAGCGTTCCCGCATCCGCACCGGCCGGCAGTACCTTCGGGAAGAGATCTTCCGCTTTGAAGGTATAGCCCTGCTTTGCGATCAGTCCGTCAAACGCCGCCATCATTTTTGCATCGTAATCGATCTTCGTTGAATCGATCGGGAAAATACCGGAAGCATCGCCGACACCGGTCACTTTTCTTCCGGTCAGGCGGTAATGCATATAGGAATCCAGCGTGGTGACAAAGTCAACATTCTTCAGATGCTCTTCATGATCCAGCACGCACTGATACAGATGCGCACTCGTCCAGCGGAGCGGGATATTGAAGTTGAAGAGCTCCGTCATCTCATCCGCAGCCTTCTGTGTATTTGTGTTCCGCCATGTCTGGAACGGTGCGATCGGCTTTCCATCCTTATCCAGGGCGATATAGCCATGCATCATGGCGCTGATGCCGAGTGCTCCGAGTTTCCTGATCGTCACACCGTATTTCTTCTCCACATCCTCGCGGAGTGATGTGTAGCATCCGCGGAATCCGCGGTCGATCTCGTCATAATCATAGGTCCAGATGCCGTTTTTCAGCTGGTTCTCCCAGTCATATACACCCGTTGCCAGCACATTGCCGTCCAGATCGATCATGACAGCCTTGATCCTTGTCGATCCGAATTCGATACCGAGGGCAGTTTTTCCGCTCTCAATCAGTTCCTTTGCTCCCATACATACCTCCTCAGGATTCCGTCTGTCCGTAATAAGCGTTTGCTCCGTGCTTGCGGAAATAATGCTTGTCCTGCAGTTCCTGCGGCGCCGGCTTGACATCCGGATTGATCAGCTCGCAGCGTGCGGCCATCTTCGCCACTTCCTCGACGACAACGGCGTTGTGGACAGCTTCCTTCGCATCCTTGCCCCAGGTGAACACGCCATGATTCTTGCAGAGAACACCCGGCACAGCGATGTGATCGCGATGATTCTGTTCAAAGTCATCCGCGATGAGCACACCGGTATTCGTCTCATATGCCTCTTCGATCTCTTCTTTCGTCAGGTTGCGTACGCACGGAATCTCTCCGTAAAAATAATCGGCATGCGTCGTCCCGTAGCATGGAATGCCGCGTCCGGCCTGCGCCCAGCTTGTTGCCCAGGATGAATGCGTGTGCACAATGCCGCCGATATCCGTGAATCTGTTATACAGAACCACATGCGTAGGTGTATCGGAAGAAGGATTGTAGCGTCCCTCAACCTTTTCCCCCTTCAGATTTACGACAACCATGTCTTCCGGCTGCAGTTTTTCATAATCCACACCGCTCGGCTTGATGACAAAAAGGCCGCTCTCGCGGTCAATGGCGCTCACATTGCCCCAGGTAAAAGTTACCAGATGGTATTTCGGGAGGAGCAGATTGGCCTCCCACACTTTCTTTTTCAGTTCTTCCAGCATTTCTTTTCCTCCTAAAAGTGAAAAATTTCACTGTTCTGCCTTGCGGAGATCCCGCACTGAGTCACGCATCACAGGCTTTGCATCATACAGGTAATTGCCGTCGAAATCGGGATTGTCGATCATCTTCAGCAGATTTTCCGCCACTTTGATACCGAGTTCTTCCTTGGGATGCGGAAATGAAGTAAAAGGTACACGGCAGACTGAAGCCAGATTTGAATCATCGATGCCGACTACCGATATGTCCTCCGGCACACGGATGCCGCGGCTGAGAAGAATATCGATCAGTGACATGGCCACTTCATCATTATAGCAGACAACTGCCGTACAGTCTGCCAGGCGGAAGATCAGGTAGTCCGCGAGCTGATGAATATCCTGCTGCATCACCGTGTCACACCAGATCACATTCCGTCTGTCGAACGGTACATCATGTCTGACCATGGCATCCACATATCCCTGATACCGGAGCGGTCCCTGCCCGTCATCCGACTTGAATATACCGACGATCTTGCGATGTCCTCTCTCGATCAGCAGCTCCGTGGCGTGGTCAGCTATTTTTCTGTCATCGATACGCACACACGGCACATGCAGATCCGGATAAAATGCATTGAAAAGCAGTATCGGAATATGCCTGCTCAGAATTTCCTGATAATAGGGAATATTCGGATTCGGCAGCGCACTCTGTGTGGGCTCCACAATGAAACCGTCGATATCTCCTTTTTCGAGAATTGCCTTCAGATTCTGTTTTTCCACATCCATCCGGTTATCCGTGAAGGCAACCTGTGTCGTATATCCCGCCTTCTGCAGCACTGACACAATGCCCCTGAGGATGGGCGGAAAAATATAGCTCTCATAAAATGTACTGAGGACAGCGATATTCATATACCGTTCCCGCCGGACAGGCTGAAAAGCGGCACCGATATACGTGCCGCTTCCCTGTACGCGGGTAAGCACATGCTGCTTCTCCAGTTCGCCGGTCGCATGGCGGATCGTCTGCCTGCTGAGTCCGAACTTCTCACTGAGTTCCTTCTCTGACATCAGCCTGTCGCCGTACTGCAGCGTGCCTTCTCTGATACTGTTCTTTACCCAGTCAATAACTGCCTGGTATTTAGGCCGGTCAGCCATACATCAACCCCGCTTCTGTAAATTTCAAATACATCCAGGACAATTCAAGTCGTTTTCTTCTGTCAGCATCTGAGACCTGAACCGTCGAAGTACACATATCCGACCGCTCAGGCTGTCAGCGTCATGATACAAAATACCGGTCCATTTTTCCAGCAATAATCACAAAAAATAACTGAAAATTGCCTTGAAAATGGCGTAATTATACGAAGAATCGCAGAATATTGACGACATGTATATATACAATTTCACGATGTTCGCCGGCGCACTGACTGTACAAATGCGCCGGACTTATACACTCAGATCCGGAAGGTTCTCAGATCCTCTTCCGTCGTATCATCACCGATTGTGATCAGCTCTGTATTCGTCAGTCTTGCGAACATCTCGATATCCGTGCGGTCAAGCGCTGTGGAGATCACGCTGTGATGTGCGCCGCCCGCATAGCACCATGCCGCCGTGCCGATCTGGAAATTCGGTTTATGGCGATACATGATTCTCGCTACCGGAAGCTTCGGCATCTTCTCCGGCTGCTTTACAAGTTCTACATCAGCGCAGATAATGCGGAAGTGGTCGCCCATGTCAACCAGCGTAACCTGAATGCCGTCACCCGTCACACCGTCGAATACCAGACGGGCCGGATCTTCCTTACCGCCGATACCGAGCGGATGAACCTGAATCTCCGGTTTGTTCGCTGCGAACGATGCCGGCACCTCAAGCATATGAGAAGCGAGCTCCAGCTCTTTGCCCGGTGTCAGGTCATAGGTGTAATCCTCGATAAATCCGGTCGAACCCTTTCTGCCCTCAGCCATCTTCATCAGAACAGCGGAGAAAGCGGCGATCTTGTAATCGCCCTCAGGTCCGAAGCCGACGCCCTTTGCCATCAGGTTCTGTGCGGCAATGCCCGGCAGCTGACGGAGTCCTGCGAGATCCTGGAACGTATCCGAGAAGGCTTTGCATCCGTTCTCACTGATAAACTGGTCAAAAGCGACTTCATACTTCGCCTGCTCACGGACAGCATCCAGATTATCCGTCGCCATAGTGTACTTATCATTATATTCCTGCATCTTGGCATCAATCTCCGCATCCGTCACCTTCGCAGCACGGTCAGCGATCTCGCCGATGCCCCAGTACTTGATCTCCCAGCCGTAATGGATCTCAGCCTCCAGACGATTGCCGTCAGTCACAGCCACATCACGCATGTTGTTGCCGAACGTAGCCACACGGAGATTATGAGAAAAGCTGATTGCCTTTGCCACCTGTGCAAACTGGCGGATTCTGTCGATCACATCCTCATGCTGATAATAGCCGGCAACAACCTCGTGCTGAATGTGCAGTCTTGCGAGGATGTATCCGTACTCCCTGTCGCCGTGTGCGGACTGGTTCAGGTTCATGAAGTCCATGTCAATGTCATCATACGGAAGCTTCTCGTTCGCCTGCGTGTGCAGGTGCAGCAGCGGCTTTCTCAGCTCCTGCAGACCCTTGATCCACATCTTCGCCGGTGAAAACGTATGCATCCACGTGATCACGCCTACACACTCATCATCATCCATCACCTTACGCATATCCTTCACGCAGGTCGCCGAAGTGATAACCGTCGGAAGCAGCTCAACACGGATCGTATCCGCCAGCTTCTCGTTCAGAAAATCCGTCATCTTTGCCGCATCAGCAGCCACTTCCTTCAGGCACTCTTCGCCATACAAATCCTGGCTGCCTACTATAAAATACAGTTTTTCCATAGCGGAAATTCTCCTTTATGCTTTGATTGTAATATTTGCTGTTATATTTCGATCGTTACTTTTACTGTTGTATATTTTGATTATTACTTTACTGTTGTCTGTTTTGACTGTTACTTTTACTGTTCAGTTTTGACTGTTACTTTTACTGTTCAGTGAATTATATTTTCTTTTCCGCACGGCCACCGGTGTGCGGGATACTTCCGGTTCGCAAACCATCCGCAGCAGTCGGTGGTAAGTGTGAGAAACCCAGCGGAGCTGGTTTCTCACACTTACCACCGCTGCGTCGAGGACGAGCGAGAGCGTGTTTGCGAACGGAAGTATCCGCAATAATTATTTGATAACTTGAATTGACTGTCTGTCCGCGAAAATCAGAACAAATACCAGGAAGACTACGCTCTCGATCATCTGCATCGTCTGTGTGGACATACCCAGCATCTGCAGACCGGACTGAAGAATCGTGTACAGCAGAGCACCGACAATAACGTTCTCGAATCTTACCTTGGCACCACCGGAAATCGGCATGCCGCCGAGAACCAGGGCGATCAGAATCTGCGTCTCCAGCTGATTACCACCGGAAGAAGTAACTGAACCAGCGTGAACAACGCTGACAAATGCCGCAAAACCGGTGATCGCGCCGGACAGCACATAAACCCAGAATTTCATTCTGTCCGTACGGATGCCGGCGAACTTGGCCGCCTTCTCGCCTGCGCCGATCGCTCTGAGATCCGTACCGAAGCGGGTAAACTCAAAGAAGAAAATGCCAAGCGCCACAACGATCAGCATGCAGGTCAGCTTCACCGGAACCGTATCATAGTTCATCTGCAGAGAAGCTGCACCGGAAACCGGTGAATCACTCGTCAGATACTTGATAATGCCACGGAAAAGGAACATCGTGCAGATCGTAACAATGAAGGATTTGATCTTACGGTTCACGTAGAAAAATCCGTTGATCGCACCGATGCCTGCACCCACCGCAATACCGGCGATGATTGCAATACCGACCGGAGCCACCTTGGAAACCGTGCAGATCACGATGGCAGCGATACCAAGGATAGATCCCTGCGAAAAATCAAGGCCGCCCATGGTCATGATGAAGAACACGCCCGTGCAGGCGATCATCAGGGAATACAGCGAGCTGATCGTCAGGCTCAGGTTGGTGATCATTCTTCCGCCGGTCAGAATATTAAAAATAATGAAAACAAGAATCAGTCCGATGACCGGAAGGACCGCACGGAAAGTAGATGACTGTGCGAAACTCTTCCGCTCCGCCTTATCTGCTGTTACAGCTTTTTCCATTGTTTTTCTCCTTCCTTATACCATCTTCGCGATCAGCGAATTCTCATCGAGATTCCTGCTGCGCTCCAGTTCGCCGCTGATCTGGCCGTCACGCATGATAATGATGCGGTCGCACATACCGATCAGCTCCATCAGTTCCTCTGAGATCATGATGATGGATTTGCCCTCTTTGCGCATCTTGTCCATCAGCTGATAAATGTCCTGTTTTACCTTGATATCGATACCACGGGTCGGGGAATCGAGAACAAGGATGTCCGAATCAGCGCCGAGCCAGCGGGCCAGAACAACCTTCTGTTTGTTGCCGCCCGAGAGCTCCGATACAAACTGGTTCGTGTTGACCATCTTGACGGACATCTCTTCAGCATATTTTTCCGCGAAAGCCCTGTTTGCCTTATGGTTCTGGATCTTCAGCGGTCCTTTGCCCAGTCTGTCAAGAGAAGGAAGAAGGATGTTGTCACCGATACTCTGGTTCATGACAACGGATTCGTTGTCACGATCCTTGGATGTATAGGCGATGCTGTGTTTGATCGCCGTCGGGATATCATTGATCTCCGTTCCGTCAGCGAGCTTCACGGTACCGGTTCTGTCAAACGATGCGCCGAAGATCGCCTTGCCGACCTCATGCATACCGGATTCGGACAGACCGCCGAAGCCGAGGATCTCACCCTTATGCAGCTGGAAGGTGACGTCTTTGATCAGATTCGGAACAGTTACGTTTTCCACGGAGAGCACAACCTCGTCCGAAACCTTCTCGCCGTAATCCGAGCGATAGTAATCACCTGTCATCTCACGGCCGACCATCATTTTTTTCAGATCGTCCTCTGTCTCGTCTTTCGCATTGACGCAGCCGATGTACACGCCATCGCGGAGAACCGTGATCCTGTCGGATTTATCCAGAACCTCCTGCAGGTCATGGGAGATAAAAATAACGACGCCGCCGTAATCTCTCACACGGTTCATGACCTTGTACAGCTCTTCACGTCCCTCCTGGGAGAGCGCCGTCGTCGTCTCATCGACGACAAGGACCTTCGGTTTGAAATACGTGGATTTCACGATCTCGACGAGTTTTCTGTCCTCGAAGTTGTAATCATCTACGTAATCGGAAGCCTTGATCCTGCCGAATCCGTATTCCTTCAGCAGTTCATTGGCTTTTTTATTCATGGCGCCGGTATTTTTGATCCCGTGCTTTACGAACTGATCCTCATGTCCGAGGAAGATATTCTCAGCGACGGTCAGACCGTCGAGCGTACCGAGCTCCTGTACGATAATGGCGATGCCGTGGTTATTGGCGTCGACCTGGTTGACAGGTTTTACCTCCTCGCCGTCGAGGATGAACTTGCCGCTGTCGATCGAATAGATACCGGTCAGCATATTGGTCAGCGTTGATTTACCGGAACCGTTCTCTCCAATCAGCGCATGGATCTCACCTTTATAGAACTTTTCAGATACGTGCTGCACAGCCTTGGTGATACCGAAGGTTTTGCTCACGTCTACGGCTTCAAGCCTTACTTCATCACTCATGGTTCATCCTCCTCTTTACTTAACGATCTCGCCCTTTGCGGTTCTGGTCGTCACAGTGATGATTACCAGAAGTGCAAGGCCGGTGATGACGTCCTGGATTGCTGTCGGAGCGCCGAGAGCAATAAATCCGTAGAAAATGATGTTGACGAAGAACTCACCGATGATGATAGCCTGGAGCGGAATACCGTACTTTCTGAATGCCAGTCCGAAGAAGCAGCCCATGGTCGGAATGAAGTTACGGCTCATGGAGCTCATGCCGGTAACGGCAACCATCGAAGAACCATATCCGATGGAAAGGATCGCCTCGGCGCCGAAGAACGCACCGGAGATCACAAAGGCTATGGTCTTGTACTTGTCTACATTGATACCCATGTTCTTGGCAACAAACTCGTTGGAGCCGATCGCATAGGTGTATGTTCCGATCTTGGTGTAGTTCAGAAGAACAAAAGCAACGACAAACGCGACAGCTGCGAGGACGATGGAACCGCCGATGGAACCGAACCAGCGGAGGTTGTCCGGAAGTGTCTGTGTCTCGCCGTTCGCCACATAGTTAGCAAGGGACTCAAGGATGAGTGCCGTACCAACGGTAACGATCATGGACGGGATTCTCAGCTTTGTGTAGAGGAAGCCGTTCAGGAGTCCGACCAGGGCGCCTGTGATCAGGCTGCCGATGACGAGGCCGAAGTAGCCGAGGCCGAGTTTGGATGCAAAAATGCATCCGACGATAGCAGAGAGGACGATGTTCGCGCCGATGGAGAAATCGAACATGCCCATGACCATAACGAAATAAAAGCCGATAGCGCCTGTTGCCGCCATCAGTCCTGCCTGGAAATAAGAAATCAGGTTCGAAGGTGATCCGAAGTTGCCCGGCGTCAGGATTTTGAAGACTGCCCATGCCGCAACCACAAGCACCGCCAGGATCAGGTATCCCTTAACCTTCCCGGACATCTTTCCGGTTTTCTTGGTTTTCTCAACAGATTCCATACATTTTACCTCAATCTCAAAATTGGTATAGAACAACTGGTTTTAAAAATACAGGCCGGTATCGCCCGGATACCGGCCCGACAATTCACTGATGTCTGTCAGCTCTTGTGGTATCGGTCTGCCGTTTCCGACAGCCCGCCGCCATATTTTTTATGATGCTGAGCTTGCGCTTACTGCCTCACCGCCGGCTCTTTCAGCTGCATCTTCGATGGAAAGCTTGCCAGCTGCTGCTGCCAGATCGTCAAAGCTCATGTTGGACATATCAACGATCTCATCATCTGTGTAAGGAAGCTGATCTACGAAGTACTTCTCATACTGTGCATAGTCATCAGCAGAAGATACATACAGATAAGGGAACTGGATCTCGTTGAACTGTCCTGCGAAACCTGTGTAGTTGCCCTTGATTGCGTTGTAAACCATCAGGAATGCGAACAGAGGATCGCAGTAATGTCCTCCGGACTCACCTGCCATGGATCCGTTAGCCAGTCTGTCGCCGAGATCCGGAAGGAAGTCAGTGGAAACAACGTCGATGCTGTCGGTCTTTCCTGCCTTCTCAACAGCTGCGATAGCACCCTGCAGAGGATCACCGCCGCCGCCGGCCGGGATCAGAGCATCCAGATCCGGATCAGCCTGCATCAGAGCATCGGCTGCCTTTGCACCACCATCGGAAGTGGTTCCTGCGTACTGCGGCTCAGAGAGCTTTGCCTGATCATCAGGGTTGTCCTTGTTCCAGGCATCTACGCCTTCCTTGTAACCTTCCCAACGGCCGAGCCATGTAGCATCTCCCTGCTCCCAGCCGATCAGACCGATGTCACGATCGCCCTTGTCGAGGAGAATCTGAACAAGCTTCTTGCCGTTCTCAACTTCGTTCTCATGAACAGCACCTACATAATAAGGAGAATCGGTAGCTGCCTGATAGATATCCGGGTTGTCGTCCTTGCTGATGATACGGAAGAACTGTGCCAGATATACTTTATTGTCGTTGCAGGTCTTGATGGCGGATGTCATCTCTGTATCGGAAGAGTTGCAGATGATGATACCCTGGCATCCTGCTGCACAGAGCTGCTCAACAGAAGCGGTAACCTTCTCGGATACATGACCCTGGTCAACGTACTGAACCTGTACGCCGAGAGCCTTGGCTGCCTCATCGAGGATCAGCTTGCACTGAGATCCGAGTACATCCGTGGAAGACCAGATGGAAACACCGATCTTGATCTTGCTGTTGTCCGTCTCGGTTGCGGATGAAGCCGCTGATGTTGCGCTGGATGCTGTGGATGAGCTTCCGCAGCCTGCAAGAAGTCCTCCCGCCATTGCAACGGAAAGTCCTGCACCGAGCAGTCTCTTACCAAATTCCTTCATATTCCATTCCTCCTGCCTTTTTTGCACACCACTGTCATTGTGGATGGCACAGTGCTGTACATGTTAAATAAAAAAGTTGATCGTATATTCGTACATGTTTTCCATACGTATGCCATATTGTACATTTACATCTTGTCTTTCATTCACCGGCGCTTTTGCTGATGCTTTTTTCGTCCGGTTTGTTAAAATATGCAGATGTTTTTCAGCACGCTTCACCATTCCATTGTGAGAGATGAACAATTCAGGAAATGGTCCTCGCATTTGTATGGGAAATATGTACAATTCATTTAACAATTGCAACTGTACCATTTGGGCAGGAACGTGTCAACGTATTGTGTACATTTTCGTGTAGTTGACTAAATTGGCATGTACGTTTTTGGAAATGTTTGCTGTAACATCCGCAAAGTTGTACATGTTGTACACCTTCTGTATTCCGTACATGTGAGTTGCCGTTCACCTGTTGCCAGCCACTGTCACACATGGAGACTTCCAGCCGAGACGGAGCGATGAGCACTTGCTGAGAACAACCAAAGGAGAGCTCGAAGCTTATGCGCGAGCTTGTCCTCGGCGTAACGGTGGTACTAGTAGACTCTGCTCTCCAGCAGTTCATCCGTCACCGGTGTCACAGGGTAATCCACGCCGTCGATCGATACGCTGCTGATATCATCGTTCTGCGCATAAATGTTTTCATCTACATATTGGATCTTCGAGACGGTCTTCCCGTCTTTCAGTGCCTCAATGATCTTTTCAATCTTCGGTCCGAGCAGGGGATTACACTCGCCGTCGCAGGCAATAAGACCATCCTGTACGGCTTTCAGCGCTTTTTCCGCGCCGTCAAAGGCGACGATCACGATCTCGCCGTGCTCTATGTCCGTTCCGATCTTCCTGCCGGCCGCCTGCAGTGCTTCTATCGCGCCATAAGCCTCGTTATCATTATCACAGTAAACGATGTTGATATCAGGATATTTCTTCAGCAGTGCGTCCATGGCCTCGCGTCCCTTGGCCTGCGTAAACTCGCCTTTCTCGGACCCGGCGATCGACCATCTGTACTTTGCGGCCGCCTCTCGGAGTGCCCTCTCACGGCCGATCTGCGGGCTGGATCCGATCGTCCCCTGAATAACGCCGATCTGAAACGTCGACTCGTCAAGGTGATTTTTCTCAGCGAAGGCATGTATCCATGCGCATACCTTCTTTCCCTCCAAATCAGGATTCGATCCTGTCCATGCCGTATACAGTGAATCATCCTCCAGTGTCAGCTGTCGGTCCGCAACGATCACAGGAATGCCCGCGTCCTTCACCTCCTGCAGCACCTTATCCCAGCCGGTTTCAACGATGGGTTCCAGAACGATATAATCCACCCCCTGCTGGATAAAACGGCTGACATCGCTGATCTGCGTATCCGGATCATTCTGTGCATCCTCGAACAGCAGATTGTATCCTTTATCCGTTGAGAAGGTATCCCTGATGGAATCGGAATTGGCTCTCCGCCAGTCCGACTCCTCTCCGACCTGAGCGAAACCGATCGTGACCGTGCGCGTATCGTCGGAAACCGTCTGAAAAGCACTGTCATCATGAGAAAAAGCGATGGATGTGGCGGCACTGTTCACTTCATCGCCGCAGCCGGCAAGTGCACAGGCAAAGGCGATCAGAACTGTCACCGCACCTTTCTTCCAACCCGATGCCCTGTTATTCCGCATTTCCGCTCTCTCCTTCCTCTGGTTCATGAAGTTTCTGTAACTGCACGGTTCCATGATCATAGTCTGCTGTCAGTGCCGGCACCTCTGAGCTTCCCGGCGTCTTCAGCGCGGGGATCGTCACCCGCACTTCCGTGCCCACACCGTATTCGCTCTCCACTTCTACTCCGTAGGCCGATCCGTACCGCAGATGGATGCGCTGTTCCACATTGGCAACGCCGAAACCGTGATCGGAATCATCCCTGATCTCGCCGGAGATCAGTTTCCGCATGCGGTCCAGTTCTTCAGGCTTCATGCCAATGCCGTCATCCTTCACAGTAAAAACAAGGTTGTCACCGCATTTTTCTCCCTTCACCAGGATATGCCCCATGGCGCGGCGGTTCTTGATGCCGTGATACAGCGCATTTTCGACGATTGGTTGCAGCATCAGTCGCATCATATAGTAGCCGCGGATCCCTTCCGGTATATCGATCTCATAACTCAGGATGTCCTGATAGCGGAACTGCTGGATCTCCAGATAACTCCTCGTGTGCCTCTCCTCATTGCCGACCGTAATCCAGTCCCGTCCCTTTGACAGACCCGTCCGGAAAAATGTCGACAGCGAGCTGATCATGCGCACCGCGAGATCATTCTCTCCCGCTTCCGTGAGCCACATGATCGCATCCAGCGAATTGTAGAGAAAATGCGGATTGACCTGTTCCTGCAGGATACGCAGCTCCAGAACACGCATCCTTCTCTCGTCCCGGTGCACATTTTCAACCAGTGCCGAGATCTCCTTCACCATGTCATTGAAGCTGTCAGCGAGTACGTCAATCTCATCATTGGAGTGTGATTCGAACCGGACAGAAAAATCACCGCCGGCGAATTCCTTTGTCGCCTTCACGAGGCCGAAGATGGGATCCGTGATCTTATGCGTCATGCGCCTTGAGAAAAAGACCGACGACACGAACGCAAACACGATCAGGACGATGATGGTTCCTGTCAGCGTACGCACATTGGTCGAGATCTCCTGCCGCGCTTCCTCCATCAGAACCGCCTCATGATAGATATAATTCTGGATATTTTCCTGAATCATATCGGTCATGACGTAGATATCCGTCTTCAGGATATCGATGTTGTCATCGTAATGACCGCCCTCATAGATATTGGCCACAACCTCGTCGACACATTTTTCCAGATTGTCGAGGACGCGGAAGATCATATCGAGATTGTTGTTCACCTCGGGGTCATCATTGTCGGCAGCCAGCTTTTTGAAATGACTCCGCATGTCCTCGATCAGGTAATAGGGGTTCTCAGCGGTTTTCTTCTTGCTGACCTCATCCCAGTCGTTGGCCTCCACGATGATATAGTACATCGTGCTGTTCATGTTTTTTTCCCAGTCGAGGTTATAGCTGTTGACGGCAGTGATATTCTGCACGCTCCTGTCATATCTGTTGTAGACCATATTCAGCGATATAATCGAGACCACCGACAGTGCCGTGAGCGGAATCATGATCACAAGGATAATTCTCCAGATTTTACTGAAAATACTGGCTCTTCTGATGCCGCCTGTGCTTTTCTCCGCGCTCACTTTCTTTTTCTCTCCCATGATTCCGTTCTGTTCTCCTGCTGATGCTGCATCATTTCCCGCGCATCAGCGCAGCATCATTTGCCGTCCGCTGCCCCCGCGGATCCCGCGATGCTGTTTCTGTACTCTTTGGGTGTCATATTCAGCGTCTTCTTGAAGATGTAATAAAAATAATGTGCATCGCTGTACCCCGCCTTCACACCGATCTCAGCGCTCGTGAGGTCCGTCGTCTTCATCAGGTTTCTGGCATAATCCAACCGCAGCTGTGTGAGATATTCGACAAAAGTATGCCCCGTTTTCTGACTGAACATATGGCTCAGATGATTCGGGGAAACGCCGATCGCGCCGGCGACCTTTCCCAGTGACAGGTCATTCTCCGTGAAATGCCGCTGAATATACTGCTCTGCCTCCTGCGTGAGCGAGAGAGACCGCGTATCCGAGGATTTGTCCCGCATGACCAGCGCGGCGGAAAAATACTGTTTCAGCTGTTTTTCCACCTCTGTCGATGTGTCCAGCATTTTTCCCGGGTCATAGGTGCCGCAGGCAGCAGCGATCTCGCTCTTTGTATAGCCGCAGTTGCTGAGAAAGGTTGAACAGGTAAGATATACGTCCATCATGATGTACTGACGGAAGATAAACGACGACAGATTCTTTACGCCCACGTTTCGCACGATTGTATGGCAGAATGCGTTCACATCCTCCGCATCTCCGCTCGCGAGAAAGCTGAGGATATACGTGCGGTCCATCTGCCAGAACTCCGCGGCGTTTCTGTCCGACAGGACTTCGGATTCTTTATTTTTCCCCGCCGGCTCCGCAGAGGAATCAGCCGGCTCATCGCTGCCGTACACAAACTCATGTCCCTCATCGTACAGAAAACGTCTGGCAAACATCTGCCCCGCCAGATGATAGGACTGGGCAATCTCGCTGATACGCTCCACGACCGGTCCGACAGATGTGAAATAGATATACCCTTCCTGCTCTGCCATGTCTTCCCGGATGACACGCATGGCAACTTCTCTGTTCTGTTCCATGGAAGCCACATCTGCCGCGGTGAGCAGTATGCAGAGCGCACCTCCCACCTGTTCATAGCAGAGGATACCCGGCAGCGCGCAGATCTGGTCGGCGATATCGTCTCCGGGGTTGTCACCGCGTTCCGGGCGTTTTTCCTTTCGCGCAAGGCTCTGAAACAGGAGAATCTGATAATAGGCAGCGGTTAAATGAATATCCAGTTCCCGGCCCGTCTCCATGATCTGTGTCATGGTGTATTTGCCGCTGATGACATTTTTCAGAAATTCGGAGCGTTCCAGACGCATGCGTTCCTCGTGCTCTTTTTCATAGATGGCGCGGTAATTTTCCTTTTCCCGCTCTGCAGCGATATCGGCGCCGACCTTTTTCATCGTCTCCAGCAGCTTTGCGCCGGTCACCGGCTTCAGCAGATATTCCGTGATGCCGATACTGATCGCCTCTCTGGCATAGGAAAAATCATCGTATCCGCTGAGGATGATGATCTTCGTTTCTGGCAGGCTTCCGCGCACGAGCCGGGAAAGTTCCAGGCCATCCATGAAAGGCATGCGGATATCTGTGATCAGAATGTCCGGTCTGCTTTTGAGGATCATGGGATAGGCTTTTTCACCGTCTCCGGCCTCACCGGTCAGTTCGAAGCCTTCCTGTTCCCAGTTGATGGTTTTGCGGATGGCTTCGCGAATGATAAATTCGTCTTCCACCAGAAATACTTTCAGCATTACTTATCCTCCCGCGCGAATGATGACGCATTTATTATATCGCGCTGTCAAGGTTTCGTCATGTAATCATAGCAGGCGCAGGATACTTCCATCCGCAACGCGCTCTCGCTTGTCCTCGGCGTAGCAGTGCTAAGCTCATCCTTCCCTGCGGTCGAATTCGCCAAGCACTGACGCCTGCGGAGGTTGCGGACTGGAAGTATCCTGTGCCCGGCTCTCTGTTCACGTAAACCCCATACGATAAATCGTGCCACATACTGTATAAGCTACGGATTGCTCCGTGCTTCGCGTGTGACGAGTCTGTCTGCGTTTTCACATACTGTATAAGCTACGGATTGCTCCGTGCTTCGCACTCCCGCAATCCTACAGGTATTCGCACTTTCGTTCCGCTTACGCGTCACTTCGTGCTCAT
>ONKP01000040.1 GCA_900318405.1 uncultured Eubacteriales bacterium | reverse complement strand
CCCGCTGTCGGGTGTCTGTGCATCTGACCCGCTGCCGGGTGTCTGCGTATCTGTTCCGCTGCTGTCTGCCACAGTATCTGTGCCATCACCTGTATCGTTCATCCGGTAACGCACCAGCGCAGCCCCGGATATTCCCTCGGCGATCGTGGTCTCATCCTTTTCCGGCAGGCCGGTACCCGACCAGTTGCCTGTGCTCCTTAAAAGAAAGCCTGCGAGTGCCGCTGCACCGGCAATGACGACGATCAGGCCCAGCAGAGTGAGAATTCTGCCATGATCGGCCAGTTTCACCCCTTTGCCGCTGTGAATTATCCTGTTTTTCCTGTTCTGAATGTTCATACTGATTTCCTGTTAACCGTACTTTCAAAGCCGGCACATGTTTCGCACGCCCGCTCTGCTGCAGTACGAACGATAAGAGGTTTCATCACTGCTGATCTGTAAGCCTCAGCGCCACATTGTAAAATACCGGATCCTCTTCGGCATCCACCCAGTTTGTGTGGGTGAGAATGGACCCGAATACCGTATTGTTCGGTATTTTCATCCCATCGGAATGATATTCATTGGACAAAAGGATACACTCGCAGGTGGGCAGTGCCCCTGTGTTGCGCAGCAGTCTGCTCATCTTGCGGCTGGCGATCTCGTTCGGCTCAGTCACCAGGATCATGGCTCTCGCCCTGTTCATAATTTCCTGCCTGCCACATGTCATCTCCGTACCCAGATCCAGAATGATATAGTCGAAATCCTTTTTATCAGTGAGAATATCCAGAAGCACCTTCAGCTGCTCATCCTTCAGTCCCATCGCTCTTGGCGTCTTCTCAAACGGAAGAAGATAGGAAACTTCTTCCTTTACGATATTCTGCAGAATGGTCCAGTAGGTATCCTCATCCGGATGCTTCAGCTTCTCCGCCAGATCATCCGACGCATAGCGTTCCTCCCGGAAGAAAGCAGACAGACTCTGCGTCTGATCACTGCCGATGACCAGGACCTGCTGATCCAGCATCTTCAGTTTTCTCGCCAGTGCCTGACAGATCATGCTCTTTCCGCATCCGCCGATTGGCGAATACACGCCGATGATCTGCGTATCTCTTCTCTCATCTTCGCTGATTTTTTCTTCCCCGGGCTCTCCGGGCGTCGCTGCAGTCTCTGTATCCCGGCTGTTTTCCAGGATGTTCTCCATCCGGTCCAGCAGCTCCTGACTGTCGGTATTTTTCAGAAAGACATCCACGTGTTCCGGATATGTCCGGTCGCTGTCGAGCTGGTCCGTCATGAGAAAAATATGATGGATCATCTGCCCGGTCAGCTGTTCTCCGTAATTTTCATCATCCACGACAAGCAGGTCGATCGACTGTTGTTCGGAAAACCAGGCGTCTACATAGCCGGCATCCGTAATAAACTGTACTTCCGCCATCCGGGAAAAGCGACGGATGACATTTTCCTCAATATTTTTCAGGTAATCATAATCCGTATCAATGATTACCAGCTGTGGTTTTTTCTTCATTTCAAAAGCTCCTGCAAACTGCCGCCTGGTCAGACGGCCGCCCGATCTCATTCTACATTGAAGGTGTAGTCACCGAAGCGGAGCACGGTACCTTCCCCGATCGGGATCTCCATATGCGGCGTGATCCTCTGGTCGTTGACGTAGGTTCCGTTTTCCGACCCTGCATCCACCACAAAATAATTGATGCCGTTCCAGCCGATGGTTGCATGAACCGGATCTATTTTTTCCGTATCGTTGATCGTTCCCTCTGCCTCTCCGGGATCCGATCCGATGCGGAAGGTATCCTGCCGTACCGTAAACACGCATGGTTCCGGTGTATTGATCCCCCTGAGGATGATCTGAGATTCCGTCTCATTGCGCATATCCCGCAGATCGAGCGTGTCCATCAGGCCTCGCCAGTCACCGAAATTCTTACTCTTCTGATAATCGATCTGCCGGCAGATGAAGCCGCTCTCATCCTTGACAGAGATTATATCCTCAATCAGCGTGTAGAGTCGTCGGGCGTAGATCACGCTGTTTTCGGATTCCGGCGGGACCAGTGCCGGAACGCAGATCAGCCGGACGTCCTTCTGCACCTCGTCGATATAAATGGAGTCCGGATCCCACAGCACATTTTCCAGTGAGACCACTGCCGCATCCCTTAGATCTGACGCATGGATAAGGATCCTCTTCGCCACACTGCAGGTCTGATCCAGATTCAGGCCGGGCAGCTTCTCGGACAGCGGCGTACAGCCGTCGGTAAAACAGGCGACCTTGACACGCTCGTTGTAATGTACCCAGCAGACGGGAAACAGCCCGTACTCTTCTCCGTCTTCGTTGATAAAATCTGCTGTCGCGCGGTCCAGCAGCTGTTCATTCAGTAAAAATTCCCTCATCATCTCTGTTCACCATCTGTCAGTCAATCTCTTCCATGACACGGCGCAGTTTCTCCACGGTCATCTGTCCCGGAGCCGTTGCTGCACCGGCGGTGCCGAAGGTCATGCAGGAACCCGTGAGGTTTCCGCTCACACGCGTGATTTTCCCCAGATCGCCCATCGCTATGGTGATCAGCGGGCAGGACGTACTGCTGTCCATTTCTCTGGACACATCCATCATGCGGAGCACATCTCTGCTCTTTTCCGGCATTACCGCAACCTTCAGGATATCAGCGCCTGTGCGCTGCAGGCAGCCGAAAATATCGACCAGCTCATTTTTCTTCGGCGTACGGTCAAAGAAATGCGCCGATGCGATCACCGGTTTTCCCAGCTCTTTTACTTTCTTCACCAGAATTTCTGCATCGTACTCCCCGGAAAGGCCCTCGATGTCGATCAGGGCAATCTCCGGCTGTTCAGCCGCCCAAAGCGCGACGGCACTGTAGGTGTCTCCGTCGGTGCACCCCTTTCCGCCCTCGCGCGATGTGCGATACGTGAACAGGACAGGGATATCACCGAGGATCTCATGGATTCTCTTCAGCGCAGCGGCAGAAGCATCGACGTTGCAGACCGCTTCATAATAATCTGCCCGCCACTCGACGACATCTGCCCCCGCCTGCAGGGCGGAACGCGCCTGATCTTCCAGTTCATCATCTGTACTCCCTGAGAGAGGTACGCAGATCTTTGTATCGCCGTCTCCCAGCGTTACCCGGTCGTTCAGAACAACCGGTATTTTTTCAATCTTCGGCGTTTTTCTCTTTTTCCCGTGGCCGCAGCTCCGGTCATAGAGGGAACGATGCTTTTCCGGCTTTGCCTGTACCCATTCGTCATCTGCTTCTGTTTCATCCGTTCCGACATCTTCCGCTTCCGGTTTTCCGGTATCTTTACCTTTACCGCCTTCCATTTCCGGGCTTCCGGTATCTGTCTCTGTGCCGGTACCGGCTTTCGATTTCAGGGCATCGTTCTTCCAGTCGGTACCCGCTTCCGATTTCGCGGCGCCGGTCTTCCCGCCAGAACCTGCGGCTTCCAGTGTGCTGTGTTCTCCGGCCTTACGGTCTGCAGGCTGCCTGCGGCCTGTCAGAAAGGCCCATAAATTCCACATGAATATTCACCTCTGTATGTATTTATAAATAATCCGGTCGTTGACAGCCTTCACAATTCTTAAATCCTTCTGTGTGATTCTTCTGTAAATCCTTCTGTACGATCTGCAGAAAGATACGAACTGAGGCTGTCAGCCCATGTTAACTCTCTGATATACAGATAGCATCTTATCATATTTGGCACAAAAACAACAGTCTGCGGAAGATTGCCATGATTTTTCGGCGTTTCCATGATTTTTTGCCCTGTTTTTCGTAGAACTGATTCTCAGGAGTAAAACTGATTCTCAGGAACTGTTTCATATATTGGATGTCAGTTATTTCAGCCATGCGGAAATGCCGTGAAATGAGAATTGTATCAGCTGTCAGGGATTTTACTGATTATCACAGGATGACGAACATGGTAAGATATTAAGCATGATACGATGTCGAACACGATCATACGGATGCATGAGGCCTTATGCCCACATGAAAACACCCGTCTT
This sequence comes from uncultured Eubacteriales bacterium, assembly GCA_900318405.1. Lineage (GTDB taxonomy): Bacteria > Bacillota > Clostridia > Lachnospirales > Lachnospiraceae > Bilifractor. The sequence continues at coordinate 10,110 of ONKP01000040.1, read as the reverse complement.
CTGCTCACAGAGGAGGACATGAAAATGAATGAATATACACAAAGCTCACTGCAGGCACTGCCGATCACAGGGCATACCCGTCTGACGGGACTTCTGGGAAGCCCTGTCGCTCACAGCCTCTCCCCGATGATGCATAATGATTCCTTCCGGGAGCTCGGCCTTGATTATGTATATCTGTGCTTTGACGTGGGCGAGGAGAAACTGGCGGACGCCGTCAGAGGCCTGCGCGCGCTGAATGTCCGCGGTTTTAATCTGACGATGCCTGATAAAAATAAGATCATGGAACTCGTGGATGAGCTCTCACCGGCAGCCCGGCTGATTGGCGCCTGCAATACCGTTGTCAATGATGACGGACACCTGACCGGGCACAATACCGACGGTGTCGGTTTTATCCGTGCGCTGAAAGATTACGATTTTGATGTGGCAGGTAAAAAGATTACCATCCTCGGGGCAGGTGGTGCAGCCTCTGCCATCACAGCACAGGCAGCTCTCGACGGGGCTTCCGTCATTCGTATTTTTGCCCGGCCAGCCAGCCGTTTCCATGCGCGCACCGTTGCCATGACAGAACACATCAACCGCGACACATCCTGTCACGCCGTCCTGATGGATCTGGCAGACGAATCCGCGCTGAAGTCCGCGCTGGAAGACAGCGATCTTCTCATCAACGGAACGCCTGTCGGCATGATGCCTGCCCCGGACCACTCGCTGATCGTTGATCCGGCGTTTTTCCACGAGGGACTCTTTGTCGCTGACGTGATCTATCACCCCGCAGAGACAAAGCTCCTGGCGCTGGCCAGACAGGCCGGCTGCCGCACCGCCAACGGCATGTATATGCTGCTGTACCAGGGTGCCGAGGCCTTCCGCCTGTGGACCGGCCGCGACATGCCGACAGAACTGATCCGGGAGCGTTACTTTGCTGTATAAGTCCGTCACACTTAGTGCGAAACGGCGCGCAGACTTATACAGCATGTGAATCAGCCTTATACTTTCTGCCACCCCGCATCGATTCTCGCCTTCAGCTCCTCCAGTGGCCGGATGCCGCTGAGCGCATCATATTCCGTAATACAGGATGCGCCTTCGGCCGCCGCCAGATGCACACAGTCTTCCGGTGCATAGCCATCCAGGATGGCAGTCAGGAAGGCCGCGATGCTGGTGTCTCCGGCACCGGTTCCCGAGAGAATTCGGTCGGGCACATAGCTCTTTTCAAAGGTCTCAAAACTGCCCCACCTCTCCACATCAAGATCGAGAGTGGGTGTGATCTGACGCAGTGTGTCAGCATCAGCGCAGCAGCAGTACATCCCAGGAGCACCGCACTTGAGAAGCAGGATTTTCACACCCATGCGCATGCACTGCTTCGCAAGTGGCAGGATATCCGTCTCCGGATCCAGGATGGTCGTGATATCCTTCCCTCCGGCCCTCCGCTGCCAGGAATCGAAGCGCTCCCTGTCCAGCATAAAACACAGTTCCTCAACGCTGGGCGTAAAAATATCCACATAAGGAAGTGTCCCTGAGAGGATGGCTTTCCAGTCCTGTTTTCCGGCTTCCGAAGCTGAATCCACCGCCGCCAGGTCGAGTGAGGTCGCTACCCCTTCAGCATGCACACGCCGGAAGAGCGACGTCAGTTCCCTCCCGCCGTCTTCATACATGGATGCCATCAGCGGCGGATATCCGAAGTGAAACAGAGCGGCATCCTTCAGTGCGCTTTCCGGCACATCATCCGCATGAAAAATATTATTGGCTCCGGGATTGTGCAGGAATATCCTGTCGATGCCCGGCACTGCCAGTACCACCGAATAGGAGGTCCCGCTTTCATCGGTCCGGATCATGCCTCCATCGGCATCGTATCTCCTGAGAATCTGCAGGACCATATCACCGAAGGCATCCTTTCCGACCTTTCCCATCAGACGCACATCAGCACCGAGAATCTTCATCGCCAGACCTGTATTGGCAACGGAACCGCCGGTATGAACATCGGCATCCCTGACTTCAATGAGCTTGCCCGGCTGAAAAATCTGTGCGGCATCTTTTACTTTTCTGTCCGGAAAACCCGGTGTGATATCGAGGCAGATATGGCCCGCTGCAATAACCTTCTTTTTCATCATTTTTCTGCTTCAACCCCCTTTTCAGCTCCATAGATTCCTGTACTTTCTGAAAAACCTGACCCCTGTTCTTAATGTACCAGCATCTTTCGCTTAATACCATGATAATATTGCTTTTTACCTGTGCTGATATTGCTTTTGTCCTGTGCTGATTTTGCTTTTTACCTGTCCTGATTTTGCTTTTAACCTGTGCTGATTTTGCTGCAATTGTTGATAGTGACAATTCCTGAATAAACAGTTTTTTCCAGATATATGTTTCTCTGTTCATACAAAAAAAGAGCCGGTGCAGCACCAGCCCTTTTTCCAGTCAGTTATTTATCATTCACCATTTCTACATCCTGCCGGTCAGTATGCTTTACCATCCAGTCCGGCTCATGCATTATTTTTTCTGAAGGAATTCCGGAATCTGAAGCTCCTTGGTTCCCTTCGGCTGCGGTCTGGAAGAACCGGACGGCTTGACAACCGATTTCGGAAGATCGAAGGAAGGCATCTTGTATCCGGCATTGGAGAACGCATTCTCCTTCTTGGAAGCCTCGGCTGCGCGGCTGTCTTCCACGCTGGCGACCTTCGTCGTAGAATCATCCAGTCCTGTCGCGATCACGGTGATCTTCGCGGAATCCGGAATGGAATCATCATACATCGCACCAAAAATAATATTGGCGTCATCGCCGGCAAGGTTCTGCACATAGCTTGCCGCATCGTTGGCATCCATCAGGCTGATGTCACCGGAAATATTGATGATGACATTGCTTGCGCCGTCAATCGTAGTCTCCAGCAGCGGAGAATCAACGGCCTGCTGAACAGCCTCCAGCGCCTTGTCATCGCCCTTTGCCTCACCGATACCGATATGTGCAATGCCCTTGTCTTTCATGACTGTCTGCACATCTGCGAAGTCAAGGTTGATCAGGGCCGGCTGGTTGATCAGATCTGTGATACCCTGTACGGCTTCCATGAGAACTTCATCGGCCTTGCGCAGTGCTTCCGGCATCGTGGTACGGCGATCTACGATCTCAAGCAGCTTATCATTCGGAATGACGATCAGGGTATCTACATTCTCCTTGAGCTTGTCAATACCGCCGAGGGCATTGGCCATCCTCTGCTTGGCCTCGAAACGGAACGGCTTTGTGACAACGCCGACCGTCAGGCATCCTGCTTCACGGGCAATTCCCGCTACCACAGGGGCTGCACCGGTTCCCGTGCCGCCGCCCATACCGCAGGTAACAAATACCATATCTGCGCCTTCAACGAGCTTCTTGATATCATCAACGCTCTCCTCGGCTGCCTTCTGACCTACTTCAGGCTTTGCGCCTGCGCCCAGTCCCTTGGTGACTTTCTCACCGATCTGGAGAACTGTCGGTGCCTTGCACATGGTCAGCGCCTGCTTATCTGTATTGATCCCGACCAGTTCAACGCCGGAAACAGATTCATCAACCATGCGGTTTACCGCGTTATTTCCTGCTCCGCCTACACCGATGACAATGATTCTGGCGCCTGATTCTGCCTCATTTGACATGATCTCTAACAAAATAGAACCTCCTTAATCAGGATCTCATCCTGCCCGTTATTTATAATCCCCCTGACGGAATCTGACGATTCCGATGGTATTTTCCCATATACGATAGTATTTTATTATCTTCGATGTCTTTTTTCAATATGTTTTCAAGTTTTCGAAAAAACGGCGTCAGTACAGATATCCTCCGTAAGATGCGTCACCGGATGTATCCGTGCCCGCATCCGACGCTGTACCATCGGAAGCGTTGTCTGAATTTGTTTCGTCCGTTCCTGTATCTGAAGCTGTGCCGTCTGTCGTGCCATCCGAAGCCGTATTGTCCGTCGACGTTCCGGTGTCTGTGCCTTCTGTCGTTGCACCGACATCTGAGGCTGTGCTTTCTGACGAGCTGTCTGATGAGCTATCCGATGAGCTGTCTGATGAGCTGTCCGATGCCGTGCTGCCGTCATCTTTGTCAAAAATAATGTTGACCGTTTCATCGGAGAAGTTTTCGAGATGCAGTACGCCCTTTAAACCGCTGAGCTTGGGCAGAATGGCTGCCACACGCGCCATTTTTTTCTCGAGGAGCGTATCTTTTCCGAGCATGATGCGGATGTCTCCGTAATGGAGTGTGAAGGCGTTGCCGTCGGTGATCTCGATGCTGTCGGGTTTGATGTCCAGTTTGCTGATGATCTTTGTCAGGGCGAGGAGCGAAGAAAACACACTGGTATCGTCAACGCTGATCGTCATCCCTACTGACAGGGTATCCTGTGTGAGACCCGTGATCTCGGGCACATCGGTCAGTGCCGGATGATATTCTGTATCCTGTGTGCGGAGCATATCTGCCTGAAGGGCAGCCCCCTGCGAAGCGGAAGAGGCTGTCGTACCTGCCGTTCCGCCGGCTGCAGCGGTCGTACCATTGGATGCAGTGCCCGTGGAGCCTTCTGAAGAAGCCGCAGCACCGGCTGACGTTCCGGTGGTGCCTGCACTGGCAGTCGTCGTATTGTCTGCCGCCGCGCTTCCGGATGAGGGCACCAGTGTCTCGCTTCCGGAAGATGATGTCACACTTTCCGCAGCTGATGCCGTATCAGATGCAGAGGACGGAAGCGCCTCCAGCACATATCCGTCAGCATCAAAATAGTAGTCACTGCCGTCCTGGCTGATATAGCCGATCGGGCTGTTTTCACTGACATGCAGCGCTATCCTGTTGTGCGCTTCATATTCAATCTCGATGGAATTCACAAACGGTGCGTTTTCCGGTTTCACCGTTTTCACAAAACGTGACAGATAGATGGAGTTGTGATGGGCGAAATCCGTGAGGACCATTTCCTTCACTTCATCGGCGGTGTATCGCGTACTTCCCGACACATCCACATGATCCGCTGGTACATAGAACATGCCGAGAAAGATCAGTACCGCTGCCGCCAGCACTGCCAGTACGAGAAGCAGGCGGATCCATATTTTTTTTATTCTTCTTTTTCCGGCCTTTCCCGCCATATCCCTCTCCCTGTACCTTCTGTCACTGTCACAGATCCATACATCTGTGGCATACCCCGTGCACATCTGCCGTCTGATACCGGATGTTCATCCTTACATTCCCGCACGGCAGACAGGCGCATCCATAGACTCCGGAGTCTGCTCCTCCGCCATCCGGAATATTTCAGCGATAACTGTCAGGCTTCGGCAAGCTCCCGCACATACTGCTTGAACATGTCGCCACGCTGCTCGTAGTTGTCAAACTGTCCCCAGCTCGCGCACGCCGGTGACAGAAGCACCGCATCACCCGGCTCTGCATGTGCCGCACACGCCTTCACCGCCTGCTCCAGATTGTCAAAAAAGGCAATGTTCTCCTTCGGGAATCCGCAGCGGATCGCCGTCTCCGCGATCTGCTCCTTCGTCTGCCCGATGAGGGCGAAATACCTGACCTTTCCGTCAAATGCGCGGATCCAGTCGTCGAAGGACAGCTGTTTGTCAAAGCCGCCGCCGATCAGGCAGGTGGGACGGTTCATCGCCTGAATGCCCTTGATCGCCGCATCCGGATTGGTGCCCTTCGAATCATTGTAGTACTTAACGCCGTTGATCTCTGTCACATATTCGATCCGGTGCGCCACCCCTTTGAACGCATAGGCCGTTTTCTGAATACTCTCCACGGGCACGCCCGCGTGATGCGCCATCGCCGCGGCAACCATCACATTTTCATAGTTATGCAGACCGAGGATCTGCAGTTTCTCCGTATCGATCACGTCTACGGTCTGGCTGCCGTCGCTCATGCGGATGATATGTCCGTCCAGCCAGATGCCTCTGTCGAGTTTTCTCCTGCTGGAAAAATAAACGACAGGCACTTTGCTTTTTTCACCGAACGCCCGCAGTACCGGGTCCTCATAGTTGAGCACACAGATATCATCCTGTGTCTGATTTTCGGCGATTCTCTCCTTGCAGCGGATATACTCTTCCATCGTATGATGGCGGTTCAGATGATCCTCCGTGATATTCGTGATGGCCGATGCCACAGGATGGAAGGTATCAATGGTCTCGAGCTGGAAACTGCTGCACTCGATGACCGTCCATGCCTTCTCTGTCTGCTGAAGTGCCACATCCGTATACGGCGTACCGATATTGCCGACCACGTATACCTCCGGGAAATAATTCTTCATCATCTCCCCGAGCAGCGTAACGGTCGTCGTCTTGCCATTCGTCCCCGTTACAGCGAGGATCTTTCCCTTACCGACGCGGTATGCCAGTTCGATCTCGCTCCAGACAGGGATACCGGCAGCGCGCATATGCTCAACCGGTGGAATATCGCAGGGCACGCCGGGGCTCATGACGCATGCGTCAATGCTGCTCAGGATCTCGTCAGGAAATGTGCCGGCGATCACCTGCACATCCGAACCGATCCTGTCCCGTACTGCCTGACAGTCCAGATCCGCCTTGCCGTCATAGACGACCGGTACAGCGCCGGCGCCGATGAGAAGACGCGACGCACCCACGCCGCTTTTGCCTGAACCGAATACAAGTATTTTTTTACCACTGAGATCCATGATCCGCCTCCTGTTTGCTAAACGTCAACCGCCCATCTCCACGACAGCCGGTACTTCATCACACCCGCAGTGCCGCCGCGCACAGCAGTACCGTCAGGATCGTGAACCGCGCCACGATCTGCGGTTCTGACCAGCCGGACAGTTCGAAATGATGGTGGATCGGCGTCATCTTGAAAATCCGCTTGCCGTGCGTAGCCTTGAAATAGGTGACCTGCATGGCCACTGACAGCAGCTCGATAGCGTAGATAAAACCGACGATCGGGATATACAGCGGCATCCGCATCATATAGGCGCTGCCGGCGACAAAGCCGCCGAGTGCCAGCGAGCCCGTATCCCCCATGAATATTTTTGCCGGGTTGGAATTAAAAAGCAGAAATGCCAGCAGCGATCCGGTGACAGCGAGCGTAACCGGTGTGATCCCGCCCTGCAGCATGGCGCTCATGACGGTAAAAAACAGAGCGACCACGATCGTCACGGAGGACGCGAGGCCATCCACACCGTCGGTGAAATTGACGCCGTTTACCGTGGCAAGGATGACAATGAACGCAAAGAACACTGAAAAGCCATGCGGCCAGGAAATCGTTGCCGAAGGATTAAACGGTATGCGCATGTCCAGAGAATAACCGAATACATGCTCCAGAATATACAGGAAGATGCCTGTGACAACTACCTCCAGCAGCAGTTTCTGCCAGGCGATCAGGCCGTCGGAACGGTGCAGGACCACCTTCAGGAAATCGTCCAGGAAGCCTATGATACCAAACCCGAAGGTGAGGATGATGACGGGAACGATGGCTATTTTTGTCCGCATGTAGAGCAGGGATACCACAAGAATTCCCGCCAGGATCGCAATGCCGCCCATCGTCGGCGTGCCGGCCTTTTTCAGGTGAGCTTTGACGCCCTCTTTCCGTTCTGTCTGATCCACTTTCTTTCTGGTGAGAAACGGAACCAGCAGTGCAGTCACAACGGCGGTAACGCCAAAGCTGATAAACAGCGGAAATAAATCTTCCCAGTTCATGAAACATCCTCCTGTTATTCTATACCCTTCCGATTGCCATCCGGCACGTATGTCCGTTTACTGACCGTCCAGATAGTTACTGACATCCTCATTCGTATAGCCGTAGCTGAAATAAGAGTCGTTTTCCGTCGATGTATCTTCCGAAGTGTCGGTCCCGGACAGTGTCGGAAGATCCGAACCGTCCTGCGCCTGCAGCTGCGTCGTATCCTGGTAGAGGTAACTCGTATCCGACGACGAAATATCGTTCAGCTGCTGGCTGGCCTCCGAACCGGACGATGCGGTATCCGTCTCTGTGCTGTCAATGTAGCCATTGCCGTTTGCGTCAACCTCCGACTGATCCGTATCTCCGATGCCGTCGCCATCCGTATCCACCAGTCCGTTGTCCGCCAGCTCGACCTTCTGCGGTCCCGACGCGTTGTCGGCGTTGAAAGAGCCGACCTTATCGGTACCGATCAGGGTGACGCCATTATCCTGCGTTGTGTAGGATTTGGAGATCAGCATGGAATTGGTGGCTTCGGTTGTATCAATATCGGCCAGTGTGTAACCGTCCTCATCCGGAAAAATATCCAGGTAAGGCAGAAGCTCGACCATAATATTGCGGGCGATACTCATCGCGTAGATCGTGGTCTCCTGCGCGTCGGTATTCGGCTCATCGACGGTAACGTACAGAACGATTCTGGGATTGTCAAGCGGTGCAAAATTAACGAAGGAAAGAACGTAATTTCCCTGATTTCTCGGAAGTTTCTCCGCTGTACCGGTTTTGCCGCCCATCGTATAACCGGGGATCTTGGCCAGATAACCGGTTCCGTCAGATTCCATAACCGTCCCCATCATCTTGCGGATATCCGCGCTGACTTCCTCGGAATTCGTGCGGCGTTCAACGACAGGATCGATCGTCTGCACGACGGCTCCGTTCGCATCCGTTATTTTTTTCACCACATGCGGACGGTAATAGTAACCGCCGTTGATCGCTGCGCAGATGGCGGCCGTTTCCTGGATCATGGTTGCCGTAAAGCCCTGACCGAACGAAGATGTCGCGAGCTCGACGGGTCCCATGGTCTCCTCATCAAACACAAGACCGGATGTCTCACCCGGCAGATCAATACCCGTCTTCATGCCGTAGTTAAAGGCGGTCTGATATTTGATGAAATCATCCTCGCCCATCTTTGCAGCGATCTGCATCATGGAACTGTTGCACGACTTTTTAATGGCGTCGCTCAGGGAGATCTCACCGTGAACGCTCTCGCAGGCGATGTACTTATCAGCCACCTGCTCACCACCGTCACAGGTAAATTTAGAATCCATGGTCACGGATCCGTCAGAGAGCGCTGAGGCAGCCGTGATCGGTTTGAAAACTGAACCAAGCTCATAGGCATCTGAAATACAGTAGTTTGCCCACAGGTCATTCAGATGGCTGAGCATCTGATCATCCGACATGGCCTTGATCTCATCACCCGTGTAAAATTTCGACAGATCCCGCGGATTGTTCAGATCGTACCACTTGTCTGAATCCATGCCGAGGATCTCTCCGCTGTTGGGATCCATCGCCACCACACCGATGTTCAGTGCGCCGTTCGTCTTGTTGTCATCCGTGGCCATCTCATTTTCAAAGTTCTCGAGGGCATTCCGGATGATCTGCTGCACATTGGCGTCGATCGTCGAGACAACATTTTTGCCATCCTGTGCTGCAATGATGGTCTGCTCCACATCGGAGGAGGAGTCAAAATAACCGTACTCTCTTCCGTCCGTTCCGTTCAGGATATCATTGTAATAGCCCTCGATTCCCCAGTCGGCGGTTGTGCCGTCATAGGTAAAGCCGATCGTATCACAGGCAAGAGAATCCAGCGGATAGGTCCGCACGTAATTTTCCTCAAACCATACGCCGCGGACATTGGCTCTCTCGTTATACTCCTCATCCGAAAGATTCTTGTTCTCGTCGCTGTCCACGTTCGTATAGTCTTCAAACTTCTGCTTGTCCTCGATCGTGGCATTCTTTTCGATGATGACGTACTGGCTGTTTTTTGTCTCGTCATCCGTCAGTTTGGAACGGATCTCGCTCTCGTTGAGGCCCAGCACGCTGACCAGCGCCCTGACCGTGGGCTCAAGATATTTCTGATCCGACGAGCCGTCCAGCTCTTCCACCTCTGTATTGACGACCTTGCAGTCGAGGATGACATTATATACTTTTTCACTCGTCGCAAGAATCGTACCGTTCCTGTCGGTTATATCTCCGCGGCGCGCCGCAATCGTCCGGCTTTCATACTGCTGCTGTTCCTGGCTCAGAACAATGCGTGAATATTTCTGACCATCCACAAAATTGATATAGGTGATTCGCACCGCCAGCGCACCAAAGATGAGGATGACCGCGAGAAACATCACCGTAAGCTTTTTCCGCATACTGCCGTTGATCTTCCGGCTTCGGATGCGTTTTTCTTTCTTCTGCTGTTTTTTCTTCTCGATATCGTTCAA
>ONKP01000002.1:107128-116481 GCA_900318405.1 uncultured Eubacteriales bacterium | reverse complement strand
CGGTGTCTGCGTCAGGAGCTGCCCGGTGGAAGGAAAGGCCATACATTTTTCCAACGGGAGACAGAATCCGCCGGTGTATAACTACCGGAAGTGCATCCGCTGCTTCTGCTGCCAGGAAATGTGTCCGCACAAGGCGATCTATACAAAGTGAACAGTAAAAGATGATTTGTAAGAGGTGGTCTGCACCAGGGGAATGGCAGCGGGCAGATGATGACGGATGAGTGGTGAGAATCAGGCATATACCGGGTGACGGGATATGATGTGCACCGGATGGAAAGGCTGTTGGTGAACTGAAGTTAGTTATGTCAAACAAAAAAACGTGCATTTTACACAAAAAATAGGTAAAAATCCTCAAAAAACGGGCACCTGTTCGGTGACAATCTGAACTGCCCGTGCTATAATTCTACTGCATGTGTATACGGGTTCGGGATGAGGTTGTGACATCCCGCATTCATTCAGGTACACCAATGTCCGCGAAAGCGGATGCGTTACAGATAAACTCAAAGGAGGAACAAGTAACATGGCAAGAAAAATGAAAACCATGGATGGTAACACAGCCGCAGCTCATGCTTCGTATGCGTTTACCGAAGTGGCAGCTATTTACCCGATCACACCTTCTTCGCCTATGGCTGAGCACACCGATGAGTGGGCTACCCAGGGAAGAAAGAATCTGTTCGGACAGGAAGTCCAGATTACAGAGATGCAGTCTGAGGCAGGTGCGGCAGGTGCCGTTCACGGCTCCATCGCAGCAGGTGCTCTGACCACAACGTATACTGCTTCTCAGGGACTTCTCCTGATGATCCCGAACATCTACAAGATTGCTGGTGAGCAGCTTCCGGCAGTATTTGATGTATCTGCCAGATGTGTAGCTACCCATGCACTGAACATCTTCGGAGATCATTCCGATGTTTATGCATGCCGCCAGACGGGTGCAGCTATGCTCTGCGAGTCTTCCGTACAGGAAGTTATGGATCTCACGCCTGTAGCTCATGCGGCAGCACTGACCGGCAGCCTTCCGATCATCAATTTCTTCGACGGTTTCCGTACATCTCATGAGCTTCAGAAGATTCAGGTATGGGACTATGATCAGCTGAAGGATATGGTTGATCAGGATGCGCTGAAGAAATTCAAGAAGAACGCTCTGAACCCTGAGAACCCGAAGGAAATGGGATCCGCACAGAACCCTGATATCTTCTTCCAGACCCGTGAGGCCTGCAACAAGAAGTATGACGAGTTCCCGGCTATCGTTCAGAAGTACATGGATATGGTCAATGCCAAGATCGGCACCGACTATAAACTGTTCAACTACTACGGTGCACCGGATGCTGAGCATATCATCATTGCCATGGGTTCCGTTAACGATACCATTGAGGAGACTATCGATTACCTGCTGGCTCAGGGCCGCAAGGTAGGTCTTGTCAAGGTTCGTCTGTACAGACCTTTCTCCACACAGGCACTCATCGACGCTATTCCGGATACTGTTAAGCAGATCTCCGTACTTGACCGTACGAAGGAGCCCGGTTCCCTCGGCGAGCCGCTGTACCTGGATGTTGTTGCCGCTCTGAAGGGAAGCAAGTTCGACGGCGTTAAGATCTTCGGCGGACGTTATGGCCTTGGTTCCAAGGACACCACGCCGGAGCAGATCGTTGCTGTATATGACAACACAGAGAAAGAGCATTTCACCATCGATATCGTCGATGATGTCACAAATCTGTCTCTGCCGGTTGGCGAGCCGCTCGTCACCACACCGGAAGGCACCGTAAACTGCAAGTTCTGGGGTCTCGGCGCTGATGGTACTGTTGGTGCGAACAAGAACTCCATCAAGATCATCGGTGATAACACCGATATGTACGCTCAGGCTTACTTCGATTACGACTCCAAGAAGTCCGGCGGTGTTACGATGTCTCACCTCCGCTTCGGTAAGAAGCCGATCAAGTCTACGTACCTGATCCACAGAGCAAACTTCGTAGCATGCCATAATCCGTCCTACATCACCAAGTTCAACATGGTTCAGGAGCTTGTTGACGGAGGTTCCTTCCTGCTGAACTGCCCTTGGACCGGTGAAGAGCTCGAAGAGCATCTGCCGGGACAGGTTAAGAAGTACATGTATGATCACAAGATCAACTTCTACATCATCGATGGTGTAAAGCTTGGTATTGAGACCGGTATGGGCCCGACCCGTATCAACACGATTCTTCAGTCCGCATTCTTCACGATTACCCAGATCATCCCGAATGAGAAGGCTATCAAGCTCATGAAGGACGCTGCTCAGGCTACTTACGGCCGTAAGGGTCAGGATGTCGTTGAGAAGAACTGGAAAGCTATCGATGCCGGTGCTACAGGCTGGCAGAAGGTAGAGATTCCGGAGAGCTGGAAAGACTGCAAGGATGAAGGCCTTGAGTTCAAGAAGACGAATGTCGGAAGCCAGGAGCAGATCGACTTCGTCAACGACATCCAGATCGCTGTTTCCTCTCAGGAGGGCAACAACCTGCCTGTATCCAAGGTTCTTCCTTATGCAAACGGCGAGACTCCGTCCGGCACAGCTGCATACGAGAAACGTGGTATCGCAGTCAACGTTCCGGAGTGGGATCCTGCAAACTGCATCCAGTGCAACAGATGCTCGTTTGTATGTCCTCATGCAGCAATCCGTCCGTTCGCTATGACTCCGGACGAAGTGGCTGCAGCACCGGAAGGCTTCAAGTCTCTGGATATGACCGGTATGCCCGGATATAAGTTCGGCATCCAGATCTCCGCACTTGACTGCACCGGCTGCGGTTCCTGCGCAAACGTATGCCCTGGCAAGAAGGGTGCAAAGGCACTGTCCATGGTTCCGCTCGCACAGGGCGAGGCTTCTCAGCCTGGATTCGATTACGCTGTCACCCTTCCGGAGAAGAAGGATGTCATCGAGAAATTCAAAGTCAATACGGTAAAGGGATCTCAGTTCAAACAGCCGCTGCTTGAGTTCTCAGGCGCATGCGCTGGCTGCGGTGAGACTCCTTACATCAAGCTGATCACTCAGCTCGTTGGTGACAGAATGCAGATCGGTAACGCAACAGGATGCACCTCTATCTGGGGCAACTCCTCACCGTCTACACCTTACACCAAGAACAAAGAGGGCAGAGGCCCGGCATGGTCCAACTCCCTGTTCGAGGATGCTGCTGAGTTCGGTTATGGTATGCTGCTCGGCCAGACTGCTCTGAGAGATGAGCTGAAGACCAAGGCAGAGGCTCTTGCAGAGAAGGATGCTTCCCTGAAGGCTGTTGTCGATGAGTATGTAGAGACCATGGCTGACGGCGCTGCCAACAGAGTAGCAACCGATAAGCTGCTGGATGCTATCAAGGACAACACGACAGAAGAGGCTGCGTTCATCAAAGAGAACAAGCAGTTCCTGGCTAAGAAGTCCAACTGGGCATTCGGTGGTGATGGCTGGGGTTACGATATCGGATTTGGCGGACTCGATCATGTTATCGCTTCCGGCAAGGATATCAACGTTCTGGTTATCGATACCGAGGTTTACTCCAACACCGGCGGACAGTCCTCCAAGGCTACCCCGACCGCAGCTGTTGCTCAGTTTGCAGCAGGCGGCAAGGAGACCAAGAAGAAGGATCTCGCTTCGATCGCAATGTCCTACGGTTATGTATACGTAGCACAGATCGCTATGGGTGCTGATTACAACCAGGCTGTTAAGGCAATCAGCGAGGCTGAGGCTTATCATGGCCCGTCACTCATCATCGCATATGCACCTTGCATCAACCATGGTATCCGCAAGGGCATGGGCAAGGCTATGACCGAGGAAGAGCTTGCTGTTAAGTCCGGATACTGGCATCTGTTCCGTTACAACCCGGCATTGGTTGGCACGGATAAGCCGGCATTCACGCTTGATTCCAAGGTACCGGATGAGACCATTTACCAGGATTTCCTGGATGGCGAGGTTCGTTACAACTCCCTGAAGAGAGCAAATCCTGCAAAGGCAGAGAGACTTCAGGCGAAGAACAAGGAAGAAGCAAAGGAGAGATATACATATCTCAACAAGCTTGTCAAACTGTACGGACCGGAGGCATAAGTCTTCCGTTAATACAGAACTTCAGGAGGGGCTGTCGCGCAAGCGGCAGCCCCTTCCGCTGTATAAGCGACGCGAAAGCACGCAGTGCGTAGCGGCGCGTAGACTTATACAGATTACCGCATCACATGGCGAAACGACGTTCCATATGGTATACTTGACGTTGGCTGGCCGGATGAAGCCTGCCGGATAAAGATAAAAAGTGAAAGAGGTACCGCCATGGCAATTGATAACAGTTTTATGATCAAGAAGATGGAGCAGTTCACATCCATCTATGTACTTTATTCTTCCTATACGCATCTCCCGTTCATTGAATGCGATGACGAGACATTTGATGATCAGGTGTACTGCTTCACGACGAAGGAGATGACGAATACTTTCGCACATCCGTACATCCTTGAAAAAATACTCCTGCAGGCCGTCGAGGTGCCGCAGGCGATGATGAAGAGATTTTTCCGCAGCCTGTACCTGTACGGCGTCAACGCGGTCATGATCCAGGATGAGGGTGCGCCCGTGCGTGTGCAGCTCGATCAGATCGCCGAGAAGCCGGATCTGGAAGCACTGCAGAACGAAAAAATACCGAAGGCGAACCCGGAGCTGCAGCTCACAGCCATTTATTTTATGCAGGAGCTGATGCGTCCGGTCGAGAGAAGCATGGAGGATAAAAAGCATCTGCATGACCTTGAGGAGGAGATGGCGCATAACCTTCTGCGCTCGAGGTTTATCATCACGGCGGATGTGACCAAGCTGGACGGGCCGATCACGAAGGAGAACATCAGCAAGGCAGGTGTTCCCCTCATCAAGACGAAGAATGACCATGTCTACCAGCCGGTGTACACCGATTTCGGCGAGGTGGAGAAATTCAATCACAACAACAAGGGACTCAAGCTCCAGATGCTGCCCATCACCTATGACAGGCTGGCCGGCTTTCTTGTCGCGCAGGCGGAAGGCTTTGCCTTCAACCCGGGCGGTTTCAATCTGGTCCTTAACCGCGACCAGCTGAAAAATATGCAGCTGCGCTACGGTGAGACCGTATAACTGTAAAGGTATGGCTGAAAACTGAGAAAGGAACAACGCCGCTGGCGGCGCAGAGGACAGTGAATGAACGAAGCATATGAGGTGATTCTGCGGGAGCGCATCGAGGATATCCATTCCGATGCCACGCTTCTTGTACATAAAAAGAGCGGTGCGCGTGTGGCATTGCTTGCCAATGACGATGAGAACAAGGTGTTTAATATCGGTTTCCGTACGCCGCCGAAGAATTCTACGGGCGTAGCGCACATCATTGAGCACACCGTTCTCTGCGGTTCACGCAAATTCCCGCTGAAGGATCCTTTTGTGGAACTCGTCAAGGGTTCCATGAACACATTCCTCAATGCCATGACCTATCCGGACAAGACGATCTTCCCGGTGGCGAGCTGCAACGACCGCGATTTCCAGAACCTGATGGATGTCTATCTGGATGCCGTCTTCTATCCGAACATCTATAAAAATGAGAAGATCTTCCGCCAGGAGGGCTGGCATTATGAGCTGGAGAAGCCGGAGGATCCGCTCACATACAACGGCGTCGTCTATAACGAGATGAAGGGCGCGTTCTCATCGGCTGACGAGGTCCTCGGGAGAACCGTATTCAATGCGCTATTCCCGGATACGCCCTACGGCGTGGAGTCCGGCGGAGATCCTGAGGTTATTCCGGAGCTCACCTATGAGGAGTTCCTGGATTTCCACAGAAAATACTATCATCCGTCCAACAGCTACATCTGCCTGTATGGCGATATGGACATGGATGAAAAACTCGACTGGCTCGACAGAGAGTATCTCTCGCATTTTGACAGGATTCAGGTGGATTCTGCCATTCCGATGCAGAAGCCGTTCAGCCATCCGATTGATCTGCGCAGCAGCTATCCGGTTCTGGACAGCGAGCCTGTGGAAGAGAATACCTATCTCACAGAAAACATGGTTATCGGGGATTTCTCCGATGTTGAGCTGGATATTGCGTTCGGCGTTCTGGAGTATGTGCTTCTCGATGCGCCCGGTGCACCGGTCAAACAGGCCATTCTTGATGCCGGGATCGCGAAGGACGTCATGGGAGAGTACAACGACGGGCTGCTGCAGCCATTTTTCTCCATTACGGCGAAAAATGCAGAGGAGTCCGACAAGGAACGCTTCCTGGAAATCATACGCAGCACGCTGACCGATATTGCCGATAAGGGCATCGACCAGAAGGCGCTTGCCTCGGCCATCAATTACTTCGAGTTCCGGTTCCGCGAGGCGGATTACGGGACGATCCCGAAGGGGCTGATGTATGTCATCGATATGTTTGACAGCTGGCTGTATGATGACAATGATCCGTTCCGCTGTCTCCGTGAGCTGGAGGTGTTTGACAGCCTGAAGAAAAAGGCGAAGGAGGGATACTTCGAGGAGCTGATCCGGAAATATCTGCTCAGTAACCCGCACACGGCTGTCGTGACACTCGTGCCGGAGCGCGGTCTCGCGGCAAAAAGGGATGAAGCCGTGAAGCAGAAGCTGGCCGCTTACAAGGCTTCGCTTTCACCCGATGAGATCAGCCGGATCGTGAAGGAGACGGCCGATCTGAAGGCATATCAGGAGTCCCAGGATTCGCCGGAGGCACTGGCGACGATCCCGTTCCTCAGACGCACGGATATCCGGCGCGACACGCCGATTCATATCAGCGCGGAGGAGTGTCATATCGATGGAACGACGTATCTGAAGCATCATTATCAGACAAACGGCATCGCCTACCTGCAGCTTCTCTTTGACACGGCGAAGGTTCCGGATGATCTGGTTCCGTATATCGGCATTCTGAAAAATGTACTCGGCGTCGTTGACACGGAGCATTACGGGTACACCTCGCTGTTCCATGAGATCAATGCCAACACCGGCGGCATTGTTTTTGGCGTACAGGTGCAGTCGACGGATTTTGACGATCCGGACAAGGGTTACGCGATGTTCGGTGTTCGCGCCAAATATCTGTATCCGAAGCGGGACTTTGTTTTTGACATGATCCGTGAGATCCTGCTGACGTCGAAGCTGGATGATAAGAAGAGACTGAAAGAGATCATCGACAGCACGAAGAGCGGTATGGAGGAGAGCATCCCGGCAGCGGGGCATTCATCGGCTGTGCACAGGGCGCAGGCCGGCAGCTGTCGTCTGGATGCCTGGACGGAAAAGGTGTCCGGCATCGATCAGTATCACCTGGTTGAGTCGCTGCAGGCGCATTTTGACGAAAAAGCAGATGATCTCATCGATAAGCTGAAAGAGCTGATGCATATCATTTTCCGCCCGGAAAATCTGACAGTCAGCCTGAATGCTGATGGCGAGGGCTTCGACGGCGTTGAGGATGATGTGCGGACGCTGAAAAATGCCCTGTATACCGATGAAGTGCGGACGGGCAGCTTCGCATGGCAGAAGAGGCGCGTGAGCGAGGGCTTTATCACGCCAGGTCAGGTGCAGTACGTGGCTGTGGCGGGGAATTACCGCACGGATGGCTTCCCGTATACCGGGGTCTTCCGCGTGCTGAAGAAAATGCTGAATTATGATTACCTCTGGATCAATCTCCGCGTGACGGGCGGTGCCTATGGATGCATGAGCGGTTTCAAAAAGGATGGCGGGGCTTTTCTCGTGTCCTATCGCGACCCGCACCTGAAACGGACGCTGGATGTCTATAAGGGACTTCCTGACTATCTCCGGAAATATGATGCGGATGAGGATACGATGACCAAGCTGATCATCGGCACGATCAGCGATCTGGATACGCCGATGAATGCGGCGGCGAAGGGTGCGTTTGCGCTGAATACCTGGTATGTCGGCCTGACGGAGGATGATCTCAATCAGGAGAGGGCGCAGATCATCGACTGCACGCCGGTGGATATCCGTGCGCTGGCCGATCCGGTGGAGACGTTCCTGCAAGATGCGGATGTGTGCGTGATCGGAAGCGAGACGGTGCTCACGAAGGATAAGGATGCTGTGGGCAGCGTGCAGACGCTGAACAACTTCGAGTGATGTGAGGGCGCGTATACTCCCTTACGCGAATCGCGCGTCTGCGAAGGTTCGCTTCAGGGAGTATGCGCGCCCTGTCAGGTGGCTGCGCGGGAGAGCAAATAATAATTATCGAAGGTTCTGATCTGCGATCTGTCAGAGTAACTACCGGGGCGAACGGACAGAAAAGCCAGAGCAGCTACGCGAAAGGACAGAAAAGCCAGAGCAGCTACGCGAAAGGACAGAAAAGCCAGAGCAGCTACGCGAAAGGACATATGGATGATGGCCGTTGCATATTAGCTGACTGTCTTGGGCAGGTTCTCGGGTGAAAAGTATGATGGAGACTGTATGACATGGATGATGCGAAATTGAAGTCTGGTTTTGTGGCTCTGATCGGACGGCCGAATGTCGGCAAGTCGACGCTGATGAATCATCTGATCGGGCAGAAGATCGCGATCACTTCGCGGAAACCGCAGACGACGAGAAATCAGATCCGCACGGTCTACAATGATGAAAGAGGCCAGATTGTTTTTACGGATACACCGGGTATCCACCGCGCTTCGAATAAGCTCGGTGAGTACATGGTGCGTGCGGCCGAGAATTCCCTGAAAAATGTGGATGCCGCGCTCTGGCTTGTGGAACCCGGCAGTTATGTGGGCGCTTCTGACAGGAGTATTGCGAAGACGCTTCAGCGTTCCGGCCTTCCTGTTATTCTCGTCATCAATAAGACGGACAAGGTGACGAAAGCTGTCGTTGCCGCGACGATCGAGGCTTTTCGCGGAACGGTGGATTTTGAAGACATTCTGGCGGTTTCAGCCAAGCAGGGGACAAATCTGGATGCACTGCTGGACAGCATTTTTAAAGTGTTGCCCTATGGGCCGAGATTTTTCCCGGAGGATACGCTGACGGATCAACCGATGCGACAGATCGTTTCTGAGATCGTCCGCGAGAAGGCACTGCGCTGCCTCGGCGAAGAGGTGCCGCACGGAATTGCCGTGACGATCGGACGCATGCACGAGCGGCCTGCCGGCGGGAGAACCAAAACCACGGCAGCGGGTGGCAACGTTGAAAAACATGGAAATACAACATCATCGACAGGCAGAGATATAAAGAATGCAGTTCCAGGTGGTGAAAATGGAACACAACATGATATTACAGCTGCGAACGATGAAAACGGGCAAAACAGAGCGAAGGATAACGGAACAGAAAAAAACGGGGCAGAAAATAACAGAGCGGAAAATAACAGAGCAGAAAATAACAGAGCAGAAAATAACAGAGCGGAAAATAACAGAGC
>ONKP01000002.1:0-107062 GCA_900318405.1 uncultured Eubacteriales bacterium | reverse complement strand
AATAACAGAGCTTCGACAAAACAGAAGAAGAGCGATATCGATGAGAGTGTGATCACAGACATCGACGCGGAGATCATCTGCGAACGTGAATCTCACAAGGGTATCATTATCGGCAAGGGCGGTTCCATGCTTCAGAAGATTGGCAGCGAAGCGCGCACAGATATTGAGAAACTTGTGGGTACAAGGGTTAATCTGCAGATCCATGTCAAGGTGAAAAATAACTGGCGTGAGAGCGATGTCCTCGTGAAGAATTTTGGATACGATAAGAAGAATCTTGATTAAAATTTAGTGATTAAAATGATAACAGTGTCAAAAGTCATCACCCACGTTGCACTTGTGCAAAAGTGGGTGAATGTCTTATTGACACCGGTTATCATACTTGTGATACCCACATCATAGTATGAGGTTGTGCAGTGAGTGAACAGATTACGGTTTCGGGTATGGTGCTGTCCACGATGCCTGTAGGAGAAAGTGACAAGAGGCTGGTTATCCTGACGAGTGAGCTCGGCAGGATCAGCACGTTTGCCCGCGGAGCGAGACGCCCCGGGAGCACACTGATGGCGGCCTCCAATCCTTTTGTGACCGGTAAGTTTACACTGATTCAGGGACGAAATTCCTATAACCTCATTGCGACGGAGATCCGTGATTATTTCACCGAGCTGGCCATGGAGCAGCCGGGCGTTTATTACGGCTATTATTTCCTCGATTTTGCCGATTACTATGGACGCGAAAGTGTGGACGGTACGGAAATGCTGAACCTGCTCTACCTGTCACTGAAGGCTCTTCTGCGGCCGGAGATAGATGACCGGCTGATCCGGCGCATTTATGAAATCAGGCTCATGACGATCAACGGCGAGTATGCCATTGACGGACAGGATGTGAGTCCGGAAACACGCTATGTGATCGATTATATCATTCATGCAGGCCTCACAAAGCTCTACACATTTACCGTCAAACCCGAGGTACAGAAGGAACTGGATGCCTGCACGGAAAAGCATATGGCGCGTATTCTCGACAGACCACTGAAAAGCCGCAGGATACTTGACGAAGTCATTGTATAAACTCTTCGAATCGCATACAGACTTGTCACACGCGAAGCGTGTGTAAATTCGAATCGCATACAGACTCGTCACACGCGAAGCTTGTGTAAATTCGAATCGCATACAGACTCGTCACACGCGAAGCGTGAAGCGTGTGTAAATTCGAATCGCATACAGACTCGTCACACGCGAAGCGTGTGTAAATTCGAATCGCATACAGACTCGTCACACGCGAAGCGTGTGTAAAAGAGAATGTATGCGGTTTCGAAGCCAACAGGTATGAGGATGCAGCGCGACAGCCCGATGAAGTCGGGCTTACTTGCAGCGGCGCGAGAGCACGCAGTGTGGAGTGGCGCGTGGACTTATGCAGTATTCGTATGATTCGGGGTTGGGTCACAAAATTTACCACTTTTATGAAAATAGTACCATTTAAGCACTCCCGCAGTTTTGCTATACTGATAGCAGACTGCGGGGGTTTTTGTTTTATGTGGGCAGAGAGCCGCAGCCGATCACAGAGTGATCGATGGTGGTGAATGTCGCGATAACGGGAGAAAATTCGGAAGCGTGTATTAGCATTGTTTTTTGCAAACAGGGAGTCTCATCTGTAAACATCTGTTACAGGTGTGTGATATCGAAAAACGATATCGGCCCGAAGAACGGCATTGACCCGAAGAACGGCATTGACCCGAAGAAGGATATTTACTCGAAGGAGGATATGAACGTATGACATACTATGCAGCATTGGATTTCGGCGCATCAAGCGGAAGAATGATGCTTGGCTGGATCGAGGACGGAAAGTTCCAGCTGAAGGAAGTCCATCGTTTTGAAAACGGCCTGGTGAAGAAAGACGGGGAACTCTGCTGGGAACACGACAGAATTTTCAAGGAAGTTATCACGGCATTCAAGAAGTGCCGCGAGATGGGTATGGAGCCCAGCTATGTAGGCGTTGATACGTGGGGCGTTGATTTTGTTCTCCTGGACAAGGATGACAAGGTCATCGGCAACATGGTGGGTTATCGTGATCATCGTACCGACGGAATGGATGAGGAAGTTTACAAAATCATTCCGGAGAGGGAGCTTTATCGCCGCACAGGTATTCAGAAGGCCATCTTCAACACCGTTTACCAGCTGATGGCGATCAAGAAGAAACATCCGGAGTATCTCGAGAAGGCGGAGACGCTGCTCTATACGCCGGATTACTATCATTTCCTGCTCACAGGGGAAAAAGTAAACGAGTACACCGAAGCAACGACCGGTCAGCTGATCAGTGCGGAGACCAATGAATATGACTGGGAACTGATCGATAAACTCGGTTATCCGAGAAGAATTTTCAAGAAGCTCGTAATGCCGGGAACAAAGATCGGTCATCTGCGCCCTGAGATTGCGAAAGAGATCGGCTACGACTGCGAGGTCATCGCACCCTGCACCCATGATACAGGATCCGCAGTGCTTGCCGTACCGGCGAATGACGATGATTTCGTATACATCAGCTCCGGCACATGGTCTCTCATGGGCGTTGAGCGGAAGACAGCCGACACATCGGAGCTCAGCCAGGAGCATAACTTCACGAATGAAGGCGGCTACGATCACCGGTTCCGTTATCTGAAAAATATCATGGGCCTCTGGATGATCAACTCCGCCCGTCATGAGGTGAATGATAAATACAGCTTTTCTCAGATCTGCGACATGGCTGTGGAGGAAAAGGATTTCCCGTCACGTGTTGACGCGAATGACGAGTGCTTCCTCTCTCCGGACAGCATGATCGGGGAGATCAAGGATTACTGCCGTCGGACAGGCCAGAAAGTACCGGAGAATTTCGGACAGCTTGCTACGGTTATCTATGCTTCTCTCGCAGAGTGCTATGCAAAGACAGAGAAGGAGCTTGAGGAGATCAACGGACGCACCTACAGCCGTATTCACATCGTCGGCGGCGGATGCAACGCGGACTACCTGAACCGGCTCACCGCAAAGGCATGCGGCAGGGAAGTTCATGCCGGCCCGAGCGAGGGCACAGCCATCGGCAATATCACGGCACAGATGCTGGCTACCGGCGTCTTCAGCACGATCGAAGAGGGGCAATATCACGGCACAGATGCTGGCTACCGGCGTCTTCAGCACGATCGAAGAGGCACGTGATAACATCCATAAATCCTTTGGTATCAAGGTATACGGATCGGACGGAGAACTCATTACAAAGTAAACCCCATACTACAAGTGTATAAAGCCCGCTGCTTCGTTGCTTCGCAACTCTCGCAGCTGTCACATGTATGCCCGGCTTCGTCGGGCTGTCGCGGCGTTCGCCTCACCGTATCACGCTTCGCGTGCACGGATGCGGCTCACTGCCCGCGCATATTCGCATTCTCGCGATGCTATCGCATCGTTCCATGCTCATATATGTTAGCGTCGTTCAAGCATGCAGTTTTATGTGCATGCATTGCATGCCCCAAAACCGCCTGCCTGACGACGACTTTATACATAAAAAGTGATTTACCGCATATATGCATTTATATTTAAGGAGGTACAGAACCGCATATATGCATTTATATTTAAGGAGGTACAGAAATGGCAACAGTTGACGAGAGATACGCGATCGCGAAAGAGGAGTATGCAAAGATCGGTGTCGATACCGATGCAGCTATCGCAAAACTGAAAGACATCCCGATTTCCCTGCATTGCTGGCAGGGCGATGATGTACACGGATTTGACAGCGACGGCCCGCTGACCGGCGGCATCCAGACGACCGGTAATTACCCGGGTATTGCCAGAACACCGGAAGAGCTGATGAGCGATATCGAAGAGGTTATGAAGCTCTGCCCCGGCAAGGTAAAACTCAACCTGCATGCTTCCTACGCTATTTTTGAAAAGGGCCAGAAGGTAGACCGTGACAAGATCGAGCCGAAGCACTTCCAGAAATGGGTAGATTTCGCCAAGAAGCATCATATGGGCATCGATTTCAACCCGACATTCTTCTCTCATCCGTGCAAGGGCGCTGATGGTATGAACCTCTCCAGTGCTGACGAGGACGTAAGAAAATTCTGGATCGAGCATGGCAAAGCCTGCATCCGTATCGCCAATTATTTTGCCGAGGAGACCGGTGAGGTCTGCGTTATGAATATCTGGACAGGCGATGGCCTGAAGGACGTTCCGGCAGATCGTATGGGCCCGCGTATGCGTTATAAAGATTCCGTAGACCAGATCCTCTCCGAGCCGTATGATTTCAACAAGGTAAAACCCTGCCTGGAGTCCAAGGTATTCGGTATCGGCGTTGAGTCCTTCACCTCCGGATCTTCTGAGTTCGCGCTTACCTATGCTGCTTTCAACAAAGACAAACTGATCCCGCTGATGGACAACGGCCATTATCATCCGACAGAAGTGGTATCCGACAAGATCTCAGCTCTGCTCTGCTTCTTCCCGGAGATCGCTCTTCATATCACCCGTCCGGTTCGCTGGGATTCCGACCATGTGGTTCTTTTCGACGACGAGCCGAAGGAAATGGCCAAGGAGATCGTTCGTAACAACGCCATTGATCGTGTACACATGGCTCTGGATTATTTTGATGCATCCATTAACCGTGTATCCGCATGGGCAGTCGGTTTCCGTACATGGCAGAAGTGCATGCTGAACGCACTGTGCCTGCCGAACGAGAAGCTGAAGAAAGAGCAGGATGCCGGTGAGTTCACACAGCTCATGATCGATCAGGAAGCAGATAAGATGCTGCCGTTCGGCGATGTATGGGCAAAGTACTGCGAGGAGTGCAACGCACCGCAGGAAGGCGCTGAATATACCGCTGAGATCAACAAATACTGGAACGATGTTCAGGCGAAGAGAGTCTGAGCGTGTGTGAAAGGCAGTATGTGATGGAAATCACCTCTGTTTGATAACAGCACGTATATGCATCACTTTTCCATGAATATCTGATTTCGGGACCTTCGGTCGGGAAACCGACCGGAGGTCCCTTTCTGCCCTGAGGAAAAGTATTTGCCGGATACTTTCGTCATCGATGCTTTTTTGCTAAGATACAGGGAGCAAAGAAAACAGGAGGGGACTATGAGATTATTACTGATCCGTCACGGAGATCCTGATTACGAACGAGATACCCTGACGACGATGGGCGACCGCGAAGCAGCGGAGCTGTCGGAATATATGGCGAAAGAGCACATTGACTACATATATAAATCACCACTCGGCCGTGCACAGAAAACAGCATTTTTTACAGAAGCAAGGATCGGAAAAGAAGGCGTCACCTGCGACTGGCTGCAGGAATTTCCGGGACGCCTGAATGTGGACGCGGCGCCATGGATCAAAAAAGCCTATCCTGACTGGAAAGACCATCAAAACGCCGACAACGAGAGAATCTTCTGGGATATGGCACCGGCAGAACTAATGAAGAGGCCGGAGCTGCTCGATCCCGTCGACTGGCGCACATCGGATATCGCCGCTGTCAGCGATCTTGTGGGTATGTACGATCATGTGACAGGGGAGTTCGACAAACTCCTTGCCTCCCACGGCTACAGGCGTGACGGCAGACTGTATCACGCAGAAAAAGAAAACAAAGATACCATCGCATTTTTCTGCCACTTCGGGGTCAGCTGCGTGCTGCTCTCACATCTCTGGAACTGCTCACCGTTCATGACATGGCATGTGCTCTGCATGACGCCTTCGTCAGTAACCGAGCTTGTCACCGAAGAGCGCGAAAAAGGAGAAGCAATCTTCCGCGCACTGCGCATAGGAGACATATCCCATCTCAAGGCCAGCGACGACACCCCGTCCTTCGCCGGCCGCTTCTGCGAAGTATACTCCGATTTCGCAGAGCGTCATTGACTATATTAGAATTATTTATGTCCGACAAAGTACAATCTCATCGCAAGTCAGATGATACGTTATTGCAATGGAATTTCATATGTCAGTGTTCTGACGGTTGGCACCCGGTGAGCGCGGCATGCTTCCAATCCGCGACATCCGCAGGCGCCGGTGCTTAGTAAGTCCGAGCGTAAGCGAAGGACGAACTTAGCACCGTTGCGCTGAGGACTAGCGAGAGCGGTCGCGGATGGAAGTATACTGCGCGTACCCGTTGCGCTGAGGACTAGCGGGAGCGGTCGCGGATGGAAGCATGCCGCGCGCAGTTGACAAAGGCATCGCCGCCGCCTTATGATGAAACGACTAATGCGTTTTAATAACCTGTTATTTTCAGGGAGGATATACAGAAAATGAGCAAAGAACTCGCCAAAACCTACGATCCCAAAGAGATCGAGGACCGCACCTACCAGAAGTGGCTCGAAAAGGACTACTTCCATGCAAAAGTCAACCCGGACAAAAAGCCGTTCACGATCGTGATGCCGCCGCCAAATATCACCGGTAAGCTTCACATGGGACATGCACTGGACAACACCATGCAGGATATCCTCATCCGTTACAAGCGGATGCAGGGCTATGAGGTTCTCTGGCAGCCCGGCACCGATCACGCCGCAATCGCGACAGAAGTCAAGGTGACCAATGCGCTGAAGGAGAAGGGCATCGACAAGCAGGATATCGGCCGGGAAAAATTTGTCGACTACTGCTGGAAATGGCGTGACGAGTACGGACGCACCATCACGACGCAGCTGAAGAAGCTCGGCGTCTCTGCCGACTGGGACAGAGAGCGCTTCACCATGGACGAGGGATGCTCCCGCGCCGTGGAGGAGGTATTCTGCCGTCTATACGAGAAGGGCTATATCTACCGCGGAAGCCGGATCATCAACTGGTGCCCGAAGTGCCAGACATCGCTGTCTGATGCCGAGGTTGAACACGTTGATCAGGATGGATTTTTCTGGCATATCAATTACCCGATCGTCGGCGAGCCCGGAAAGTTTGTCGAGATCGCGACCACCCGTCCGGAGACGCTGCTCGGCGATACCGCTGTGGCTGTCAATCCTGACGATGAGCGCTACAAAGATCTCGTCGGAAAAATGCTTGAGCTTCCGCTCACGGACCGCCAGATCCCTGTGATCGCGGATGAATATGTAGACAAGGAATTCGGAACGGGCTGCGTGAAGATCACGCCTGCACATGATCCGAACGACTTTGAAGTCGGACTGCGTCACAACCTTGAGCAGATCAATATTCTCAACGATGACGCGACGATGAACGACAAGTGCGGCAAATACGCCGGCATGGACCGCTACGAGGCGAGAAAAGCAATGGTCGAGGATCTCGACAAGCTTGGTCTCCTGGTAAAGGTTGTTCCGCACACCCATTCTGTCGGCACACATGACCGCTGCCATACGACCGTTGAGCCAATGATCAAGCCGCAGTGGTTTGTCCGCATGAAAGAGATGGGACAGGCGGCGCTCGATGCCTATCACAGGGGCGAGCTCGGCTTTGTTCCGGATAACTACGGAAAAACATATGAGCACTGGCTGGAGAACATCAAGGACTGGTGCATCTCCCGTCAGCTCTGGTGGGGCCACCGCATTCCCGCCTATTACTGCGATGACTGCGGTGAAGTCGTAGTACAGCGCGGCGGCGCACCGGCGAAGTGCCCGAAGTGCGGCGGTACGCATTTCCATCAGGACGAGGATACGCTGGATACCTGGTTCTCATCCGCTCTGTGGCCGTTCTCCACGCTCGGCTGGCCGGATGAGACGCCGGAGTACAAATATTTTTACCCGACGGACGTACTGGTTACGGGCTATGACATTATTTTCTTCTGGGTTATCCGTATGGTCTTCTCAGGCATTGAGCAGACCGGTAAGGTACCGTTCCATCACGTGCTGATTCACGGCCTTGTGCGCGATTCCCAGGGCAGAAAAATGAGCAAGTCGCTCGGCAACGGTATTGATCCGCTGGAGGTCATTGACAAATACGGTGCCGACGCACTGCGCCTGACGCTGATGACCGGCAACGCACCCGGCAACGACATGCGTTTTTACTGGGAGAGGGTTGAGGCAAGCCGTAATTTCGCTAACAAGGTATGGAACGCGTCGCGTTTTATCATGATGAACATGGAAGGCGCGGAGATTCCTGCTGATGTTGATGCTTCGACGCTGCCGCTTCCGGCGAAGTGGATCCTGCACAAGGTAAATGAGCTGGCAAAGGATGTTACGGAGAACATGGATCGCTATGAGCTCGGCATCGCCGTGCAGAAGGTGCATGATTTCATCTGGAATGAATTCTGCGACTGGTACATTGAGATGGTGAAGCCGGTTCTCTACGCCGGCAATGCGGAGCAGAAGGGAACCGTTCTCTGGGTTCTGCGCACGGTGCTCTCGGAATCGCTGAAGCTGCTGCATCCGTTTATGCCTTTTATTACAGAAGAAATTTACTGCACGCTGAATCCAGATGAGGAATCCATCATGATCTCCGACTGGCCGGTTTACAGGGACGACTGGAACTTCCCGGCTGAGCACGAGATCATGGAGAACATCAAGGAAGCTGTGCGCAGAGTCCGTGATATCCGCACGGCGCACAATGTGGCACCGTCGAGAAAAGCGGAGATCTTCGTTGTTTCATCGGATGAGGATGTACTGGCGCATTTCCGCGAGGCAAGAGAATTTTTCGGCCCGCTGGCACACGCCGCAGACGTGATCCTGCAGAAGGACAGGAGCGGTATCGATGAGGACGCTTTCTCAGCGGCACTGCCGGGTGCGACGCTGTATATTCCGTTTGCCGATCTCGTTGATATTAAGAAGGAGATCGAACGGCTGAAAAAAGAGGCTGAACGCCTCGCCAAAGAGATCGCCCGCAGCGAGGGCATGCTCGGCAACGAGAGATTCATCAGCAAGGCACCGGCAGAAAAGGTCGAGGCCGAGAAAGAGAAATTCGCAAAGTATAAAGAAGAGGCAGACCGGGTAAGACAGAGCCTCGATGAGCTGCTGAAGAAGCAGAAATAAGGCGCCACTCTGAGGCGTTTCATGGCACAACAGTCCGGGCTGTTGTCGATGCCTTTAACGGAGGCAGGATGAACAGCCAGCCCGGGCTGGCGGATGCCGGGAGATGGAAGCATGCTGAGCTATGAGGAAGCGGCATCTTATATCAGCAGCATACCGCGATTCACGAAAAAAACATCGGTGGCGCACACACAGCGGCTGCTGGCGCAGCTCGGGCATCCGGAAGAATCCTTCCGGATCATCCACGTCGCCGGCACCAACGGCAAGGGAAGTGTGTGCGCATACCTGGAATCTGTGTTCAGAACAGCCGGTTACCGGACAGGACTTTTTACCAGCCCGCATCTGGTGCGGGTGAATGAACGCTTCCGGATCAGCGGTACAGATGTGAGTGATGCGGCGTTTGCGGAAGCCTTTGACGTCGTCATGAAGGCTGTACAGGAGATCCAGAGGTTGTCGCCGGCGTATGAACATCCTACGTATTTCGAGACACTGTTCGCGATGGGCGTGGTGATTTTCCAGCGGGCCGGCGTGGAGATCGCCGTGCTGGAAACCGGTATGGGCGGACGGCTCGATGCGACCAATGCCGTGACGTCACCCGTGCTGACGGTCATCACCTCAATCAGCCTCGATCACACGCAGTACCTGGGGCATACGATCGCTGAGATCGCTGGGGAAAAAGCCGGCATCATCAAACCGGGAATCCCAGTCATCTATGATGCGGATGATCCTGTGGCAGAGCAGGTGATCCGTGCGCGTGCGGCGGAGCTGCAGAGTCCTGCCCTCGGCGTGGCTTCAGGGGATGTCCGGGAAATCTCTGCCGATGAGAAGGGATTTGATTTTGAAATCAATGGAAAGCGCCTGCATATACCACAGGCGGCTTCTTACCAGGTGATCAATGCCTCACTGGCGTGGACGGCTCTGCAGGTCTGGAATCGGCTTGCGGGCGAAAATATGTCCTGTACGCGGCAGAATACGGAAGGCAGCAGGCAGGAACTTGCACAGGAAGCAGACATAGTAAGCACATCCCGTGCAGGGAAGAATACAAAGGATGGCAACGGAAATTCTCAAGCCGATATCGGTCAGGGCAGTGTTTGTATACACGCAATCAGCGACGACGCGATCCGCGAAGGCTTTGAACGAATGCAGTGGCCGTGCCGTATGGAGAGAGTGCTGCCCGGCGTGATCATCGACGGAGCGCACAATGCCGACGGCATAGCGCAGTTTATCCGCACGGCGGCGTGTTTTCACAAGACGCATGAGATCACACTGCTCTACAGCTCCGTGTCTGATAAGGATTACCGGACCATGATCCGTGAGCTGGCGGAGGGCATCCGGCCGGAGCGCGTGGTGACCACGGAGATCGCGGGAGAACGGAAGGTTCCGGCGGATATTTTTGCCGGACTGTTCCGTGAAAACGGCGTTGCGGAAGTTTTTGCTGAACCGGACCCGGCGCGTGCTTTTGATCAGGCCTATGCCATTCGCGGAGACGGTATGCTTTTCTGCATCGGATCCCTGTACCTGGCAGGAGAGATCAGAAGCTATATCCAGAAAAAGTATGATAACAGTGTCAAAAGTCATCACCCACGCTGCACTTGTGCAAAAGTGGGGGAATGACTTATGACACCTGTATCAAAGTAGTAGAAACTGTAACGGGAGAACGAAATGCTGGATTTTGATGAAGAACTGAAGAAATTCAAACCTTCGCTCGAACTGGAAAATGCTGAGGACACGATCCGCCATCAGGACATGACGGACATTGTAGATATCCTGCGTGAACTCGGGACTGAGGCGCGGCAGGAGGGAAACGGAACCGTTCACGACGGAGAGAATAAGGGATGACGAATGCTGAGAGAGAAGCGGGTTTACTGTCAGACCGCTATTACAACGAGGCGCTGAACCGTGCCCGCATACGCGATCTGACCGGAGCGGCTGAAAAACTGCGCGTAAGCCTGCAGCTGAACAAGAAAAATGTTCAGGCTCGAAATCTGTACGGCCTTGTTCTCTATGAGCGCGGAGAGACTGTGGCTGCACTTCGTGAATGGATTCTGAGCCAGAACATACAGCCCGCCATGAATTCTGCTTCGCAGTACATCAGGAGTGTGGAAAAGGAAGCTTCGAAACTGAAGCAGATGAGCCGCGGGATCAGTGACTATAATGAAGCGCTTCGAAACTGTCAGGATGGAAATGATGATGTCGCGTCGCTCAGGCTGCGCCGCGCAATCCAGAAGAATCCCAGACTTATCGATGCCCAGCTGCTGCTGGCCCTGATCAATATCCGCGAGAGGCGTTTTAATCAGGCGAAGCGGCTGCTGAACCGGGTGCTCAAAACAGATCGTTTTAATCCACAGGCTGTCCGCTACCTGCAGGAAATCGCCGAACAGACGGGTAACCCCGCGGACAGACGGACGCCTGTAGAGGATGACCTGTCGGATGAGGCGAGGAACGGGTCGCTGGCCAGGCAGAGAACGGCAGGAACACGCAATATTTTTCGCGTGGGCAATGATTTTTCACCGGCGGTCAATATTATCTTCGGTGTTGCCGTGGGACTTCTGGCAGCCTGTCTGCTGATCGTACCGGCGGTGCGCTCATCCGCTGTCAAAAATAACAATGACCGCATCGTGGAACTGACGACCACGATCGATGCGCAAAATTCGCAGATCGATGAGCTGAACAATGAGATCAGCACAAAGGATGAGACGATCTCCAGTACCAGCAGTGCGCAGAATGAGGTGCAGAAGACGTCGGATTCTGCCGAACACCTGCTGAAGGCGCTGCAGGCATCCTACAATGAAGATTATGAGACCGCGCTCACCGAGGTGGATCAGGTAGACGAAGACTGTCTGACGGCAGATGAGAAGACGATCTACGAGAGTCTCAGCAGCAGTCTGTCCGATCAGGCGTTTGACGTCTATAAAAATCTGGGCGACACTGCCTACTATCAGAAAGATTACAAATCAGCTGCTTCCTATTATGAAAAGGCTCTGGCTACGGGATCGAATGATTATGATACACTTGTTCTTCTGGTCAGCA
The DNA here is from genome assembly GCA_900318405.1 of uncultured Eubacteriales bacterium. Taxonomy (GTDB): domain Bacteria; phylum Bacillota; class Clostridia; order Lachnospirales; family Lachnospiraceae; genus Bilifractor. Next base: position 95,127 of record ONKP01000002.1, on the reverse strand, counting down.
GCTATGAAGGCCTTGGCGATAAGCAGAAGCAGATGGAAACGTGGCAGAAGATCGCGGATGCATATGCCGGTACGGATAACGGAACCTATGCGCAGACGATGGCAGATAATCTCGCCGACGAGCTCGGTGTGAGCACGACGGATACCGGAAGCGACACTTCAGACAGTACCGGCACGGGAGACACCACAACGGGCGGTACAGGCACCACTGGTGATACGAACGCGTCAGGCACTGCCGGTGATACAAATGCGACCGGCACCACCGGGAACGCGAATACGTCAGGCACGACCGGCAACACGAATACGACGACAGCGAACGGTACAAATACGACGGCACAGTAATAGCTTCGGCAGGCTGTGTGCCCGGCAGAAATAACAGAAACAGGACCGGCAGAAAGTGTGCCCGGTAGAAATAACAGAAACAGGACCGGCAGACCGTGCGTCCGGCAGGAATAACAGAAACGGGACCGGCAGGCTTTGCGACTGCCGGGAAAACAGAGGCTGAGGAAATATGGATAATCAGTTATGGAATGAACTCAGAGAGATCTCAGGCGAAGAAAATGTGCACGCTGACGAGCCGATGAGCAGCCATACGACCTTCCGTATCGGCGGACCGGCTGATCTGTATATTGTCCCCAGAAAAATAACGGAAATCGCCAGGCTGGCGGATGTGCTTCGCAGCTGCTGTATTCCGTATTTTATTCTCGGTAACGGAAGCAATCTGCTGGTCAGTGACCGGGGATTCCGAGGTGTGGTGATCCAGATCGGAAAAAATCTGAATCACGTGGAAGCAGAGGGCACGACGATCCGTGCTGAGGCAGGCGCACTGCTGTCACGCACAGCTGCTGCTGCCTGTGAGCACGGCCTCACAGGTATGGAATTTGCCTCGGGAATTCCCGGGACGGTCGGGGGTGCCTGCGTGATGAACGCCGGCGCTTACGGCGGAGAGATCGGAGATATCCTGAAATCGGTGACGATCCTCGATGAGAATGACAGCGTGCGCACACTTTCTCCGGGGGAAATGCTCTTCGGATACCGCTGTACCCGTGTACAGTTCGAGCCGTGGATCGTTCTCGGCGCGGAAATATGTCTTACCGAAGGCGATCAGGATCAGATTCGTGCGCGGATGAATGAACTGAAAGAGAAGAGGACGGCGAAGCAGCCGCTGGAATATCCCAGCGCGGGAAGCACATTCAAACGGCCGGAGGGATTTTTTGCCGGCAAACTGATCAGCGATGCGGGACTTCGCGGTTACCGCGTCGGCGGTGCGCAGGTGTCAGAGAAACACTGCGGATTTGTCATCAACCGGGGCGGCGCCACAGCGGCCGATGTGCTCGCCCTGATCCGGCATGTGCAGGACGTCGTCGGGCAGACCTTCGGCGTTCACCTGGAGCCGGAGATTCGCATGCTCGGCTTTGGAGAATAATCAGGGGAATTATTATGGCTTTGCCGGGTGTCTGGAGATACAGATGATTCCTACCCGCAACCATCCGCAGACGCCGGTGGTTTGCGAGGACGAGCGAGAGCGTGTTGCGGGAGGAATCATCTGTATTCTGAAATCTTAGCACAAGAAGGGGGAAGCGCATGGCACTGAAACTGATCTTTGTCTCCGGCATGTCCGGAGCAGGCAAATCCACTGCATTGAAGATGCTCGAGGACATGGGCTTTTTCTGCGTGGACAATATGCCTGTTCAGCTCATTGACAAGATGGTCCAGCTGACGGTCAGCGGAAACGGTGAGACGGACAGCCGCATTGCTTTTGGCGTTGACATCCGCAACGGAAGCCATCTGAGTGACTTCGGCAGCGTCGTCGACAGACTCAGAGAAGAACAGATCGACTGCAGAACGATTTTCCTGGACGCCGATGACAGCACCCTGATCAAACGATATAAAGAGACCCGCCGCACGCATCCGCTGGCTAAGAACGGGCGCGTGGAGACCGGCATCGCACTCGAGCGCAAGCGCCTGGCGTTTATCCGGGCAAAGGCGGACTATATCATCGACACGAGCGAGCTGCTCACCAGGGATCTCCGAAATGAACTGAAAAAGATATTCGTCGATGATTCAGACTTCCGCAGTCTGATGGTCACCATTCTGTCCTTCGGTTTCAAATACGGCATTCCGGCAGACGCGGACATTGTTTTTGACGTCCGTTTTCTCCCGAATCCCTACTACATTCCGGAGCTGAAAAATTACACGGGCAATGACGCGCCGGTGCATGACTATGTGATGAAACACAGAGTTTCACAGGTTTTTCTGGATAAGGTCACGGATCTGCTCAAATTCCTGATCCCCAATTATATCGAAGAGGGGCGCCATCAGCTGGTGATTGCCGTCGGATGCACCGGCGGACAGCACCGCTCCGTCACGCTTGCCAATGAGATTGCGGCACGCCTCAAGGACAATGACAGCTACGGCCTGCGCCTCGAACACCGGGATATCGAAAAGGACGCCGTCCGCAGGAGAACGTGAGGTCAGATGACACGATGTCTTTTTCTTCAGATGTAAAAAATGAATTGTACAGCGTCATGGACAATGCCCGCCACTGCCGCATTGCCGAGCTGTCCGCGCTGATCGTTTTCTGCGGCCGGATACAGCCCGCTGTGGATCACAGCGAGGCGTACACGGAAGATTCTCCCGTGGCGACCACAGAAGATTCCCGCGCGGCGTCTGTGAAAGAGCGCCACGGAGGAGCTGTGAAGAACCACGGCGTGGTGTCCATGCTGATGTTCAGCACGACGCACAGAGGCGTTTATGACAAGTATCTGCTTCTGCTGAAAAAAATATTCCGTATCGATGAAGAACAGCTTCAGATCAGCAGCAGACTCCGGAAAAACAGTGATGTCTATGAGGTATGTGTACCGGATCCCGAAACGACGGCGCTGATCCTTGAGGCCACAGACTGTGCCCCTGCAGATGCGACGGGTACCTGCGCCATGCCGGGTGTGCACAGCGTCATTCTGAGAAGGAGCTGCTGCAGACGGGCTTTCGTCCGGGGCGCATTTCTCGCGGCCGGCTCCGTCAGTGATCCGAACCGGTCATATCATTTTGAGATTGTCTGTGGAACGGAGGAACTGGCGGAAGGCGTGTGCAGCCTGATCCGTTCTCTGGAGATCGATGCCCGGATCGTGCAGCGGCAGAAATATTATGTGATCTATGTGAAAGAGAGCGCACAGATCTCAGATCTTCTCGGTCTGATGGGCGCCAGCGTATCGCTTCTCGATTTTGAAAATGTGAGAATCATGCGCGAGGTGCGTGGCGGCGTTAACAGAAAAGTCAACTGCGAGACCGCGAATATTGAAAAAACTGCCACGGCAGCGGCGCGTCAGATCGATGATATCCACTATATTGAGAAAACGGTGGGACTTTCCAAATTGTCAAAAGCCCTTGACGAAATGGCGGAGGTTCGTTTACAATACCCTACGGCGACCTTAGCAGAACTCGGGGACCTGCTGGAACCACCGGTAAGCAAGTCGGGAGTCAATCACAGACTCAGGGAAATCAGCAGGATTGCGGAAGATCTGCGAAACACAAGGAGGCAATAGAACATGGTGAAGGAAACTGTCACGATCGAAATTTCAAACGGCCTTGAGACAAGGCCTATCGCTATGCTGGTACAGGTGGCGAGTCAGTTCGAGAGCACAATTCACCTGGAAAACGGAACAAAGAACGTCAATGCCAAGAGCATCATGGGCATGATGACACTGGGCCTTGATAACGGAGAGCAGGTTACGATCACGGCCGATGGTCCTGATGAGAAGGAAGCCATGAAGAGCGTCGTGGAATTTCTCACGAAGGATGAATAAGGAAATACATGTCAGCCATCGACAGGCGGCAGACATACCGGAAATTCATCTCAGCCGTCGACAGTCGGCAGACATACAATAAAAATCGAAGACAAAATGACCGGGAGCTCTGAAAAGAGTTCCCGGTCATTTTTTTCAGATATTCAATGGCGGTTCACACGCTCATGAGCTTTGCAAGCGCATTGCTCCGGATGAGAGTATCACCGTGCTCTGCGAGAAATGCTTCCCGCGCCTGCGATGTCCGCAGCGGATGGCCGTATTCGGAAAGGATACTGCAGACGGAGGTAAATTCACCGGATGAAGTGCCCTCATACACGATCAGCAGATAGGTGCCGTGTTTGTCAGGCCGGCGGTAAAGTACGCTGCGTCCGTGATAGGTACCTGCCGGACTGTGCGCTGCTTCAATGACACTGTCGAGCGTCGGGAATTCAAAACCACAGGTTCCGGGCTTTTTCACGGCAGTCGATGCGGAAGGTTTCTTCCCGGCGGCATCTGCAGCGCTTTTCTTCTGATCATTCTGTGCAGCTGATTTCTGCGGAACGGATTCGCCTGGATCTGCAGCTGAACTGACGGTATCGGAACTTACTGTGGGAGATCCCGTGTTACCTGCGTCAGATGCAGATGTGCCATTGACTGCAGAACTGCCATCAGCCGGGGATTCCGCCTGCTGCGTCTGTGCAGAATCAGCAGAATCATCTGCCGGATGGCTGCTGTCATCTCTGCGGCCAAGTGCCTCGAAGAGCTTATGGAACAGATCCTCCAGCCCCTGCATCTCATTATCAGAATCATCATCAGAAGATGCGGGATGCAGCCCGTCTGTCCGGGACATATCCGTATCGACGCTGCTGTCGCTGTCTGTCTGGAATGGCACCGGATCCTCTGCCTGCGCCAAATCCACTGTATCATCCACGTCGCCGGAGAAATCACCCTTTTTCGGTCTGGTGAAACGCGAGAACCGGGCGTCAAGTTCGTCAGGGTCATCTACGCGCGTGATGATCAGCATAATGCTGTCAGAAGATGTCGGGATGGCTTCCACCATCAGCGGTGCTCCCTGGGAACGAAATCCGACTTCGATATCTGCTTCGTGCATCATTTCACGGAAGAGTTTGCGTGTCTGTGCTGAACCGTAGGCCAGGTCGCTCAGACGGATATTGCGTGCATCCAGGTCTTCACTGGTTAATGTGCATTTGATCTGGTTATCACTGATTTTTTCTATTTTCACCTGGCATCACCTCTTTTGCCACAAGTATAACGAACCACATTTTAAAAGTAAAGAAGATGACGCAGGCTTTGTACGCGCCGCCGTTGACAAAGTGTGGATCGCAGGAGATCGAATTCGTCTGTGACGGCGGCGCGTGCAGGTGCGGAAAGAAGGCAGTTTACTGGCTGCGTTTTTGGGTGCATAAGTGTCGTTAAAAAATAGTGAAATAAATAGTGAAAAAATTGAAAAACAGTGAAATAAATAGTGGAAAAGGAAATTATATAGAGAGAAAGATAATAAGAGATGTTTTTCTCCGGTGCTTCCATCCGCGCCTGTGTACTTCTATTATATATACTTATACTATAATTACAATATATAATTTCAAAAACAGTGAAATATTCCTCATTCCCCACCTGAGAGAAAAAAATTGACATAATTGAACCCGTGCACCCCACAGAACGCCCTTTCAGGCTCCATTCGTGGCACACTTCTTGTTTATTCCCCTCCGTCATGGTAAAATGACAGAGATTGAACACACAGGCGTCCGGGATGTCCGTGGCGCGGATTTACGAAGGTATTTTATTATGGCAGGGAAAAAGAGAAGAAGAAAGAGATCGCCGATTCCGATCATATTGCTGCTCGCATTGGCGGTTCTGATCGCCTACGCTGTTGTCAAGGTTTATCCGTCACTCTCAGAGTCGGCGGCAGACGCTGACCTGCAGTCGTATTTCGGCATTTCTGACGGTGAGGCGGCGATCGTCGTCAATGATGAGATTATCGACGCCAAGGGAATTCTGCAGGATGACACGATTTACCTCGATTACGATACGGTAAGAGAGTACCTGAATGACCGGTTCCTCTGGGATGAGTCGTCCGGCCAGATGCTTCTCACGCTTCCGTCGGGGACGGAGAGCTGGAAGGACGGGGATGGCACACTTCTTGTAAAAGACGGAACACCCTACATCTCCGCTTCCTGCGTGAAAGAGAATTCGGATATCGACATGGATATTTTTTCGGATCCGGACCGTGTCGTCGCGAGGACCAAATGGGATAATATCCCCACGGAAGTACTCACGGAGGACAGCGATGTCCGTCTGACGGACGGCAAGAAAGGTGAGATCCTCACGCACGTGAAAAAGGGCGATACCGTTGTGCTCACGCAGAATGCGGACAACTGGTGCTGCGTGGCGACGAACGACGGGTTCATCGGATACGTCAAAAAGGATGTCCTGAAATCCGGCGATGAACTCACGCACACATCGGATCCCCGCTTCTCCTTTGAAAAAATCAGTGTTGACGGCCCGATCTGCATGGGCTGGCAGTACACGGAGCAGGACAGCGGCCTGTCCGCCTTTGGCGATCTGACGAACAATACAGGCGTCAATATCATTTCTCCCACCTGGTTTACCGTGAATGACAATAAGGGAACCGTTTCCTCGCTTGCCGCGAAGGACTACGTGGATCAGGCACACAACAGCGGCATTATGGTCTGGGGCTGCTTCCAGGATGTGTACGACAATGATGGTATTTCGGCAGCCTCCTATCTGCAGACGGAGTCGGTGCGGCAGCATATCATCGATCAGCTGATCCAGGCGGCTTCCGACACGGGAATGAACGGCATCAATCTCGATATAGAAACGATCACCGAGGAGGCGACGCCGTATTACCTGCAGTTTATCCGCGAACTGTGCGAGGCAGCACATAAGAAAAATCTGGTCGTATCCGTTGACAATTACACGTCCACCTATACGCAGTATCTGAACAGAAAAGAGCAGGCGGAAACCGCTGACTATCTTGTGATCATGGGCTACGATGAGCACACGACGTCATCGGGCGAGGCGGGATCTGTAGCCTCCATCTCTTTCGTAGAGCAGGGCATAACCGATCTTCTGAATGAGGGCGTTGATGCATCGCGGGTGATCAATGGCATTCCCTTCTATTCCAGAGGATGGACGCAGAATGCCGGAGAGGACAGCCCGACCTGCGAGGTTCTGGCCATGGGCGACCAGAAGGCATGGGCCGACAGCCACGGCATCACCGTATCGTGGGATGCCAATCTCTGTCAGAATACCGGAAAGGCCACGGTAAACGATACGACGTACAGCATCTGGGAAGAGGATGCCCAGTCCATCGAGTCGAAGATGCAGCTGGTCGAGAAATATCAGCTTGCCGGCGTCGCTGCATGGCGGCTCGGTCTTGAGACGGCAGACGTGTGGAATATCATAAACCAATATCTGAAAAATTGAGGTGGCTATTTTAATGTTCCTATATCTTTGATGTAGGTGTCATAAGTATGATAACCGGATCGCTACGCGCTACGCGCTCTCGCGATCCTCCCTCAGCTCGGGCTCTCGTGTGGCTTCGCCCCACTATGCCCTCGCTGAGGGGCGTGTCAATAAGTCATTCACCCACGTTTGCACAAGTGCAACGTGGGTGATGACTTTTGACACTGTTACCATATCTTTGACCTTGTGATGTTCTGGCAGGGTGTCAAGAGATACAGAAGCTTCTGCATTCTTAAATCAAGTGAACAGAAACAATTATTTTTTAAAAAAATTTGCAGCCGTCATCCGAAATGGCTCCCGGAGGGAGTATAATACATTCCAGATGACGGCTGATTATGCGTCTGAAGAAATCGTCCCTGGCCGCGGATGACAATACGTGCGGCTGAATAAAAGAAGCAACGGCCGGTAAGGACAGGCCGGGAAGGGAGAGTGCACATGGCAACGGGTGAAGAAATTTTCCGTACTGCCAAGTTTGGCGGTTACGATAAGGAGGATGTGGAGCAGGGCATCCAGCGCATTCAGGATGCTGCTACCGTGGAAAAGAATGATCTCAGAAACAAGCTGGATCAGGCAAACAAACAGATTTCGGACAAGGATGCCGAGATCAGCTCGCTGAATGCGAAAATCCGGGAGCTTCAGGATTCGCTGATCGCGAAGGATAAAGAGCTTCAGGATATGGAGAAGAATGTCAGGGAGAAGTATCAGTCCTATGTGGACAACTATGATACGATCGGAAGCCTGATCTATGAGGCAAAGCTCCGGGCAAAGCAGGTCGACCGGGATACAGAGGCGCAGAAGCAGAAAATTCTCGCCGAGGCCCAGACAGAGGCCCAGCAGATCCGTGATAATGCGGCGGCTGAAGGCGAGAAGATGATCGAGGACGTGGAGAAGCAGATCGAGGAGAAAAACCGCAACGGCAAGATGCAGTATGAAGCCGTACAGGAAGAACTGGCGCATGTCATTGAAATCTTCAATCAGGTGCAGAAGCAGTTCATGAACTCCTACCGCGAGATTCAGAACATCGTCAGTGATGTCGCCATTCCTTCGGACATCTCTGAATAACAGACGAAGAGAGGCGTTTGTATTCGTATGTCGCATGCAAAAATAGTGAAGATGACGGAAGATCATCTGGATATGGAAGCCCTGCGCGAGGCGGGGCGTATCCTGAGAAACGGAGGGCTTGTCGCTTTTCCGACGGAGACGGTATACGGACTCGGCGGCAACGCGCTGGATCCTGAGGCCTCAAAAAAAATATACGCGGCCAAGGGACGTCCGTCAGACAACCCGCTCATTGTCCATATCGCTGAGTTCGATGCGCTCTTTCCGCTGGTGACGGAGGTGCCGGACGCGGCGCTGAAGCTGGCCGCGGCTTACTGGCCGGGACCGCTCACGATGATTTTTCATAAAAGTGATATCGTGCCCCTGGAGACAACCGGAGGACTGGATACGGTTGCCGTGCGTTTTCCCGACAACGAGATCGCACGCGAGATGATCCGGCAGGGCGGCGGCTATGTGGCCGCACCCAGCGCGAATACCTCGGGACGCCCGAGTCCGACGCTCGCATCTCATGTGGACGAGGACCTGGGAGACCGCATCGATATGATTCTCGACGGCGGACAGGTCAATATCGGACTGGAATCGACGATCGTTGATTTTACCGAGGATGTGCCGGTGATTCTGAGGCCCGGATTTCTCAATGAGGACATGCTGAAGGAGGTCCTCGGAGAAGTTCGCGTGGATCCCGGCATCATGAGTGAAAATGTGCATGTGCGGCCGAAAGCGCCGGGCATGCGCTACAAGCATTATGCGCCGAAGGCGGATCTTGCCATTGTTGAGGGAGAACCGGCGAAGGTATTCGCGAAAATCCGGGAGCTCACGGCACAGCGCCTGAAAGAGGGCAGCAAAGTCGGCATTATCTGTACAGAAGAGAGCCGGAAGGAGTATCCTGAGGGAGATGTGCGCTGCATCGGCAGCAGAGCCGATGACCGGACGATTGCACACCACCTGTATGAGATCCTCAGGGATTTCGATGAAGACGGCGTCGATTTTATTTACACGGAGTCTTTTGAGACACCGCGTATGGGGATGGCTATTATGAACCGTCTGATCAAGGCTGCCGGTCATGAGGTCATCGAAGCCTGAGACCGCTTTTTGGGAAAGGTCAGACAGACGAGTCTGACGGGAAACGCAGAGAAGCACAGAAAGAGAGGAATTATATGATAGCACTTGGCTGTGATCACGGCGGATATGCGCTGATGCAGGAAGTGAAGCAGCATCTGGATGAACAGAAGATTGCATATAAAGATTTCGGCACGTACAATGGAGAGGAGTCTGTGGATTATCCTGATTTTGCCCATAAAGTCGTGAAAGCAATCCTCAGCGGCGAATGTGAGAAGGGAATTCTGATCTGCGGCACCGGCATCGGTATCAGCATGGCCGCCAACCGCTTTAAGGGCATCCGCGCAGCTCTCTGCACTGACTGCTATATGGCACAGAAGACGAGAGAGCATAACGATGCCAATATCCTCGCCATGGGCGGAAGAGTCATCGGCGGCGGCCTCGCCTGCCAGATCACGGATACTTTTCTGAATACGCCTTTTTCCGAGGGCGAGAGGCATAAGAGAAGAATTCAGAAAATTGAAGACACAGATATCTGATGATCGCGAAAGCGCGCAACGCGTAGCGATCCGGTTATCATACGGATGACACTCACATCATCTGATGATGAAGGTACGGATAATTAAGCATTGAAAAATACTGAAGGGGGTTTTACTGTTATGGGAAAAGTAATCATCATGGATCATCCGCTGATTCAGCATAAGATTGGTATTATCAGGGAGACGTCAACCGGTACCCGTGATTTCCGCGAAATGATCTCTGAGATCGCCATGCTGGAGACGTACGAAGCTACCCGCGATCTGGAACTCGAGGATGTTGAGATCGAGACGCCGATCACGAAGACGACGGTGAAGAGGCTGGCCGGCAAGAAGCTCGCCATCATTCCGATCCTTCGCGCGGGTCTTGGCATGGTACCCGGCATGCAGGCACTGATTCCTTCCGCCAAGGTGGGACACATCGGCATGTACCGCGATCCGGATACGCTGGAGCCTGTGGAGTACTACTGCAAGCTTCCTGCCGACATTGAGGAGAGAGAGGTCTTCGTCGTGGATCCGATGCTTGCCACCGGAGGTTCTGCGGTGGATGCGATCAATCAGCTGAAGAAGCACGGCTGCACGCATATCCATTTCCTCTGCATCATCGCTGCACCGCAGGGCCTGAAGCACCTGCAGGAGGCGCACCCGGATGTCGATATCACGATCGGTGCCATGGATGATCATCTGAACGAGAACGGGTACATTGTTCCCGGCCTCGGCGATGCGGGCGACCGTATTTTTGGAACAAAGTAACATGCTGTGAATCCGCCGCTCGTGAACCGAACGGCGGATATGCGTCTTATGCAACCTGCAGCGTGGCCGATGCAGATCTTCAGGAAGGAGTGATTGACATGTCAGACAAACGCACAGATTATATCAGCTGGGATGAGTATTTTATGGCGGTTGCCAAGCTGGCTGGCCTTCGGTCCAAGGATCCGCATTCTCAGGTCGGATGCTGTATCGTGAGCTCTGACAACAAAATCCTGTCCATCGGTTATAATGGTTTTCCGCGCGGCTGCTCTGATGAAGAGTTTCCGTGGGCGAGAGAATCGGAGGACAACGATCCGCTGAAGACCAAGTATATGTATGTGACGCACAGCGAACTGAACGCCATCCTGAATTTTCGCGGTGGGACGCTGGAGGGATCCAGAATGTATGTATCTCTCTTCCCGTGCAATGAGTGTGCGAAGGCTATTATTCAGGCGGGCATCCGCAAGGTGATTTACGCGGAGAACAAATACGACGGAACACCGGCGGTGATCGCCTCAAAGAAGATGTTCCAGGCGGCCGGCGTTGCTTTTCAGAAGTATCAGCCGACGGAACGCAGCATTGAAATTGAAGTATAAACATATAAAGACAACAGGGTGAAGACATTGCAGAAAAAAGATCAGAACAACGGAAAAAATAAAAAAGATGGAAAAGCACTGCGCAGGGGTACCCGGCTTACGGCCATAGCGCTTTCAGCTGTGATGACATTTCAGGCTGTGCCGGCTATGGCCGATAAACTGACAGTGGCTTCCTCATCTTCTTCAAAAGATGCAGGAGATAAAAATGACCTGGCAGCGGCGGCTGCCGGAGAATCGGTGGTTTCGGACAGCTCTTCTCCGGATGATTCTGCGAACGATGCAAAAAGCACATCCGCAACGTCGGGAGATAAAAATACAGCGACGGATCCGGCCGGTACGGACAGCCCCTCATCTGCTTCCGCAGGTACGGATTCTTCTGAAAACGTGAACACGGACAGCGGCAACACGGCAGGTGACAATGGGACGACACCGGCTTCTGATGCGGGAAATCCTTCCGACGCAGCGCCGGCGAATGATCAGAACAGCGGGGATACGGGAGAAACACCGGCAGATGTGCAGAACCTCCCGGCGGACGATGCTTCTGAAGAGGCGCAGGAAGAGAACAGCGATAAGCCGGAGCAGACGAATGAAGAGCTGATGGCACAGCAGCACATTGTGAATGTTGCGCCGCTGGAGAAAAATTACCGCTTCTATCTGGTCGACCGCAAGCCGGCTTTTGCGCTTGAGGATACGACGATCCTTCAGGATAAGGCGGATGATGCCGCAGAGGCGGGTACGCTGAAAAAGGATGCCGTTGCTTTTATTCTCGAAAACCTCGGAGACGGCTGGTATTACGTGGAGTCCGGCCCTGTGCGCGGTTTTGTCCGTACGGAAAGTATGACGGATGATAATGCCTCGGCACAGATCGTTCAGAACTATACGGCGCAGGCTGAGGCGGCTTCTGCCGAGACAGGGACGACGGTGGATCCGGAGAGCTATTACACCTATGCGAAACAGAGTGTTTCCATTCGCGATAATGCTGCTTACCTGCACAGTCTGGCAACCGTGTATGACCGTGTGGTAGGCAAAACGGATGCCGTTGTCAGAAATCTCACCGGAAGTCTCACGGTTCACAGTTCGATGAGCTCGAAGGCAGATGAAATCGGCAAACTGGATGCAGGGGATATTGCCTATGTGCTTTCAACCTGTGGCTCCTGGGACTACATAGAATCGGGAGATGTCAGGGGATTTGTGAAGGCACGGTATCTGTATACCGGCGATGAGGCTTCTGCACTGGTCGGACAGGCCGGTGGCGAAGACGCTATGCCTACAGCGGAGGAAACGGTCGCGCCGGAGGACAACCCGGCTTTCTACTATACTTATACATCTACGGAGGAAGGAAGTGCTGAGAACCCCATTCGGAAGGCGGTTCTTGAGACAGCGGCCAGCTGCATCGGCAACCCCTATGTATGGGGCGGGACCAGCCTCACGAATGGCTGTGACTGTTCCGGCTTTGTTCAGACGCTTTTCGGGCTGTATGGCGTCAGTCTGCCGAGGACGGCTGAGGCGCAGTCGGTCTGCGGTACGCAGATTCCGGTGAGCGAGGCTGAGGCCGGCGATCTTATATTTTTCGCAAAGGACGGATACGTCTATCACGTGGCACTCTGCACGGGCAATAACACGACGATCGAAGCCTATGGCACGGCAGTGGGCATTATCGCCAACACCTTAGACACGGCGCATGCCGTCTGGGCGGTGCGTGTCCTGGATAACTGAACCTCAGGATGCGTGGAACAGCACGGCAGGCGCGCTGTGCAATGAACGTCATATTTTGCAGAAATGGACAGTGCCTGCTGCAAATGACGGATGAGATGACATGTCCTGGCCACTGCGAAGTGACAGAAGGGAGAACGGTATGGTAAGAAGAGAACAGGTGGAGCAGGTCAACGGACTGGCCGGCGGACGGGGAACAGCGACTGTCTGCCATGTAGTCAGCAAGGATGAGCTGTACGGACACGGAAGAATGTATGCCCGTGTCATTCTCCCGCCGGGTGCGAGCGTCGGCTGGCATCAGCACAAACATGACACGGAGCCCTATTATATTCTGAAGGGCCATGCGGATTTTATTGACAATGACCATTCCGTCACAAAGGTGGGCCCGGGTGACGTATGCGTGATTCGTGTGGGTCAGTTCCACAGCATCGAGAACAACTATGATGAGGACGTGGAATTCATGGCACTCATTTACAATGAGCCGGGTTATCTGAGCGACCGGATGAAGTTTTACGACGAGGGCTGAGAATCCGAGGGACTGTTCATCAGCGGATCAGCAACCACCGGATCAGCGTCTGTTTATCCGGTGACTCATCCCTGTATGGAAGAAGATCCGCCATTTATCGCCGGTACTGACCCGGTGTCACACCCTTGTACTTGCGGAAGGTCTTGATGAAGTAGCTGAGATCGTTGAAACCGCAGGCATAGGCCACATCCGTCACGGCGGCATCTCCGGTGGAGAGCGCATAGCAGGCGTGCTCAATACGCTGGTAGTTCAGGTAATCCATCGGCGTCCGGTGCGTCATCTGCTTGAAGAAGCGGCAGAAGTATTTGGGTGACATGGAGGCGGCGCCGGCGAGCTGTTCCAGGGTGATGTCCTGCGAGTAATTTTCATCAATATAATCCAGCACACGGCGAAGCTGCATGACCTTGCGGTAGCCGTGGCGCGTCTGAATTTCATGCTCCGTGTACAGATGTTCACGGAAGATCACAGAGAAAAAGAGGTAAAGGCTGCCAAAGAGTTCAAGCTGGTAGCCTTCTTTTTTTTCGCGAATGGCCCGGAACGCACCATCGGCGATCATGTGAATTGCCGTGCTGCCTTTGCAGGTATTTTCGCTGCCCTGAAGTGGGCGCATTTTGACTTCAGATGCAGTGTTCAGAGGCCCGCATTTCCGGTCTGCAGATGCATGCTCCTGACCAACGGCACCGGCAGAAGCCGGAACGTTTTTCGTATCGGAAGCGTGAGCGGCTGAAACAGATGAAGCCGGCCTGGCTTCTGCGTCGGAAGCGTGAGCGGCAGGAAAGAAATCGGCCACGATCACCTGACGGTCCAGAATCTTCTGAAAATAGGGTGCACATCCTGCGTTGTGGCGTGTGAACACATTGAGGTCGAACACAAGACACTCGTACACGCAGTCGTTATCCGGCACACCGGAATGCAGTACACCCGCATGCACAAATACCATTTCCCCTGCACACACCTTCTGCCTGCGCTCATCCAGCGTCATATCCAGCGTTCCGTTCAGCACACGGATGATCTCGTATTCGGGATGCCAGTGATAGTTCATCTGAAATCTGGGGTGATTCCGGTCCAGATGATAAAAAGCAAACGGAAAATCGGAGGTTCCGTGCTGTCTCTTTTCATTCAGGTCCATATATTGCATGTATTTTTCCTCCGGTTCGTATGATAACGGTTTCAAAAGGCAACACCCGCGCTGCACTTGTGCAAAAGTGGGTGGATGACTTCATAAAACGCCCCTTCAGCGAGGGCGTAGCGGCAATATTCTGCGCTGCAGCATCGTCATAGGCTGCAAAATAACCAAAATATGATTCACGAAGTTGTGAAATGTTGACAAAATACTCAAAAAAGTGAATATTGTCATGCGCGAAACGATTATAACACAACACAAAACGGGTGAAAAGTGGTAGTATCGTAATAACCGGACAAGATACAACGGCGAAACGAAAATGGGGAACGCGTGGACGGGTTCCGCGGTTCCATCAGACCTTCCATTTTGCGCGGAGCCTTTAAATGACCTGAGATGGTCCGGAAAAGTAACTGGACAATGACGGCGCGGGGCTGCACAGCGAAGATGCAGTCAGAAGACCGTCGGATCTACATGGAGGTATATTTCAATGGCAGATGCAAGAAAACTGGTTGGCGGTAAGCCTGTCATCGGTATCCGCCCTATCATCGATGGACGTAAGGGACCTCTCGATGTCCGCGGATCTCTTGAGGAACAGACCATGGGTATGGCCAAGAGAGCCAAAGCTCTCTATGAGCAGAACCTGAAGTACGCTGATGGTACACCGGTTAAGGTTGTTATTTCCAACTGGACGATCGGACGTGTACGTGAGAGCGCACTCTGCGCAGAGCAGTTCAAGAAGGAAGGCGTTGACATCACACTGTCCGTTACACCGTGCTGGTGCTACGGCTCAGAGACAATGGATATGGATCCCACGACCATCAAGGGCGTTTGGGGACTGAACGCAACCGAGAGACCCGGTGCCGTTTACCTGGCATCCGTTCTCGCTACCCACGCACAGAAGGGCATTCCTGCTTTCGGTATGTATGGCCGTGATGTGCAGGAAGCTGACGATGATACCATTCCGGATGACGTTCAGGAGATGCTTCTCCGCTTCGGACGTGCAGCTGTTGCAGCTGCATCCCTGCGCAACATGAGCTATCTGCAGATCGGTTCCGTTACCATGGGTATCGGCGGATCCATCATGGATCAGGATTTCATGGAGTCCTATCTCGGCATGCGCGTAGAGTCTGTTGATGAGGTAGAGGTTCTTCGCCGTATGGAGGAAGGCATCTACGATCACGAGGAGTATGAGAGAGCACTTAAGTGGACGAAGGAACACTGCAAGGAAGGATTCGATAAGAACCCTGAGTGGATTCAGAAGGATCGAAAGACCAAGGACGAGCAGTGGGAGTTCACTGTAAAGATGTACATCATCATCAAGGATCTGATGCGTGGCAACGAGAAGCTCGCAGACAAGTTCCCGGAGGAGGCGCTCGGACACAATGCGATCGCCGGTGGTTTCCAGGGACAGAGACAGTGGACCGATCACTGGCCGAACTGCGATTATCCGGAAGCATTCCTCTCCACATCGTTCGATTACGACGGTGCGCGTGAGCCGTACGTTCTCGCAACTGAGAACGACTGCCTGAATGGTCTCTGCATGCTCTTTGAGAAACAGCTGACCGGACGTTCCGCACTGTTCTCCGATGTACGTACATACTGGAGTGCTAAATCCGTCAAGAGAGTTACAGGATATGACATCGAAGGTCATGCAAAGGATGCCGATGGTTTCCTGCATCTGATCAACTCCGGTGCATCCGCACTTGAGTATTCAGGCGTTTGCAAGGACAAGGACGGCAATCCTACAATCAAGCCTTGGTGGGATCTCACCGATGAGGATATGGATGCTATGTGCAAGGCAACCGAGTGGTGGCCGGCAGATAACGGATATTTCCGCGGCGGCGGTTATTCTTCAAGATTCCTTACCAAGACAGAGATGCCTGTCACGATGGTACGTCTGAACCTTGTCAAAGGCCTCGGACCGTTCCTTCAGATCGCAGAAGGCTGGACAGTAGCACTTCCGGATGAAGTAACTGAGACGCTCTGGAAGAGAACTGACTACAGCTGGCCTTGCACATGGTTCACACCTCGTGTAGACCACAAGCCGGGTTCTGCATTCTGCACAGCATATGATGTCATGAGAAACTGGGGCGCTAACCATGGCGCAACCGTATTCGGTCATGTAGGCGCAGATCTCATCACGATGGCTTCCATGCTTCGTATTCCGGTAGCTATGCACAATGTTCCGGAAGAGAAGATCTATCGTCCGGCGGCATGGAACGCATTCGGCACCGTTGACAAAGAGGGCGCTGACTATCGTGCATGCAAGGCATTCGGACCGCTGTACAAGAAATACAAATAATGCCGATCCTGTCGCAGACAGGTCCGGAACTTACGCCGTTGTCATAGGATAACAGCATGTATCAGGGAAGAGGATCCGCGTGGCGGATCCTCTTTCTTTACCAGCAATTTGCAAATAGTTACAGTGGATGAAAAAGGCACTGCGGATAACCGCAGTGCCTTTTTTATCAGACTTTATTCCATTGTCTGTGTATGATTCGGGATTATTTCTTATAAGGAGCCGGCTGATCCTCGGGCAGTACAACACCCTTCTGCAGCATGATGTTCGCATACAGTGCGGTCTCGCTGGTGGCAATGACACAGTAAGCGGTCTTCTGGGTCTCCTCATAGAATTTGAAACGTTCGATTGTGCCGACAGCATCAGCACCGCGCTTGTCATACTTGGCAATGATCTCTTTGTAGGTATCCCAGATAGGAGTCTCTACGTTATCGCCGGGCATAACCTCCATCAGGTTTACCGGATGCTCTACATACGGATCCAGCGGGAAGAACTGCAGGATGGCATCCAGAATTTCCGGTACGCCATGGCCCTGCATGTTGATGACAACAGCGTCCTTACCCATTGTAGGAACCGGGAAGTTGCCATCGGAGATGACAAGACGGTCAGAATGACCCATTTCGCAGATAACCTTGAGCAGTTCCGGCGGCATGATCGCAGGTACATTTTTTAACATGATAAAAATCCTCCCATAAAAATAATTTGTTGTGATACACCCTTCGCCCTGTATCGGACTCATAAACATTGTAACGTTTCGCTCTTATAATTTCAATAGAACAGAGGAAAAATATGAAACGTTTCGCGCACCGAAATAAAAGACGCAGCTAACGAAAAACTGAACATCGCTCCTGAAGGAAAAAAAGGTTTGATAAAAAACGAACCGATTCGGAAATGATTATTGACATGCAACAGCCAATACCATATAATTCAAAATATAAGAAAGTCGAACCGATTCGAGTTGCCAGCTGAAAATCGAGGGTTGATAAGCGATCGATGAGACAGGACAGAACAGTTGAGACAATTACAGGAAGCGGGCAGGCTGAGAACCCGCGGACAGGCCGACTGCGGCCGGGAGGAATGAAAAATGGCACTGGTTACTTCAGAAGAGATGCTTCTTGATGCACAGAAGAGACATTACGCCGTAGGCGCTTTTAATGCGGAAAATATGGAGATGGTACAGGCCATCGTGAAGGCTGCAGATGAGCTGAGAGCCCCTGTCATGATCCAGACGACAGGCGGAACACTCAAATACGCTGATCCGCTGATGTTTTTCCATATGGTATCCGCTGCGGCTGCAGAGGCAAGCGTTCCGGTCTGCCTGCATCTGGATCACGGTCCAAGCTTCGAGATGGCTGTGAAGTGTGTGAGAGCCGGATACACCTCCGTCATGATCGACGGTTCCAAGCTGCCGTTTGAGGATAACATCGCTATTTCAAAGAAGGTTGTTGAGATGGCTCATGCGGCAGGCGTTCCAGTAGAAGCCGAACTCGGAAAGGTCGGCGGTAAGGAAGACGATACCGTCAGCAATGATAAGAAGGATATTTATACAGATCCGCAGGAGGCAAAGGAATTCGCGGAGCGTACAGGCATCAATTCCCTGGCAGTCGGCATCGGAACTTCCCATGGCTTCTACAAGGGCACACCGGTGCTGGATGTCAACCGTCTGTCGGAGATCCGCAAAGTCGTAGACATTCCGCTGGTGCTTCACGGTGCATCAGGCCTCACCGATGAGCAGGTTCGTTCCTGCGTGGAGAGAGGCATCTGCAAGGTAAACTTCGCCACGGAGCTCCGCAAGGCTTACTCCGATGCGGTAAAGGCATATATGCAGAAGGATCCGGATGTATTTGATCCGAAGAAATATCAGGCAGAGGGCCGTCTCGCTGTCATTGAGCAGGTGAAGTACCGCATGAAGGTCTGCGGCGCTGACGGCAAGGCCTGATCTGTACTGAATCAGCCGGCTGATCGAAAGCGGGGTGATGGCATGGCGGTGACAATCCGTGATATTGCGGAAAAGGCAGACTGCGGAGTGGCGACAGTTTCCTCCTATCTGAATGGCAGGAATGTCCGTCCACAGAACCGGGAAAAAATAGAATCGGCGATCCGTGAGCTTCATTATACGGTGAATGAAACAGCCCGGCAGCTGAAGACAAACCGCACGCGGATGATCGGCGCCGTGATCCCCGAGCTGGACAGTACATTTTGTGCCCAGGTGCTCTCGGAGATCGAGGATACGCTGCGCAAGCACGGCTATGCCATGCTCGTCTGTGACTGCCGGTCGGACCCTGCGAGAGAAAAAGAAGCGGTGGATTTTCTGATGAAGCGCCGCGTTGACGGACTGTTCGTGATCCCCGTGGATTCGACAGGGAGTAATTTCCGGGATTTCGCCGAGAGCGGCAGACCGATTGTGCTGATCGACAGGCAGATCGATGCACTGGAGTGCAGCTCCGTCTGTGTGGACAATCGCAGAGCCATGCGGTCAGCCGTGGATCTTCTCGCAGCAGAGGGCCATCGACGGATCGGCATGATCGCCGGGCCGCAGACAAACAACGCTTCGAAACAGCGGCTGAAGGGATTTGAACAGGCCTGTGAGGAAAACGGCATCAGCCCGGAAGACCGGTTTGTTTTCTTCGGCGATGATTCGATCGCGAGCGGAACGCAGGGCATTCACGCACTGATGACGACATCGCCGCAGATGACGGCAGTGATCATCTCCAATTATCAGATGACCATGGGCGCCGTGATCGGCACAAATGAGATGGGCATCGACATCCCGGGACAGATCTCCATGATCGGCTTCGACAATCCGCAGTTTGCGCGGGCTGTGCATCCCAGGCTCACGATCGTGAACCAGCCGGTGCAGGCCATCGGCAGCCGCGCAGCGGAGATCATGCTGCGGGAGCTGGAGCAGAAGGACAGCGGCGGACCGGTAGTCGCCGAACATGTGTGGCTGGAGACCGAGATCGTTCCCGGGCATTCCGTGCGGCGGCTGTGAAATGGTGTTGTGAGCGTGATGGCATGTCAGACTTACATGTGCGTTTCGCAGGACAACAGCCGTCAATAGTGAATCAATCACTGTGGAGGCTGTCAATACAGGAGAAGTAATGATGGGTGAATATTTACTGGGAATCGATATAGGAACGAGTTCCTGCAAGACGGCGGTGCTGGACCGTGAGGGTCATGTGCTGGCGGCAGAGAACGGGAACTATCCTGTATATTATCCCCATCCGGGTTGGGCAGAGCAGAATGCAGATGACTGGTACAACGGTGTCTGCGAGGCGCTCCGCAAAATCTGGGCGAAGGGAGCGGTCAGCCCGGCTGATATCGCTGCCGTCGGCATCGACGGACAGGGATGGTCGGCCATCGCCATCGACCGTGAGGGAAAAAATCTGACGAATACGCCGATATGGATGGATACGCGCGCGCAGGAGATCTGCGACAGGCTGAATAACGATATTGGCGCTGACAATATTTTTGAAGTGGCAGGCAATCCGCTGCAGCCGTCATACACGACACCGAAGGTAATCTGGTATCGTGAGAACCGGCCGGAAATCTATGAAAAAACAGCGAAGATCCTGCATGCGAACGGCTACATCGGCTATCGGCTGACCGGAGAGATCACGGAGGATATCTGTGATGCCTACGGATGGCACTGCTTTGATATGCGGAAGGGCACCTGGGACCCGAATATGGCCTCGGCACTCGGCATTCCGGCAGATCTGCTGCCTGATATCGTTAACTGCGATACGATCATCGGACGCGTGACGAAACAGGCGGCACTGGAGACAGGGCTGCTGGAGGGCACACCGGTCGCGGCGGGCGGTCTTGATGCCGCATGCGGAACACTGGGCGCGGGCGTTATCCACGACGGCGATACGCAGGAGCAGGGCGGACAGGCAGGCGGCATGAGCATCTGCCTCGATGAATACAAAGCGGATCCACGGCTGATCCTTTCCTTCCATGTCATTCCGGGCAAGTGGCTGCTGCAGGGCGGTACAACAGGCGGCGGCGGTGTGATGCGATGGTTTGAGAAGGAATTCGCCGGTGAGGAACGCCTGCTCGCGGAAGAAAGAGGAAAGTCGTCCCTGACGCAGCTCAACGAACTCGCGGAGGCTGTGCCGGCAGGATGCGACGGACTTGTTTTTCTGCCCTATATGAGCGGTGAGCGTTCGCCGATTTGGGACCCCGACGCCAAGGGCGTGTTCTACGGCCTGGATTTTTCCAAGACGAAGGGACATATGCTCCGTGCCTGCATGGAGGGCGTGGCGTTTGCCCTGAAACACAATCTGGATGTGGCAGAGGCTGCAGGCGCAGGTGTGAAGGTGCTTCGAGCGGTCGGCGGTTCGGCGAACTCACGTCTATGGACACAGATCAAAGCCGATGTCACCGGCAAGCCCATCGTTGTTCCGTCTTCGGATACGGCGACGACGCTCGGTGCAGCCATGCTGGCGGGTGTCGGCACGGGTATGTACCGTGACTATGAGGAGGCTGTTTCCTGTACTGTGCGCGATACGCGCCGCCAGGATCCCGATCCTTCGAAGGCTGAGGTCTATGCTGAAGCTTATGAGACGTATCTGACGCTCTATCGGGACCTCAGGGGTCTGATGCATGACAACGCTCTCAGAATGCGCAACGCGTGAGAGAATACAGCGCTTGCAGGCATACAGCGTCTGAAACCGCAACGCATGGCCGAACGTAAGATGGATGCAGGACGCTTACAGTTCACGGCAGAAGATTTTAACGTGTTAATACGCGTGTCCCGAATCAGGGGCATGGAAGTGTACAAGCAGCAGATAGCTGCACAGTTGTATCATCAGGCAGGAGGAAAATCAAATGGCAGAAATGATGAAAGCAGGCGTGGTTCACGCAAAGGATGATCTCCGCTACGAAGATATCGAGAAACCGGTACCGAAGGCGGGCGAGGTTCTGATCAAGGTGAAATATACGGGCATCTGCGGTTCGGATGTACCGCGTGTCAACGGCGATGCGTGCCACTTTTTCCCGAACGTTCTCGGACATGAGTTTTCAGGTATTGTCGAGGCTGTCGGTGAGGGCGTGGAGAAGCTTGTGCCGGGCGATTACGTGGCAGGCGTACCGCTTGTACCGTGCATGAAGTGCCCTGACTGCGCACGCGGAGACTATTCTCTCTGCAAGCACTACAGCTTTATCGGATCCCGTCAGTTCGGATCATTCGCTGAGTATGTCTGCGTGCCGGAAGTCAACGCTGTAAAGTTTGATCCGTCCATTTCCTTTGAGCAGGCAGCTCTGTTCGAGCCGGCGACGATCGCGCTGCACGGCCTTGAGAGAACAGGCTACAAGGGCGGCCATACCGTGGCTATCCTCGGCACGGGCCCGATCGGTATGCTGACAGCACAGTGGGCAAAAATATTCGGCGCGTCCAAAGTCGTTGTCTTCGATATTGTTCCGGAAAAGCTTGATCTCGCGCTGGAACTCGGCGCTGATGCCGCTGTCAATACGCTGGAGGATGGCTTCATGGACAAAGCCATGGCACTTACGGACGGCGTAGGCTATGATTATGTATATGAGACCGCCGGCAATACGATCACGATGCGTATGGCATTTGAACTGGCTGCCAACAAGGCAGGTGTATGCTTCATCGGTACACCGAAGAAGGAACTCACGTTCAGCGTAAAGGAGTGGGAGAATCTGAACCGCAAGGAGTTCACACTGACCGGCTCCTGGATGAGCTATTCGGCACCGTTCCCGGGACACGAGTGGACGGATGTGGCACATTATTTTGCCACCGGTCAGCTGAAATACGATCCCCGCATGATCTGGAAGATCGTTCCACTTTCACAGCTCGCAGAGGCATTCAGCTGGTACAAGGAGCGCGGCAAGGTTAAGGGTAAGATTCTCGTGGATTCTGAAAAGTAAGGGGTACAAAGGAGGTTTTTATGGAGTACTATGTAGATCCGTCACTGATCCCGCAGAGAACACTCTATACGGGAGCAAAGATGCCGGCGATCGGACTCGGAACATTCGGTTCCGACCATGCAACGGCAGAAGAAGTGCAGAATGCGGTCCGGATGGCCATCCGGATGGGCTACCGTCATTTTGATGGCGCAGCCTGCTACGGCAATGAACAGGAAATCGGTAAAGTCTATAAAGAGGCTTTTGATGAAGGCGTCGTGAAGAGAGAGGATCTCTTCATCGTATCCAAGGTATGGAACGATATGCATAAGGAAGTCCGCAAGGCCTGCGAGAAGACGCTGTCTGATCTGCAGCTGGATTACCTGGATATGTACTATGTTCACTGGCCTTTCCCGAACTATCATCCGCCGAAATGCGATGTGACGGAGCGCAATCCTGACTCCAAGCCGTTCTCCGTCGCACGCTTCATGGATACCTGGCATCAGATGGAGTCGCTGGTCGATGACGGACTGGTTCGTCATATCGGCATGTCCAACATGACGATCCCGAAGCTGAAAGCAGTTCTTCCGCTGTGCCGCATCAAACCGGCCTGCATCGAGATGGAGCTTCATCCGTGCTTCCAGCAGAAGGAGCTTTACGATTACGTGAAATCACAGGGCATCGAGATCGTCGGCTTCTGCCCGCTCGGCTCTCCGGATCGTCCGGAAAGAGACCGCACGCCGGAGGATGTTGCAGATCTGCAGACACCTGTGATGAAGGAGATTGCAGCGGCGCACGGTGTTCATCCGGTACTGATCGCGATCAAATGGGCTGTTCAGAAGGGCCATACGCCGATTCCGTTCTCCATCAAGGAGAAAAATCTGTACACGAATCTGAAGTGCGTGACAGAAGATCCGCTGACAGATGAGGAAATGAAGAGGATCGAGACACTGGAATGCAATAACCGCCTCGTCAAGGGACAGGTATTCCTGTGGCCGGGCGCTGATGACTGGCAGGATCTGTGGGATCTTGACGGAACAGACGCCCTCTGGGAGAAGTGAAATAATACAGCAAAGACGGCCGGCAGTCAGTGACTGCCGGCCGTCTGCGTTTCACCCGGTTTTATCTGACCTGACTGAAAATTATCAGCCGCGTCCGTCATCGGTCGTTTCTTTACTGTGCGTCTCAGATACATCGTCTCTGGCTGTTTCACCGGAGGAATCGTCTGAGTCGACCCCACGTCCTTTGCCCTTCAGCCCTCGCGCCACGATCTGCATGGCGTACAGCAGGATCGGAACCGCGATCGTGCAGAAAATCGCAGCCATCAGCAGATTTTTAGATGCCGGACTGCCCATCAGTGCAAATACCATGGTCATGCCATACATGGCGAGAAGGAGAATGATGCCGACCAGTGCCATTACGCGGCGTACCGTCCAGGGATATTTTTTCTTCTCTTTGTTTCCAGTTATTTCATGCTCGTTTTTCATAGAATCTCCAGCGATTATTTTGTGCAGAATGATGTTTTCTCACAAGTTAGACACATTTGAAAAGTAAACTATCAATCTGTAGTCAGTGTCATCAGGTGTATAAGTATGATAATGTCTGCAGGGCAAAACGTCAATCGATTACGGACAGGATGGTCGGGCTGCGGGACAGGACTGCACAGGTGATGTTCTGACAGAGTGTGATATCATAAGAGTGCCGTCGGCGAACGGCGGTGAAATGGAGGGACATATGGGAGACAGATTTCGTCAATGGATGCAGGAACGGTACGGGACGGATC
Source organism: uncultured Eubacteriales bacterium (assembly GCA_900318405.1). GTDB lineage: Bacteria > Bacillota > Clostridia > Lachnospirales > Lachnospiraceae > Bilifractor. The sequence goes on along the minus strand of ONKP01000002.1, from coordinate 70,524 downwards.
AGCTCAATCGTTTTCTGAGCATCGTTGTTCTTATTCTGCTGGTCATTTCGATTTTTGCGCGGAATGTTATTCTCGATCTTGTGATTATGCTTCTGCTTATCTGGGAACTGTACCGGACGCTGTCGAGGGATATCGGGAAGAGACAGGATGAAAATCAGAAATTTCTGGATGTTACCGGACGCGTCACCGGATTTTTCAGGGGCGGTATGCGCCAGGCAAAAGACAGGGATCATCTGTATTTCAAGTGTCCGAACTGCGGACAGAAGGTGCGTGTGCCGAGGTACAAGGGGCATATTGAGATCACCTGTCCGAAGTGCCGGACCAAATTTGTCAAGGATACGGGAAAGCTTCGCTGATGCATCAGGAGGGGTGAATGTTCGGTTATCTGACAGTGGACAGAGGCGAGCTGAAGGGCAAGGATTTTGACCGCTACAGGGCGTATTACTGCGGGGTCTGCAGAGATATCCGGGATACGTGCGGTGAGGCGGCGAGACTGACGCTTACCTATGATATGACGTTCCTCGCGATTCTTCTGACATCGCTGTATGAGGGCGCGGACGAAGAAAAGGATGTGCGCTGTATCCTTCATCCGGTAAAAAAAATAAAGGTGATCCGGAATCCCTATACAGCTTACGCGGCGGATATGAATATGCTGCTGATGTACCATGATCTGGAGGACAACTGGATCGATGACAGGAATGTGCCGTCGCTGGCCGCCGTCCGGGCTTTTCGGCACGCCTATCTGAAGACGGCGCCCCGTTATCCCCGACAGACAAAGGCAATCCGTCATTACCTCAGAGAACTTCATGAGACGGAGAGGCGCGATGACGCCGCACCGGAGAACGCGGCGAAGGAGACCGGAACACTGATGGCCGAGATCTTCTGCTGCCGGGATGATGAATGGGCAGATCTCATGAGGGAGACGGGATTTTATCTGGGCAAGTTCATTTATCTGATGGATGCCTGGGACGATATGGATAAAGACCGGAAAAATCACGCGTATAATCCGTTTCTGCGGCTCCCCGGACAGGCGGAAGCCGATGAGAGCGCACTCCGGCTGATGACCATGCAGGCGTCGGGGGCAGCAAGGGCCTTCGAGGCGCTGCCGCTCCTGCAGGATGTGGACATCCTGCGGAATATATTGTATTCTGGTATCTGGATTCGCTATCGGGCGAAGAGACCGGAAGACACGGATAAAGGGAATAAGGCAGATCAATGAGAGACCCGTATGAGGTACTCGGCATCTCCAGGGATGCCACAGATGAGGAAGTAAAGAAGGCATACCGGAAGCTGAGCCGTAAATATCACCCGGATGCCAATATCAATAATCCGCACAAAGACGAGGCGGAAGAGAAGTTCAAGGAAGTCCAGACAGCCTACCGGCAGATTATGGATGAACGCACGGGACGGAAGAGAACGACAGATTACGGCGGCTACGGCAGTCAGGGTGCGCAGAATGAGTATCAGGAAACTCCTGAATTCCAGGCAGCGGCCAATTATATCAATTCCGGACATTTCAGTGAAGCTCTCCATGTGCTGAACAGCATGTCGGCGAGACCGGCGCTTTGGTTCTATCTGCATGCGGCGGCGAATGCCGGTATGGGAAATACGGATGAGGCACTCCGGGATGCGCGGACTGCCTGTGATATGGAACCGAACAATCAGGAATATCAGTATCTCTATCAGCAGATCTCAGGCGGCTGGTATGATTACATGGGACGTGCCTACGGGTATGGCGGTTCACCGTGCACAGAGAGCGGAGATGCCTCGACGTGCAGCCGTGCGGCGGGCGCCTGCCTGTCGCTCCTTTGTTGTCTTTCCTGCTTCGGAGCGTACGGCGGCGGACTTCCGCTGATCTGCTGCTGCTGATAACAGATTTCGCGTATGAATGGGAGGAAGTACATGGAAAAGAAACCCTGGGTCGTACAGTACATGTACGAGATTGACAGGAAAAAGAGGAAACAGATTCTCGATGAAGCTATTTCCGTGGAGGGCCTGACACCGGAAAATGAGCTTCGTCAGAAAATATATGAAAAACGCTATGATAATTACAACGGACAGGATGTAGATCACTTCATCGCCGGCTGGATGGGCCTGTACTATCTGAAGGGAACAACCAGAAATATTTTTTCGAAGAGGAAGATCGAGAAGACCAGAGCGGAGATTCTGGACAACTGGCAGGTTCCGCTGACGGAGTCGTACGGCGAAATCGGGCGTGAGGTGCTCTATGAAGAGCTCTTCAATATGACGAAGGTGTATTTTGACCTGTGCCGCCGCGACAAGGGCTATAACTCTGTCCTTCTCGGTCTTGGCAAGATCAAGGAGGATACGCTGACGGGCAAGATCGCCAATGACGTCTTTGACGTCGCCTATCAGACACCGGCTGACACAGAACTGGTGGAGGATTTTGCCGTGTTTACGCGGGCTGCGACAGATGCTTTCTGTTCGGAATACGACAGCGATCGCGACACGCTGATGAATCAGGTACGGAAATTCGGGTCACAGGACAAGTGAAGATACAGCTGACGGGTTCTTTTGCGGAGATCTGCATGACTGACCTGTCAGGTGCCTGTCTGGAGGATCTGCTGATCCGCGTACTTATGCGGAAGATCGGCTGATTCATGTGCGTATTCTGCTGATCTGTGATTGATGAGCTGAGAAAGAAGGAGTATGGCTGATAATAATGACGGAAGACAACCGGGTGGCAACAATCGCCAGATGATCACACTGATCGTGATCTGCGTCGTGCTGGGTCTCATCATGGCGGCATCCTACGGCAGCATCATCAGCAGTGCGTCGGATGAGGAGATCACCTATGACCGGTTTGTCGAGATGGTGCAGAAAGACGAGATCCGGGAGATTGAGCTGAACGGCGATACGATTGAGATTACGCCGAAGTCTTCCGTAAAGGATGATGATCCCGATTATACCTTAGGAAAAAAATATCACACCCTGCTTGTCGGTGATGAAAACGGCCTGAACGATCTGCTCGAGGGGACCGGCATTACCTATTCCAAGAAGGATCAGGGAATCGGAAGCGCCATCGCTTCTGTTCTGGTGTCGATTGTGCTTCCGCTGGTGATCTTTTTCCTGTTCATACAGCTGATGATGCGCTCGATGGGCGGCGGTACTGCTCTGGGCGTGGGAAAGTCGAAGGCGAAGACCTATGTCCAGAAGGAGACGGGCGTTACCTTTGCCGATGTGGCCGGTGAGGAAGAGGCCAAGGATTCTCTGAAGGAGGTCGTGGATTTCCTTCACAACCCCGCCAGATACACAACGATCGGTGCCAAGCTTCCGAAGGGCGTGCTGCTCGTTGGTCCTCCCGGAACGGGAAAAACACTGCTGGCAAAGGCCGTGGCAGGTGAGGCACATGTGCCGTTCTTCTCTGTCTCCGGTTCGGAATTTGTGGAGATGTTCGTCGGCGTCGGCGCATCGCGTGTGCGTGATCTGTTCGAGGAAGCCAAGAAGCAGGCACCGTGCATTATTTTTATCGATGAGATCGATGCGATCGGCAAGACGCGTGACTCGCAGCTCGGCGGAAATGATGAGCGCGAACAGACGCTGAACCAGATCCTGTCGGAGATGGACGGATTCGACAGCAAGTCCGGCATCCTGATCCTGGCGGCGACCAACCGCCCGGAAATTCTGGATCCCGCGCTGCTCCGTCCCGGCAGATTTGACCGCCGCGTCGTGGTCGACAGACCCGATCTGCAGGGAAGAATCAATATTCTCCGCGTGCATGCGCGCAATGTGCTGATCGATGACACGGTGGATTTCCACGAGATCGCGCTCTCGACGTCAGGCGCCGTTGGCTCGGATCTCGCCAATATGGTGAATGAGGCGGCTATTCTCGCTGTGAAAAACGGACGGCATGCCGTGAGCCAGCAGGATCTGCGTGATGCGGTCGAGGTCGTGCTCGTGGGACGCGAGAAAAAGGACCGCGTGCTCTCGAAAGAGGAGCGCCGCATCGTCGCATATCACGAAGTCGGACACGCGCTCGTCAATGCGCTGCAGAAGCATACGGAGCCGGTGCAGAAGATCACGATCGTGCCCCGGACCATGGGTGCGCTTGGCTATGTCATGCAGGTTCCCGAGGAAGAAAAATATCTGAACTCCCGCAAAGAGCTTGAGGAGATGGTTGTCGGCTATCTCGGCGGCCGCGCGGCGGAGGAGATTGTTTTCGGCGATGTGACCACCGGTGCGGCGAACGATATCGAGAAGGCGACAAGCATCTGCCGCTCGATGGTGACACAGTATGGCATGTCCGATAAATTCGGACTGATGGCGCTGGCAAAACAGCAGGACAAGTATCTGACCGGAAAGGCATATCTGGACTGCGGTGACGAGACCGCCACAGAGATCGACCATGAGGTCATGCAGATGCTGAATGCCGCTTATGCCAGGGCAAAAAAAATGATCAGCGAGAACCGCGATATCCTCGACAGGATCGCCGGTTATCTGAATATTCAGGAGACGATCACCGGCAAGGAATTCATGAGGATCATGAACACTGTGATCTCGGAGCGCGGCACGAATGGTCAGGATGCGTCGTCAGGAGGTCAGAATGTGCCGGCAGATGGTCATGATGCGCCGGCAGAGGAACAGGTGACGCCGCCGTGGGAGACGCAGCCGGCGCCGCAGGCGTAAGAAACTTAATATGAAGAATAGAAAGATACAGCGCCAGCAGGTCAGGCATCCTGCGCTGCCATGGACAGCGGGATTGTGATCTCCGGCGCTGTTTCTGTATAAAAATTATAACCTGACTTCATTGCCATGAAAAGGATTACATAGATTTATCGGGAAATACAGGTATGCAGACAGAGGTAAAAGGCGCAGAGAAAACTGAATATAAGGATTCAAATAAGCCGGAGCAGAACGAGAAGCTGGAGAAACCGGAGAAACCGGAGAAGAGCCGCGGCATCGACCCATCGGTGAATACGGTGGCGGAGGAGCACGGTTTTGATATCCGTGCGGAGCTCGACCGGCTGCCGCAGTCGCCCGGCGTCTATATCATGCACGGGCTGAATGACGAGGTCCTGTACGTGGGAAAGGCTATAAAGCTCCGGAACAGGGTTCGCCAGTATTTTTCCAACAGCAGGAACAAGCGGCTGAAGATCTATACCATGACGCCCCAGGTCACGAGGTTTGAGACGATCCAGACGGATTCAGAGGTCGAGGCGCTCGTGCTCGAGTGCAACCTCATCAAGGAATACCGGCCCAAATACAATACACAGCTGATGGATGACAAGGCGTATCCGTTTATCTGCATCACGACGCAGGAGGATTATCCGAAGATACGGTATCGCCATCATATGAGCAAGGACAGGGCGCGATATTTCGGCCCCTATCCGGATGCGGGCGCGGCGAAGGAGGCTATTGAGCTGATCCGCAGCCTGTACAGGATCCGGACCTGCAACAGGAGGCTTCCGGAGGATATCGGAAAGGAGCGCCCGTGCCTTTATTACCAGATCCATCAGTGTGACGCGCCCTGTGCCGGACTCATTTCGATGGAGGATTACCGGGCAAAAGTGAAGGAGGTCGAGAGGTTTCTGGACGGGCACACGGAAGAGGTGATCCGGGATCTGACGGAGCGGATGACCAAAGCGTCGGAGGAGCTGAATTTCGAGAGCGCCGCTTCTTACCGCGATCTGATCGCAACGGTGCGCAAGATCAGTGAAAAGCAGAAGATGTCCGGCGGCAGCGGGGATGATACAGATGTCATTGCACTGGCGACGGAGGACGCAGACGCCATCGCGCAGGTGTTTTTCGTCAGAGACGGGAAGCTGATCGGACGCGATCATTTTTACCTGAAGGTGGCAGACGGGCAGACAAAGAGCGGCGTCATGGAGAGCTTTATTCAGCAGTATTATGCCGGTACGCCCTTTATCCCTCACAGCCTGATGCTGTCGGAAGCTGTGGATGAACCGGAGCTTCTGGAGGCCTGGCTCACGCAGAAAAAGAATGTAAAGGGCATGAAGGTCCGCATTCTGGTGCCAAAGAAGGGTATGAAGGAGAAACTCGTCAGCCTGGCACAGCGGAATGCGGAGCTGATCCTCTCCCAGAACAGGGAAAAGCTGCGTCGGGATGCGGAAAAAACAACCGGCGCCATCGGAGAGATCGGAACCTGGCTCGGCATGAAGCCGCCGGAACGGATCGAATCCTATGATATTTCAAACACGAGCGGATACCAGTCCGTCGGCTCGATGGTCGTCTATGAGATGGGGCGGCCGAAGAAGTCGGATTACCGGAAGTTCCGCATCAAATCCGTCGAGGGACCGAATGATTACGCGAGCATGGAGGAAGTGCTGACAAGAAGGTTTCGGCGCGGTGTGAACGAAGATGCCGGTTTTGACCGTCTGCCTGATCTGATCCTGATGGATGGCGGCAAAGGACAGGTGAACATCGCCCTAAGAGTTCTGGAATCGATGCATCTGCCGATTCCCGTGGCGGGAATGGTGAAAGATGATCATCACAGAACGAGAGGTTTGTATTATAATAATCTGGAGATTCCGATCCGTACGGATTCCGAGGGATTCCGACTGATTACGAGAATACAGGATGAGACACACCGGTTTGCCATTACCTATCACCGGCTGCTGCGGGGGCAGGAGCAGGTGCATTCGGTACTGGATGACATCCCGAATGTCGGGAAAAAACGCAAGGCGGCGCTGATCAGCCGATATCCGGATCTGGATGCGATCCGGAAGGCAGACGTGGACGAACTGGCCGGGATACCGGAGTTTGACCGAAGGTCGGCTCAGAGCGTCTATGATTTCTTTCATACAAGGGGGCAGCAGAAAGAAGAATGAGCGGAAAATTTATTACGCTGGAGAAGCTGGAAAGGGATATGTACCTGAAAAATCTGACGCCTGACGTCGATCTGACGGTGAACAGGATCACCGTTCCGGAGATCAACCGGCCGGCCCTTCAGCTGACGGGATATTTTGAGCATTTTGCCCATGAGCGCGTGCAGATTATCGGTTTCGTGGAATTTTCCTATCTGCAGCATATGGATGATGAGACCAAGAGAAAGTCTTTTGAGGCTTTCGTGTCACAGGGCGTGCCCTGCGTGATCTTTACGACGTCCATGGAGCCGGGACCGATCATTCTGGAACTGGCGAGGAAATATCAGGTGCCGGCGTTCAGCACGGAAAAGACGACGTCTGCTTTTACAGCGGAGATCATCCGGTGGATGAACGTTCAGCTCGCACCGACGATCTCCGTGCACGGCGTGCTCGTCGATGTATACGGCGAGGGCGTGCTGATCATGGGTGAGAGCGGCATCGGAAAATCCGAGGCCGCGCTGGAGCTGATCAAGAGAGGCCACCGTCTGATCACGGACGATGTTGTTGAGATCAGCCGCGTGAGTGATGTGTCTCTTATCGGCACATCGCCGGATATCACACGACATTTTATCGAGCTGCGCGGTATCGGCATTATCGATGTAAAGACCCTCTTCGGTGTTGAGAGCGTTGAGGATACGCACAAGATCGATCTCGTGATCAAGCTGGAGGAGTGGAACAAGGACAAGGTTTACGACAGACTCGGCCTTGAGGAGGAGTATACGGAGTTTCTCGGTATCAAGGTTGTGTGCCATTCTCTTCCGATCCGGCCGGGCCGTAATCTGGCCGTCATCGTTGAGACGGCAGCTGTCAACCACCGCCAGAAGAAGATGGGCTACAATGCGGCGCAGGAGCTCTACAAGAGAGTGCAGGAGAATCTTGCAAAGAAGAGACAGGACCGCTGATCAGCTGACTTTGCAGATGAAATGTTTCAGAATACAGATGCCTGAAGCATCTGTATTGCTGAATATAAAAATTGTGATCGACAGAAGGAATCGTGATGAGCATCATGGAAGGACAGAAAACAGAAGAGCAGGACGCTGCTGCGGATGAACAGATGCTGGAGCAGATCAGCCGTGAGAGTTATCAGGCGGTGGCAGAGATCTGCGACACGGCGCATCTGAAACCGGGCGCACTTTTTGTAGTGGGTTGTTCTTCGAGTGAAGTGCTGGGTGAGAGAATCGGTACGGCGACGAATGTGGATGTGGCAGGACACATCTATGACGGCGTGCAGAAGGCGCTGTCGGAGCGCGGTATTTACCTGGCTGCCCAGTGCTGTGAGCATCTGAACAGGGCGCTGGTCGTGGAACGTAAGGTGATGGATCGCTGGGATCTGGAACAGGTCAATGCCATTCCGCAGCCGAATCATGCCGGTGGCGCCTTTGCGACAGTGGCCTATCAGCGGCTGACGGATCCGGTCCTCGTTGAGGATCTCCGGGCAAAAGCGGATGCGGGCATCGACATCGGCGGCACGCTGATCGGTATGCATATTCATCCGGTTGTCGTACCCATGCGAATCTCACTGCGTAAGATCGGACAGGCACCGATCATCTGTGCGCGTCACCGCGTGAAGTATACGGGCGGGATCCGCGCGATTTATGATCAGAATCTGCTGTAATAAGCAGTCGACACACAGGTGGTTTTTGCGTATGCGCAGCATGCACAGAAAAGTGAAAGCGTGATCGACGCTTCATGCAGTATTATGGCATCACTGTTGAGAGGGATGTTTACTGTAACAACTGTATTATAAGATAAAGCCCCGGGATCAGTGATCCCGGGGCTTTGCTATGCTCATCTGTTTTATCATACTGTTTCGGAATTCAGATGCCTCTACCCGCAACAAAGCACAGCGGTGCTAAGCTCAGCCGCCTGTTGCAGCAGCGGCGTTGTTATCGGTCGCCGGTGCCTGCGTCTGGGTTCCTGCCTGACCTGCATCTGTGTTATCACCCTGCGTTGCGTCCTGGGTGTTATCGGATGCTGCCGCTGTAGGCGAAGGGGTGACCGTTGCCTTGGGCGTCGGTGTGGGTTTCGGTTTATGCTCTGTACAGGTTTCGGTCGGCGCATTGGCGATCGAGAAGACTTCGGTCTTCGGCGTGCATCCGACACCGGCGAGAAGACCGGAGTCGGAGCAGATGGAAAGCGTCTCAACGGTCGAAGGCATTTCAAAGGTTTTGGCGTCCTTATCCGCATCGATCCGATTCATGACGTTGGTCCAGAGCGTGGCGATATAGGATTTCTCATCATCAGTCAGAGATTCGCTGGAATCATATCCGCACCAGATACCGGCTGTGTAATAAGGCGTAAAGCCTGCAAACTGCAGATCAATATCACTTTCCGTCGTACCGGTCTGTCCGGCAACGTCGATATCCGGGCGTTCCAGGCGGAATGCGGATCCTGTAGCACCGTCGGAAGCTATCTCTTCCTGCATCGCATTGGTGAGGAGATAACTGGTCGATTCATCGAATACTGAGACGGGCATTGCCTTGTTTTCCAGAACGGTGTTGCCGGCCGTATCCAGCACTTTGGTGTAGAATACCGGCTTGTTGTAGGTTCCCTTGTTCGCAATCGCCGCATATGCCGCTGTCAGCTCCAGATTGGTCACGCCGTTCGTGGTACTTCCGGTCGCGAGGTTGGAGGAAGCGTCCTTGTCGTCATTCAGATTGGTGAAGCCGAGCCTCTTCAGATAACTCAGCCCTGTTTCCGGCGTAACCTGCTGAAGGACCGTTGTGGCGATGGCACTGCTGCCCTGGAGAATGGCGCTGCGGACGTTCATGTTGATATTGGTGAGTGCAGCTGCGTGTGAATGATCATCGCTGTTAGTGTCAGCGGCGACGGTTGTTGACTCCTTTGTAGCCAGAGTGACATCGCCTTCCTGAATGGCAGGTCCGTAGGTTGACAGGATGCGCAGGGTTCCCTCCGGCTGACGGAGTGAATCCGTGGCACGGTCGAGTGTCAGCGAACCCTGTTTCTCACCGCGTCCGCCGACAATGCCGACCACGTAGCCGGTGTTCTGGTCAATCACCGTCATGCAGGCCTGCGGTTCCGGAACAAAGGAAGTGCGCTCCGCCACAATGGTATCGCCGGATCCAACAACCTGCGCCTTGTACTGATCAATATAGGACTGCGCCTCATCTTCGGAAGAAAAATAAAGGTCGAAATTCGGATCTGTATTTTCCTGGAAATACGTCTGCAGGTTCTGTACGCTGTAGTTGACCCGCTCGCCGTCGGCTTTGTCTACCGTGAGAGCCCAGTCGAGGTTAAGCTGGACATTGGCCGGGAAGTTTGCCTCGTTGGCAAATTCCTCTTCCAGGATCTGCTGGATATCAGGATCTTCAGTTGTATAGATCCGGAGTCCGCCGTTATAGATGGCGTTGTAAGCTTCCGACTCTGAGTAGCCCTTCTGCGTCATCAGATCGTTCTGAACCTGAGCAATCACTTCATCGACAAAGTAGGAATAGATATCCTGCTCGGTCGATGTGCTGCTGTCATCGGTGTCCTTGATGCGCGAATACACGTCATCCTGGAGAGCCTCGTTATATTCGTCCTCCGTGATATAGTCCTGGTTGAGCATGTATTTGAGGACGACTTTCATTCGTTTGGCGTTTTCTTCCGGATAGACCTTCGGATTATACTGACTCGGGTTCTGAGGGATCGCTGCCAGTACGGCGCACTCGGAGAGCGTCAGATCTTTGGCGTCTTTTCCGAAATATGTCTGTGCGGCTGTCTGCACGCCATAAGCACCGGAGCCGAAGTTGACCGTGTTCAGGTAATTTTCCAGAATGACAGCCTTCGGATCCTGACCGGCATCCCGGAGAGATTTTTCCAGCTGGACCGCCAGATACTGCTCCTGAAGTTTTCGCTTGAGCCTGCCGATCCGGCTCTCATTCATCCAGTTGGTAAATACATTGTTCTTCAGAAGCTGCTGCGTGATCGTACTGGCGCCCTCGGACTCCTCAAAGTTGGAAGAGAGTGCGACGAGGATCGCACGGATCATACCGTGAGGATCGACGCCGTTGTGCTCGTAGAAACGTGAGTCCTCGATGGCCACGATCGCATGCTGCATGTTCACCGGAATGTCATCCAGACTGACCGTCACGCGGTTGCCCTCGACGGTACTGAGTTTCTGAACCTCATTTCCGTCCGCGTCGTAGACGAAAGATGCCGTGCCGAGAGGCATGATGTTTGCATCGGTGATGTCCGGTGTGTCCGCGATAATACCCTGGTATGCACCCATCCCCATGAAGATAATGAAAACGGTCACAGCGATGAGGATGTAGAGTACGACGCGGAGAACTGTTACAGCGGCGCGGTTTGCCGCTCTCGCCGCAGAAGAACGTGACGCGTTCTTTTCCTTCTGAATTCCCTGTCTGCTGAAATCCATACGATTATTTTTCCTCCTGAGATGCGGAAGAGTGAAAGAAACACTGAAAAAGGTAAAGAATATATTGGTTTTTCTTCCGCACATAGATAAAATGCATTATAGCAGAATCACACATGAACCGCAACGCGGCATACAGACGGCATACAGACAGTCACTGGCGTCTGGCGGCATACAGACAGTCACTGGCATCTGCGGATGGCTGCGGATTGGCAGCATCTGTATTTTCGATGGTTGTAAGGTTTGTGAATAAAAAATACTGGCATACAGGAGGCGGAATGGGAGAAGCGGAACAGTTTATCACCGTGCAGAGCGGCGGACACGGGCGCTATGAGGAAAAGAAGTCGGTTTTTCTCGGGGAGTGCGCACACGTGGAATCAGCGGATGAAGCCATGGATTTTGTGCGGGAGATCCGTAAGAAAAATTATGACGCGCGCCACAACTGTTATGCGTGGAGTATCGGAGTCGTGCAGCCGGAGCTGCATGCTTCGGATGATGGAGAACCGTCCGGGACTGCCGGAAGACCGATTCTGGATGTCCTGACCGGTGCCGGCGTCACCGATGCGGTGATCGTTGTCACACGTTACTTTGGCGGTACGCTGCTGGGTACCGGCGGTCTGGTCAGAGCGTATACGGCTGCGGCTAAGGACTGTCTGGAAAAAAGCAGACTGATCACGAAGATCTGTGGAAAGACGCTGCGTCTCACGCTGGATTACACCGATGTCGGACGGGTACAGCATTTTCTGGAAGAAAGGAAGATCAGAGTTCTCTCTTCCGAATATGCAGATAAGGTAATGATGCAGCTGATCCTGCCGGAAATCGCTGCTGCCGGAATGGTGAAAGCTCTCACAGAACTCACGGCGGGAAGAACGCATATTGAAGAGGGTGAAAAGCAATGGTATGAGGCAGAGCCGCGGACATAAGGGAGAACTCTCACGGATGATACAGAGGTATGATTCCGTTCATCTGATCCTGAGCTGCAAACCAGATCAGATGATGCTTTAACATGTGTCAATAAGTCATTCACCCACTTTTGCACAAGTGCAACGTGGGTGATGACTTTTGACACTGTTATCATCAGACTTTTTCAGGTTCAGGATAATCGGTGCCCCTGGTATCGACAGTCATGGTTTTGATGACCTGCGGCGTTTTCGGCTTGTCGTTCCAGTCGGTATCGGTAAGCGCGATCGCGTTGACGACATCCATGCCCTCAATGACCTTGCCGAAGGCTGCATACTGTCCGTCCAGATAATCGGCAGCTTTGTGCATGATGAAGAACTGGCTTCCGGCTGAATCCGGATCCATGGCGCGCGCCATCGAAAGGACGCCGGGGGTGTGTGACAGATCATTTTTGAAACCGTTGCCTTCGAATTCGCCGCGGATCGAGTAGCCGGGACCGCCGGTTCCGTTGCCTTCGGGATCGCCGCCCTGGATCATGAATCCCGGGATGACACGGTGGAAGGTAAGGCCGTCATAAAATCCTTTTTTGATAAGGCTGATGAAGTTGTTGACCGTATTCGGCGCTGTTTCCGGATAAAGCTCCGCGCGGATCACACTGCCATCCTGCATGGTGATGGTTACAACTGGATTTTCCATAATTATTCTGTGCTCCTTTGTCTGAACCCGTCCGCAGGACGGGGATGATCGGATCTGACGTTTTTCCGTCCCGACCATCTTAGCACAGATGGTTACCGTGTGTATGAAAAAATTCCAGAATACAGAGGCCTCCACGTGCCAGCCCACGTGTCATCTGCAACAGAGCGCCGCGTCAGACCGATGTATTCGGTCGTGCGACGCCTGTCAGCACATTCAGCAGTTACAGGCACAGAAAGCTGCATGCGCATGTACGTGTTTGCACGGCGATGGAAGTATGTTACAATGATGGGCGCTTAAACAGGACAGGATGGTGAAGAGAAGATATGATCGTCAGAGAAACGAACAGTCCGGAGGAAACACTGGCATTTGCCAGGGAGTGGGGAGAAAAAGCGAAGCCCGGGCAGATTTTTACCCTGAACGGAGATCTGGGTGTCGGCAAAACGGTTTTTGCCAAGGGATTCGCGGAAGGACTCGGGATAACAGAGCCTGTATGCAGCCCGACGTTCACCATTGTGCAGGAGTACAACGGGGGAAGGCTGCCGCTATATCACTTCGATGTGTACAGAATTGAAGACCCGGAGGAAATGGAAGAGGTCGGCCTGGATGAGTATCTGTTTGGCGATGGCGTCTGTCTGATCGAATGGGCAGATCAGATCAGTGAGCTTCTGCCGGATGGCGTGATCCGCATCACCATCCGAAAGGAACCGGATAAGGGATTTGACCGCAGAATCATCACGGCGGAAGGACCGGGGCTGTAATTGTACGGGTGTGGGAAGTTCGGCACGCAGGCCGGAGAGGAAGTAAGCCTTTAAAATGTTGCAGTCTGTGAAAAAAAGCTGTTAATGTGTTCAGGTATACAATATCGGTATGCCGGCGGTACGGCACAGAATTTCAGGTGAGATAATGAGAATCCTTGCAATAGACAGTTCAGGGCTGGTGGCATCTGCCGCTGTGATGGACGATGACACCCTGCTTGGAGAATATACGATCAATTTTAAGAAAACCCATTCGCAGACACTTCTGCCCATGATCGACAGTCTGATGAATATGCTGGGTATCGGGCCGGAGACGATCGATGCCATCGCAGTTTCCAAGGGACCGGGATCCTTTACGGGACTCCGGATCGGGTCTGCTACGGCCAAGGGCATCGGACTTGCTCTGAATAAGCCACTCGTCGAAGTGCCTACGGTGGATGCCCTTGCCTGCAATCTGTACGACACAAAGGGCCTCGTTGTTCCGATGATGGACGCCAGACGCAGTCAGGTATATACAGGTATTTACTGCTTTGAAGAGCACCGCCTTCAGGTGGTCAGACAGCAGATGGCCGTATCCGTGGATACGCTGGCAGACCTTCTGAATGAAGAGGGAAAGCCGGTCATACTGCTCGGCGACGGTGTTCCCGTGTATCTGGAGCAGATGAAGCAGCTGCTGCGCGTTGATTTTTCCACAGCGCCGGCACATCTGAACAGGCAGAGAGCGGGGGCTGTGGCATGGCTCGGCAGACAGTATCTGGCGGAGGGAAAGACCGTGCCGTCCTATGCACACCGGCCGGAATACCTGCGGAAACCGCAGGCAGAGAGAGAAAAAGAGGCCTCCGGCATCGCCGTGGATCAGATCGAAAAATCCTCGGACCGTCTTCAGCCCTCGGACTACGGAAAAAATGACAGCTATGAATAAGTACACAGATCCCCTGAAAATCCGCGAAATGCGTGAGGAAGACCTGCCGCGGGTGGCGCAGATTGAACGGCAGAATTTTTCCCTTCCGTGGAAAGAACAGGATTTCCGCGATTTCATCGTGCGGGATGACGCGATCTTTCTCACAGCGCTGTGGATGGACGAAGTCGCCGGTTACATCGGATTCTACGGCATCCCCGATGAAGGCGATATCACGAATGTAGCGGTCGATGAAAGATCCCGGCGACGTGGCATCGGCAGGGCATTGGTGCATGAGCTGATCCACCGGGCAGCGGACCGCGGCATCAGCAAGATATTCCTTGAGGTCCGCGACAGCAACGAAAGCGCCATACAGCTCTATCAGGAAGCCGGATTTGTCCAGGTCGGACTTCGGAAGCACTATTACAGCTCTCCCACGGAAGATGCGCGGATCATGCGATTTCCGGTGTGATCTCCGGGAATGCCTGCATGTTGATTTGCATGGTCGACAAATGCCGGCGATTCCGTTATGATGAACTTGATTTCACTGTAATAACAGCCGGCAGATTCCGGCACATGCAGGAGGTAAACATATATGACATCAGCTTCAGGACTGGACTGGTTCCTCGCGATCCTCTGCCTTGTACTGTCCGTATTCTTTTTCATCGGAAAAGGACAGGCAATTCTGGATGCATTCAGCGGGAAAAACTACAAAAAGAAAAAAATGAATCCGGAGCAGAACAGAAAGTATCAGACCGCCACGGGTATTTTTCTTCTGATCCTCGGTGTGGATGAGATCTTCATGGCCCTGATTCCCAGCACGACAATGGGCCTTATCTCCATTTTTGTTTCCATTGCGGCACTGGTCGGTATGATCATTTACATCCGCAAAATGCTCGGAGACTGAATGGCTTCGGACGGGATTTCCGGGCTCGGCGGCCGAACGATTTCACAGCCTTGACACGCTGAAATACGGGCTATATCATGGGAGTCGGAAATCGCCTGAATACGATGCCGATACAAAGAATAGTGCATCACAGTTTCAGGATGATCATTGAGCTGTGCCGGATGGCGCAGAGCGGTTCTGACAGAATGGACGGACTGCACAGGAAGACACAGATCGATGACAGGATGGTAACCGCGCCGGTGCATGGCGGTGCATACTAAGTTCAAAGACGGATCCGGGAGGAAAATACGTGGATAACGAACGTCTCCAGAAAGTACTGGAAAATTACAGCGAGAAATTTGAGTCTTTTAATTCGGATGAGAATCATGAGATTTATAAATGGACAGCCGTAAGCAGATTTCAGAAGTACTGGGATCTGGACGCCGAGAATTTCGGCGCAATGTTCAAAAATGCCATGGGCGGCGATGAGAGCCTGATCAGTGAATCATCTTATCAGCCGATCAACGGCGTTGTTTTTCTCTGCAAACACAGTCATGACATTCAGGAGGCCGTGCGCGGGGAATTCCGCAAGCTGCTGGCTTCCGATGATTCAGATTATGCCGCAAGACAGAAAAGAGCAGAAGCCTTCGTGACGAATATGAACAGCCTGCTCGAAATGGTGGCGTCAGACAAGTGGAAATATCATCAGGAAATCTCTTCTGCCCTGATGTTCCTCACCTTCAGCGATCCTGAAGACAACTTCCTTTATAAAGAGAACGAAGTCAAGGCATTCATGCAGTATACCGGGGTGGATGATGATATCATCACGGATGACAGCATCGATCTCACCAGATATTACCGCATGTGTAATGAGATCGTGGAGGAACTTCAGCAGCATTCTGAGATCACAGAGGCTGTCGATGATGCACTGCAGGAGGAAGCTGACCGCTCGGATGACAGCTCTGTCACAGAGATCGACGGAGATAACCATATTCTTGCGTTTGATATTATTTACTGCGCGCTGAATTATGAGCTCTATGACGAAATGCCTGCAGCGACCAGGAAGAAGCGCAGGAAGAAAACCGCAGCTTCTGCCGAGAGCGAGCAGAAAAAGAACGAAGAGGACAGGATCAAAAAAGAGATCCGCGGCCTGAAGGCGAAGAAAAAGAAACTGGTGGAGAGCCGGGATGAAATGACGGCGCCTTCTCTCAAGGGCAGTAAGGCTGTACACAAAAAGTTCGGCGAGGGTATCGTGACGGAGCAGAATGACAGGTATCTGACGGTATCCTTTGACGGCGTCGGTGAGAAGAAATTCATTCTCCCGGAAGCTGTGACGAAAGGTTTCCTCACCTTCAGCGATGAAGTGTCCGAGAACTGCATGAAGATCCATGAACTGGATGCGTCGATCCATCAGACAGAACTCCAGGAACGCGCACTGGAAGCGCAGCTTGAGGGCGCGCAGGAGTAAATCTGAGGGGATGCAGCGCTTATAACTGATGCTGCATATATCGGCGAAGGAATATACCTGTGCGTGTGCATATCTGCAGAAACAGGAGCAGCAGGAAGGCAAAAACAGGTAATACGATATGGTCGGAGGACGCGAAAACCGCGTCCTCCGTTTCAGGACGGCAGAGATCCCGCGTGCAGGCGGATCACGGCCGTGCATGATGTTTTTGGCCGTGGAGGGAACGAATGAGCCTTTATAATCTACTTATGCTGATCGGCGGACTGGCGTTTTTTCTGTTTGGCATGACTGTCATGTCCAACTACCTGGAAAAAATGGCCGGCGGACGTCTGGAAGGTGTGCTGAGAAAGCTGACTTCCAATCCTTTTAAGAGCCTCGCCTTGGGCGCGATCATCACGATCGTCATCCAGTCCTCTTCCGCGCTGACGGTTATGCTGGTCGGCCTTGTCAATTCCGGTATCATGGAATTCTCCCAGACGATCATTGTCATCATGGGCTCCAATATCGGAACGACGCTGACGTCCTGGATCCTCTCTCTGAACAGTATCTCCTCGAGCAATATTTTTATCTCCATGCTGAAACCGGAGAATTTTTCTCCTGTGGTCGCGCTGATCGGCGTGTTTATGGTCATGGGGTCCAAGGTACAGAAAAGACGCGACGTGGGAACGATTCTCTGCGGCTTTGCCGTGCTGATGTATGGCATGACGATGATGAGTAACTCCGTTGCACCCATTGCGGATGTGCCTGCCTTTCAGCACATCCTTGTAGCCTTTGATAATCCTTTCATGGGCGTCCTGATCGGAACGATCTTCACCGGCGTGATCCAGTCTTCAGCGGCATCGATCGGTGTTCTCCAGGCGCTTTCCCAGACAGGCCAGATCAGCTTCGGCATGGCAATTCCCATTGTCATGGGTGCCAATATCGGTACCTGTGTTACGGCGATCATTTCCGGTATCGGTGTAAGCAAGAAGGCAAAGAGAGTTCCTGTGCTTCACGTGCTGCTGAACGTTTTCGGTACGATTGTATGGCTTACGCTTTACCTGATCTG
Source organism: uncultured Eubacteriales bacterium (assembly GCA_900318405.1). Classification (GTDB taxonomy): domain Bacteria; phylum Bacillota; class Clostridia; order Lachnospirales; family Lachnospiraceae; genus Bilifractor. The sequence goes on along the minus strand of ONKP01000002.1, from coordinate 52,656 downwards.
CCGTTACATTGTCGGCATGCCGGTATTTTCAGAGGCGATCAATTCCTTCCAGATTGCTATCTTCCATACAATCTTCAATATCGGTACGGTAGCTATCCTGCTTCCGTTCTCCAAAAAGCTGGCAAACCTTATTGACCGGATCCTGCCGGCCGGTGATGATTCTCAGGAAACAGAAAAGAAAAAGGTACTGCTCGATGAAAGAATTCTCCGATCTCCCGGACTGGCTGTGAGCCAGTGTCGCGAGAAGACCGTTGAGATGGCATCGCTGGCGAGGGAATCGTTTACGGACTGCCTTACCTTCTTTGAGAGCGGTTACAATGACGAGCTCGGAGACAAGATCGAGAAACAGGAGCAGGAGCTGGATTATCTGCAGGATCAGCTGGATACCTTCCTGATCAAACTGTCCGGTATCGATCTGACAGAAGAGGATGCGGATCTCGTTTCGGAAATGCTTCACAGCATCACAGACTTCGAGAGAATCGGTGATCACGCGATCAATATCACCAATTCGGCGAAAAAAATGCGTGACAGAGGCCTGAAGTTTTCAAAGAAGGCCAGGTCGGAGATGGCTGTACTTGCCTCGTCTCTGCGGGAGATTCTGGACCTCACCTATCAGAGCTTTCATGATAATGATGAAAAGAAAGCCGGGGAGGTTGAGCCTCTGGAGGAAGTGATCGATGACCTGATCACAGAGATCAAGAACCGCCATATTGACCGTCTGGCTACAGGCGAATGTCAGCCTGAACTCGGCATTACGCTCACGGACTGGCTCACCAACTGCGAGCGTGTATCGGATCACTGCTCCAACGTTGCGGTCTGCATCATCCAGACGAAGAACTCCTCGTTTGAGACGCACGGATATCTGACAGCCGTCAAGCAGGGACATGAACCGGAGTTTGTCAGCGAATTCGATGCATGGCAGGAAAAGTATCAGCTTCCTGAGAATACATCCCGCAAGAAGAAAAACAAAGGCAAGGCTGACAAGGATGTGAAAGCCACAAAGGATGATAAAAATACCCGGACCGGCAAGACACAGAAGAGCGATAAGAATTATAAGAGTGAAAAGACCGATAAGAGCGAAAAGGTCGAAAAAAGCGATAAAAGTGATAAGAGAGAGAAAAAGGATAAACGGGACTGAGATGAGAATTGCGGAGCAGCCGGCTGAATAAGCTGATGTCAGGCTGATTTTCGGACCAGCTTTTATCGCAGACAGCGGAGATATGAAGAAGTGAAGGATGAGAACAGATCAGCGTCGGACAAAACGGTCCGGATGCGGCTGGTTTTTACCGGTGAAGTCCAGGGCGTTGGTTTCCGATGGCGTGCCAGACAGGCCGCTGAGGAATATGGCATCACAGGATGGGTGCAGAATGAGGATGACGGTTCTGTCATAATGGAGGCGCAGGGAACACAGGACATGATCCGCCGGATGATCGCCTCGATTCAGAAGGGCACCTGGGTAGAGATTCGGCACATCCGCTCCTCGTTTATACCGCTCGAAGAACATGAATATTATTTCCGTGTAAGGGATTACTACTGACAGGCAGAGCGAAAGCTCTGCCTGTTTCACTGTCCGTCGCATGCCAGAGGCGGACTGCACACCCAATAGACAAATCAGCCAAATTGACGGCTTCTGAATTATGCAATCCCCACAAAGTGTAACGTTTTACTATTCAAAGCTTGCAAATCATCTGAGAAATCTTATAATATCTACAAAAGCGAAACGTTTTGCGATTAGCACAGTGCGCAAAATGACGGGATCAGGATAGACTCAATGCTGCAGCAGAGCCGGGTGACAGGCGCGCACTGCATGGGCACAGACAAGGCTGCAGGCAGAAGCTTTTCGGATCCGGTCAGAGGGAGATAAGGCAGGAGGTTCAAAGTGGCGGCAACGATCAAAGATATTAGCAGAGAGACTGGCCTGTCTCTTGCCACGATATCGAAGTACCTGAACGGTGGCAATGTTCTTCCCAGAAACAGAGAGAAGATCGACGCAGCTGTTGAGAAGCTTCACTATCAGGTGAACGAGATCGCCCGGGGACTGGTAACAAACAGGACGCGTACGATCGGCGTTATTGTCTACAATATCGCGAGTACCTTCAACGGGACATTGCTGAGCCACATAGGACATCAGCTCCGCCGTGAGAATTACGGCATGCTGATCTGTGATTCGGCGCAGGATTTGGAGACGGAAGCACAGAACGTCCGCTTCCTGATGAGCAAGAAGGTTGACGGTATCATCGTCATTCCGGTATGCACGGATCCGTCATCCATGGCTCCGGCAGTGGAAGCAGGCATTCCGGTGGTGGCAATCGACCGGAAGCTGGAAGGTGATTTCGACAGTGTTCTTCTGAATAACCGGGAATCGTCGGAGAAACTCATCACAAGGCTGATAAAAGAAGGACATCGCAGAATCGCGATCATCGGTTCATCTGAGGAGTACACAGGCGTTGAACGCGAGCGGGGATATCTGGCGGCACTGGAAAAGGCAGGAATTTCCGTACCCCCGGAATACATCAGACTGGGCGTTCACACGGTCGAGTTCGGGTATGCGGGTATGAAGGAACTGATGGCGCTGAAGGAGAGACCGACGGCTGTTTTTTCAACCAACTACGATCTCAATATCGGCATGGTCATGGCACTGAATGAACTGGGGATAAAATCACCGGAAGAGGTATCGCTCGTCGGTTTCGATGACTTCATTCTTCCGCATGTGATCAACCCGAATCTCACGGTAATGAAACAGCCGATGAGGGAGATGGGGCACGCAGCCGTGGATATGGTACTCGGCAGGATCAACGGATCGATCGAGGGGCCGGCACAGGTTCGCGTGTTCGATGCAGAGCTGATCGAAGGCAATTCCGATCAGCCGCTGTGGCAGGATGGAATCCCTGAGAAGCATCACGAAAGTGTGTAAAACCACAGAAAACCACGCGATATTGAGGCGTCAAGTGGCAAAAATCAACAAAGCGGAATCACCATTTTTAGTCAAATTGAAGTTGCAAAATGACAAGAATCACATTGACATTGCCGGGCAATTATTAGATAATTGTTCTCAGCGAAACGTTTCACCTTACTGGTTGTTGGTGAAATCTCACAAAAACAGCTGCTGAACAGAAGCCTTTCAGCTGTTGAAAAAATCAATACGATAAAGTATCGGGAGGGAGAAAATTGGAAAAATTCAAGCAAAATCCAGTTGTCAAAAAGATAGGATTTAACAGGATTATTCTGATCGGTGTTCTCATTCTGATGTATATCGTCTTCTGTGTCGCGATCAAAGGCTTCGCGGCTGCAGGAGCGGATCATCTGATGAATACACTGAACTATGTATACTTCTTGGGATTCCTTTCACTCGGCGTTACCTTTTCTATCGCCACCGGTGGTATCGATTTCTCGATCGGACCTGTTATGTTCTGCTGTGCTCTGATCGGCGGTTACTGCTTCAACTCCTATAAGCAGCCGCTGGGCCTGTGCATCTTCTACATCGTTCTGGTTGGTCTGGCCTTCGGTATCTTCAACGGATACATGATCGCTTACCAGTCCATACCGCCGTTCATCATCTCGATGGCTTCGATGAACATTGCCAAGGGTATCGGTGCAGTATTCACTCACGTGAATTCACAGTCGTTCCCGCAGTCAAGCGATCCGGTGAACGGATGGTTTACACGCATCGTTTCCTACGATGGATTTCCCGTTGGACTGGTTGTGTTTACAGTAGCTGCTGTGATCTGCGGCATCATCATGTACAATACGAAAGCTGGACGTTATATCCTCTGCCTGGGTTCCAATGAGGAAGCAGTAAGGCTTTCCGGTGTAGATACGAGAAAATACAAGATGATCGCCTATGTCATCTGTGGTATCTGCGCAGGTATCGCTGCCGTATATTTTGTTGCAACATATACAACGGTTCAGCCGGGATACGGCGATCAGTATAACAACGAGGCCATTGCCGGATGCGTCATGGGCGGTACTTCCATGACCGGTGGTATTGCTTCTATCCTTGGTACGGTTATCGGCGTATTTATCATTTCCCTTCTGCAGGAAGGTATTCTTGCTTTTGGTTTCGGCAAGGATATTCAGCTGATCGTTACCGGTATCATCGTTATCGTAGCCGTTTACGCCGATGTAACAGCACGGCGCAGAAAGAATTAAGGGAAAGGAGAAAAGTATGGGCGACGTTATTCTTACAATGAAAGGCATCGACAAATCTTTTCCCGGCGTTCACGCGCTTGATCATGTAGATTTTGAAGTCAGACGCGGCGAAGTTCACGCGCTGATGGGAGAGAACGGTGCCGGCAAATCGACATTGATGAAGGTTCTTACCGGTATTTATAAGAAGGATTCCGGTACGATCACCTATGAAGGTAAAGAAGTAGAGTTCCACAACACACGTGAGGCACAGGATGCTGGTATCGTTATCGTGCATCAGGAGCTGAACATGGTCGGCGACCTCACGGTTGCGCAGAATATTTTTATCGGCCGTGAGCCGGTAAAGGGAATCCGCATCGACGATAAGAAGATGATCGAGGATTCGAAGGCTCTGTTTGACAAGCTGAAGATCGAGATCGATCCTACGGCAAAAATGAAGGATCTCACCGTAGGAAAACAGCAGATGTGCGAGATCGCCAAGGCCATTTCACACAATGCAAAGGTTATCATCTTCGATGAGCCTTCGGCAGCTCTGACAGAGAAGGAAATCGATGATCTGTTTGCCATCATCAGAGACCTCAGAGCACAGAACATGGGTATCGTTTATATCTCCCACCGTATGGATGAGATCAAGGTCATCACAGACCGCGTGACGGTCATGCGAGACGGCGGCTATGTAGGCACGCTGATCACAAAGGACTGCACGAAGGAAGATATCATCAACATGATGGTTGGCCGTGTCATTTACGAGGAACCGAAGACACACAGCATGTGTCCACCGGATGCTCCGGTCGTTCTGAAAGTGGAAAACCTGAATGCAGGACGTATGGTGCAGGATGTGAGCTTCGAGCTTCACAAGGGCGAGATCCTCGGATTCTCCGGCCTGATGGGTGCCGGCCGTACCGAGACGGCACGTGCGATCTTTGGCGCTGACCCGAAGCAGTCCGGCAAGATCTCCATCATGAACAAGCAGACCGGCAAACTGGAAGAGGTGACCATCAACTCACCGGTAGATGCCGTAAAAGCCGGTATCGGCTACCTGTCAGAGGACAGAAGACGTTACGGTGTGGTTGTCGGCAAGTCGATCATCGAAAACTCCACACTCGCCTGCCTTGAAGATTATTCTCACGGAATCTTCATTGACAAGGCTGCAGAGAAGAAAGTCACCGAGAAATATATTGAAGAACTGGCTACCAAGACGCCGGGACCGGATCAGCTGGTCATGAACCTGTCGGGTGGTAACCAGCAGAAGGTCGTTATCGCCAAGTGGCTTGTCAAGAACAGTGATATCCTCATTTTCGATGAGCCGACCAGAGGTATCGATGTCGGTGCGAAGAACGAGATTTATAAACTGATGAACAAACTGGCATCAGAAGGCAAATCGATCATCATGATTTCTTCTGAAATGACAGAGATTCTCAGGATGAGTGACCGTATCGTGATCATGTGCGAAGGCAAGAAGACCGGTGAAATGGATATTGCCGAGGCTACACAGGAAAGCATCATGGATAAGGCTACCCGGAACATCAAATGAGGAGGAGACTGGACATGACGAAGAAGAAATCATTGTTAAATGACCAGCGTTTCATTGCCGCACTGGTGGCGATCGTTCTGGTCGTGATCTATCTGATTTTCAGTAAGGAGTTCCGTAAGTATACTTCTTTCCTGAGTATGCTGGACTTCTCTTACTATGATATCCTGATGGCATATGGCGTTACCTTCCCGCTGATCACGGGAGGTGTTGACCTCTCCATCGGTACCGGCATGGTTTGCTACGCACTGGTTGCCGGACAGATGGTTCGTAATAACGGACTTCCGGTGGGCGCAGCAATTGTTCTCTGCCTGGTGCTGGGACTGGCCATCGGTATTCTGAACGGTGTTCTGATCGGTGTCATGGGACTTGCACCTTTCATCGCTACGCTGTCAACCTGTATGATCACCAGAGGTATCGGTTCCATGTGCAGTGCAACCCCCTGGCCGACAACATCTCAGGCAGGAGGATGGTTCCACTCCATTTTCAAGTGGACATTTGGTACCGGCCGTCAGGCTTTCAAGTTCCCGTTCGGTATTATCCTGATGCTGGTTCTGATGTTCGTTCTGGAGTTTGTTCTGAACCACACCAAATTCGGACGTTATACGATTGCCATCGGATCTAACCGTGAGGCAACCGCACTTTCCGGTATCAACGTTAAGTTCTATCATGTCATGGTTTACGCAGTATGCGGTCTCCTGGTAGGATTTTCATCTGTTGCTTATGCGGCAGTTACACCTACCGTACAGCCCGGTACCGGTGCAGGACTTGAGATGGATGCCATCGGCGGTGTATTTGTCGGCGGTGTATCTGCAACAGGTGGTTATGGATCTATCATCGGTTCCTTCATTGGTACGATGGTTATTATGCTTCTGAAGACCGGTCTTCCGTATATCGGCCTCCAGTCGAACTGGCAGCAGATCATTACCGGTGCAGTTCTGATCATCTCCGTTATGATTGATATCGTCAAGAAGAAAGGTGCTGCAGCAAAGGCCTGAACAGAGCTTGCGAAACAGTGGCATTGATGCTGAAATAACATGGCATTTACAAATTGTTCAAATTTTGTTCAAAAATGATTTACAAACCGTTCACGAAATGGTAGACTGAATATGTCTACCGGACAAGAGGTAGAAAGTCTCTGTGAAAAGGTCTGAACAGAGACTTGATATAGACGCAAGGAAACAAGCGATGTATCATTTATTTAAGGAGGAATTCAGGAAATGAAACAGAAAGTAGTAGCATCTCTCGTCAGTGCAGCTATGGTAGCGACTCTGTTCGCAGGCTGCGGATCTTCATCCACCAGCACTTCTACATCCGCTGCAAGTTCAGCAGCTGCTTCCAGCGCAGCATCATCCAGCAGCGCAGCAGAAGAGAGCACATCCAGCAGCGCAGCTGAGGAGACATCTTCCAGCAGTGCAGCAACAAGCGCATCCAGCGAGGCAGTTGAGAGCACTTCCGCAAGCTCCAGCAGCAGCTCCAGTGATTCCGGATGGACTAACCTGGATCAGTTCGACGGACTGAAAGCAAATGATGCTTATGAGTTCCCGGTTATCGTTAAATCCTTCCAGTCCACCTACTGGCAGGCAGCTCTGAAGGGCATGGATCAGGCAGCAAGTGAGCTCGGTGTTACCTATTCCGCACAGGGCCCGAACGCTGAGTCCGATATCGCCGATCAGGTTAACATGCTGAACACAGCTATTTCTTCCAACCCGAAAGGAATCGCACTGGCAGCATGCGATACATCTTCAGTTATTGAGTCTCTGCAGACATGCGCAGACAAGAATATCCCGGTTGTAGCATTCGATACCGGTATCGATGATGCTCCGGAAGGCTCCATGGCCTGCACCGTAGTTACCGATAACACCGCTGCAGGTGCTACCGCAGCTGATGGTATGTGGGAAGCTATCAAGGATACAGTTACCAACGCTACTGATCCGGTTCGTATCGGTGAGGTTTCTCAGGATGCAACCGCTCTGAACATTCAGCAGAGAACACTTGGTTTCATCAATGAGATGATCAGCCTTGTTCAGGGTGCTGGCAAGACCGTTGCTGTTACAGGTAATGAGTTCTATGTAGATAACGCTGAAGGCGCAGATGCTGATGAGGGCAGCGCAGACGTAGTTATCGAGGTCGGTGTTCCGGCTCAGACAACCGTTGAGCTTTGCTCCACTGAGGCACAGACGATCCTTTCCAAGGATGACACCATCGCAATCTTCGGTTCCAACCAGGTTGCTGCAGAAGGTGTTCTTGCTGCAAACGCAAACCTTTCCGTTCTTGGATCTGACGTTTCTGCAGGTGACATCATCGCAGTTGGTTTCGATGCTGGTTCTACTATCAAGGGCGCTATTGAAGATGGCACAATGTATGGTGCAGTTACCCAGTCTCCTCTGATGATGGGTTATTACGCACTGTACGCTCTGACAGCAGCTGCTAACGGCGAGACGCTGAAGGACGTAGATGCTCCTGGTTACTGGTACAATGCAGACAACATGAACGATGATCAGATCGCTCCGAACCTGTATGACTAATTCCCTCGGGAAGACAGTAAACAGAATCTGAAAAGAAATATTGGGCGGACCGCTTCGGCGGCCCGCCCTTTTTACCTGTGCAGTTTCGCAGTTTTCGTTGATGCAACGCAGATGAACCGGTCGGACTGTGCTATACTGAAGTTCTGAATATAATGACGGCCGGCCAAAACCGGCGCATAATTTTATGGGGGTATGGCATTATGGGAATTACAGTCAGTGATTTCGGCAGCTGCGCTAAGGGAGTCACAAAGCTTTATACGTTGAAAGCCGGCAGATATAGTGTTTCGGTATCGGATTTCGGCGCAACGCTGGTTTCTTTTACGATCAGTGATGATAGGGGAAAGACAACGGATGTCGTCCTCGGACATGACAATGCCGCGGAATATGAAGCCGGCGGCGGACATCTGGGAGCGGTTGTGGGAAGACATGCGAACCGGATCGGCGGTTCCTCCTTTGTGCTGAACGGTCAGAAGGTGACGCTTACGCCGAATGAAAACGGGCATAACAATCTGCACAGCGGTCCGGATTTTTACGGTAAGAGGATCTTTGCAGTAGAACCCGTCGATGAAAAAGGAAATGCCGTAACATTTGTCGTGGATTCACCGGACGGAGATCAGGGATTCCCGGGACATCTGACACTGAAGGTTACCTATTCTCTCACCGAGGACGGGAGCCTTACCCTGCATTATGAGGCTGTGTCAGATGCGGATACGATCTGCAATCCGACAAACCATGTTTATTTTAACCTGGATGGCGAGGGATCCGGCAGCATTCTTGATCACGTCATGAAGATCTGCGCTGACAGGATTGTCTGCATAGATCACGAGTCAATTCCGACGGGCGACCTGAGAGAGGTTGCCGACAGCCCCTTCGATTTCCGTGAGCCCAAGAAGGTTGGGAGAGATATCGGTGCCGCTGATGAACAGCTGAAGAATGGAACCGGGTACGATCACTGTTTCTGTCTCTCCGAGGATAAGACACAGCTGCGGAAGGTTGTTGAGGTTTATTCTGAAAAAACCGGCATTGCATTGGATGTGTCGACGGATCTTCCCGGTATTCAGTTCTACAGTGGGAACTATCTGCAGGACATGACGGGTAAGCAGGGAAAAATTTATCATGACCGCGATGGGTTTGCGCTGGAGACGGAATATTATCCGGATTCTGTCAATAAGCCGGCATTTGCACAGCCGGTACTGAAGGCGGGAGAGACGTTCAGTTCGGATACCGTTTACAGGCTTTCATACAGAAAGTAAAATCGTTCGTCGCTGCGCGTCGCTAACCACCGGCGTCTGCGGATGGTTGCGGGCTGGAAGCATCTGTATCTCCGGATATCCGGAATCAACGATTTGTGAAAAGAGAACATTAACGAAAAAGTACGCCCGGCAGTATCGGGATCCGCGGAGGATCTCAGTACTGCCGGGCATTTTATTTCGCTAAAGAAAGTACGCAGGTCGTATAAGCGTGCAGATATCTGAAGCATGTCAGACATTGCAGCCATGTGATCCGTTATGAAAGTTCTGAAGGCTTTGCTGTCTCGTAGGTATCCCAGCTGTCGGCTGCAGCCGCACCGCTCAGGTCGACATCGGTGGAATAGCTGTCTACGGTAATCGTATACTGGCTGGTGCCTTCTATGTAGGTCGTACCATCGGTTCCGACGATCGATACCGTATTGCCGTCTTCATCTACGATGGTTCCTGCATTATACAGATTCGTCAGTGTGCTGTCGCCCGTGACGGTCCATGTGGAGCCGTTTTCGATATAGAGATTGCAGTAGCCGTCGCCGCCGTCTCCGGCATTGGATTCATCATCTGTGATCGCACCAGTGAGTGTGCTGCTGCCAGTCATGTAGAAATCCAGCTGGCTGATGGAATCCCAGAGGATATCGCCTTCCATCTCCTGATCTATCGCTGTGAAATTGCAGTCGGCACCGTTGGAACCGCTTCTTCCCCAGCCTCTGGCGTTGGAATTTCCTGTGCATTTCAGGAAAAAGTCATTGTCGTCAGCATAGGTGATATCCACATCATCCAGAACGAAGGTGGATTCAGTATTTGTCGTGTAGAACATACCACCGTCTTTTGCCGTCAGCGTGCCGCCGACCATTTCAAAGGTACTGTTGCCTTCTTCGGAGTCTCCGGACATGCTCTGGTAGAGGATGACATTCCATGTGCAGTCATTCTGTTCATTGTCGTCCGGCATATTTCCGGTGAGGCTGCAGTCGAAGAGACGGAGTGTGTTCAGTCCTTCGATACATACGGCTTCTGAGTTATTGGCTGTAAGGTCGGCATCATGCACCGTAATGTCAGCTGTGGAGTAGACAGCCGGCGATCCGGTTCCGTTGGATGTATAGCTTCCGCCGTCTGCTACCATGGTGCCGCCACCGCGGTCACTGCGGATGGCTGCTGATGATTCTCCGGCGGTTGCAGCTATGACATCCCAGGCGTACAGCTTGCCGCCGCCTGCTACGTGGATACCGCCGGAAGTATCCTGCGAAGTATTGATCGTTGTATCTGCTGCATAGGTAACGCCGTCTCCATAGGAAAATACACCGGCACCACCTTTTGCGTCAGAGGTGATCGTACTGTCTTTCAGATACGTGGTACCGTCTGTCGTGAGTACGGATGAGCCGACACCGTAGAAACTGGAATTGTCACCTCCGGTACTGTCAGAAGATGTACGGTTGATCGTCAGACCGGACAGACTGGCGGTTGCACCGTTGTCGACCAGTACAGCTTCCTCGTCTGTGCCTGTGGAATCGATGGTCTGATCGCTCAGTGAACCATCTTCGGAAATTTCGTTATCGCTGGAATATGTGACGTCAGCGGATGACTGGCCGCCTCCCTGTCCTCCAGGCATTCCGCTGCCCATCGACTGAACAATGGCTACCGTTTTTGCTGTTCCATCGTCGTTGCGTGTAATGATGACATGGGTGCCTTCAGTCAGCGAGTCGAGAGAGGCTTCCTGCTGACCGCCCATACCGGAAGGAGCACCACCTGACGGCATATCACCTGACGGCATATCACCGGAAGGAGCTTCACCGGAAGGGGCATTTCCATTGGAATTGCTGTCAGAACTGCTGCCGGAGGAGCTGTCATTGGGCATAGCCGGCGGCTGGTTGTCGGATGATCCGGAGCCGCTGTCACCAGAAGAGCTGTCGTCCGGCTTTGCCGGCGGCTGACTGTCAGAAGAACCGGAACTACTGTTGTCAGAGGAGCCGTTGCTGCTGTCGGAAGAGTTATCATCGGATGATGGTCCGCCCGAAGGTGCATCACCTGAAGGAACTCCGCCCATCTGATATTCATAGGTGGTGTCATCGGTGACGGTTACATCTTCGGTTTCTCCGGTGAGTGTCAGATCCTGACTGTCATCGGAATCGGCTGTACCGATGCTGACAGTGATCGTATCACCGTCAACGGAGGCAACTTCACCTTCGACAGTATCCTCTGATGACTGGTCAGATGACTGAGAGGATGTATCAACATTTTCACCTGCATTCGCAGAAGAGGAGACAGACATCGTCGAAGCGGATGCTGTACCACAGGCGGTAAGTGATGATGAAACGGAAAGGATGATTCCGAGTGTAATAGCGAGATAACGTCTTTTCATAGGTTTAGCCTTTCTCAGCTTGCGCTGTATCACCGGTCTGTCCGGTTGCTGATAAGTTTTTCAGTTCCGGCGGCGGTTGTATGTCTTGCCGGAAGCGGAACGGAAAAGCTTGATTTGTTTTCTATGACGCAAGTATACGAATCTTACCTAAGCTAAACCTTAAGCTTCTTAAAAATATCTGGCGTAAAGCGTGACGTTTTTGTGAAGAAAATCTGTGTCTCACATCGTGACGGTAATCAGCATAGATCTGCCGTCTGCGGAGGAGGCGGATATTTTTCCTTTGTGTTCGGCGACAATGGCGGAGGCAATGGAAAGGCCGATGCCGTAGCCGCCCTTTGAGGAATTGCGGGAGCTGTCCGCACGATAGAATCTGTCAAACATATGTTTCAGAACATCTTTGTCAATGTTGTCTGATGTATTGTAGACAGTGAGCTCGAAGCCTTTCACGCCCCGTTTCTTTAATCCGATGCGTATCGTGCCTTTCTCGTCAGAGTATTTCAACGCATTATCCAGCAGAATGGTTACGAGGCGCGTAATGTATTTCTCATCGCCGCAGTAGGTGATCATCGGCTCAATCTGGTAATCGAAGGTCTTGTTTTCCAACTGCGCACGGGAGCGGAAGGACTGCACCGTCTCTGTAATGACGTCGGACAGGGGAAAATCGATCATGACTATCTTGTTCTCGCCCTCGTCCATGCGCGACAGGTAGATCAGATCGTTCGTCAGATCCGTCATGCGCTTGGTCTGAACCTTGATGTCATCCAGCCATTCATTTGTACCTGTATCCATCTCGGCCACCGATACATCTGCGTCAATGATCGTCAGCGGGGTCTTCAGATCATGCCCGGCATCGGTGATGAAGCGTTTCTGCTTGCGATAGCTTTCCTCCACAGGACGTACGATGCGGCCAGAAAGAAGGATAACGAGGACAAGGACGGCGGCAATGCCGATGAGAGACACAAGCAGGCTGCTCAGCAGGAAAGACTGCATGTTGTCCAGACTTCGCTGACAGTCAAGAAAAATAACCAGCGTGCTTCCGTCATCCTGTGCGACTGTCCGGAAACGGTAGAAGCTGACAAATCCGCTCGTTTGTCCGTCTGCCATTACCTGCTCTGCATATTCTTCTGCTGTGTCTGCGTCCACTGCGGCAATGCGCTCCACGTTGGTAGAGGACACGGATCCGCTGTTGTCAATCGTAACAGTGAAATAACGCGACTCATAGGGCATTTCGGCAGACGGCTGTTTTGTATCGGAAGAGAAAAAACCGAATAGCGATGATTCACCGTTCATGCCGTCGCCAGCGGGATTGCGCGGGAAATCAGGTGTGCTGGCAGGTGCGTCATTCGTGGTACCTGTGCCGGCACTGTCATTTGTGCCGTTATCATTACCAGCGTAGGCAGTTCCGGTATCTTTGCCGGTATCAGCGGTTGTGACATCATTGCCAGTATCCTCTGTGGCGGCAGTTGAAGCATTGTTTTTAGCGGCTTCCGGATCCGGAGAACCCGGAATGGCATCAGGGAAAGAACCATTGTTATCCGCCAGTATGTTCAGAACCTGATCCGCATCTGTTACGATCTTTCGGTAATTCAGCACATTGATAGCACCGACGAGAACAAACAGGACGAGGACAACAGCGAGCATGGCGGACAGAATAAATTTTTTACGCAATTTTCGGATCATGCAGGGCTCCTTACGATATTTCCGGTGATTTTCAGATAACAGCAGACAAATCTGCTGCCGATCAGATGGCAGCCAAACAGTCAGTGTCTGGTTATTCAGTGACTTCGAGAGAGTAGCCTGCGTTTCTGGCGGCACGGATAGCCACATTGGCCTGCAATGCGTTGAGTTTCTTCCTTAAATAGGAGATATAGACCCAGACCACATTGATCTCTGCGTTGCTGTCGTATCCCCAGATCCGGTCCATGAACTGTTCCGTGGAGATCAGCTGGTGTGGATTACGCATCAGAAGTTCCATCATCTGATATTCCTTGTTGGCCAGACGAAAACTGGAGGCAGGAGAGGAGAGCTCGTAAGTCGATGTATTCAGCGTGATATTGCCGACGTGAAGCTCATTGTCGTTCTGCGAAGGAACCGAGGTACGTGTCATGGCGCGGATTCGCGCGAGCAGTTCCGGCGGTGCAAACGGCTTTGTCAGATAATCATTGGCGCCGAGATCGAGACCCTTTACCTTGTCATCAATCTCAGATTTTGCCGTCAGAAGCAGAACGGGGATCCGGCTGCCTTCCGCACGGATCGTTTTCAGGACTTCAAGCCCGTCCTTCCTGGGCATCATGATGTCGAGAATCACACCGTCGTAATTCTCACTCTTCAGATATTCAAGCGCCTCCACACCGTCATAAACGGCATCAACCGAATAATTGGCGTGCTCCAGTATCTTCACCAGGGCGCGTGACAGAGATTTTTCGTCCTCAGCAAGTAATAAGCGCATGTTCACACCTCATCTTTCTTATCGTGCAGAGAGCCGGTCGCTGTGGCAGCTTTTATTATAGCAGATCCCGGATAATCCTGATGATACAAGCCATACTTTAATTATAATCGAGAATTCCGGAGAAAAATGAGCTGCTTTTTACCTCCGGCAGGCAGGAATACGGAACGGGTTTTCAGCGGCTTCCGGAGCACCATCACAGCCGAAAACGAGTTCGTACACGAAAAGTTCACAAAAACGACACACAGAATTTATACACATTCCACGAAGATCCGGAATTTGACCGGAATCGCTTGAAAACGTTTCCACTGCGTGCTACATTATGAGCATAGAAAACGTTTCCAATCCAAGTAAATAAAGGATTTTCAGGATATACTGAAAACGGTTTAAACCAATTATTTTTCAATACCGTGGAAACGATACCATCCAGTATTAAAATACATTGTTTTTCTAAGAAGGAGGAAAACACAGGATGAAAAAGCAAGTTGTTAGTGTCATCGTTGGTGCAGCTATGACAGCAGGTATGCTGGCAGGCTGCGGTTCCAGCACTGCTTCCACAAGCAGCGCATCCAGTGCAGCATCTTCCAGCTCAGCAGCTGCGGAGAGCACAAGCAGCTCAGCAACATCGGAAGCAGTATCTTCCAATTCAGTAGCAAGCACAAGCACAGCAGCTTCCGGCGACGGAGAGGTTTATCTCCTCAACTTCAAGCCTGAGACAGATGATGCATGGCAGCAGCTGGCTTCTGATTACACCGATGAGACCGGTGTTCCGGTAACGGTTGTAACCGCAGCTGACGGACAGTACAATACAACCCTTCAGTCCGAGATGGCCAAGACCGAAGCTCCGACAATCTTCAACATCGGCAGCTCCACAGATGCACAGACATGGGATGCTTACACCTATGATCTGAAGGACACAGATCTGTACAAACACGTAACGGATCACTCCCTCGATGTAAACTACAACGGCAAGGTTGCCGGCATCGCTAACTGCTATGAAGCATACGGCATCATTGTTAACGAGACACTCCTTGACAACTACTGCAGCATGGACAATGCAAAGATCTCCTCTGTCGATGACATCAAGGATTTCGATACCCTGAAGGCAGTTGCTGATGATATTCAGAGCCGTCTTGATGAGTACAACTCACAGTTCGGTACTGAGCTGACCGGTGCATTCACATCAGCAGGTCTGGATGACAGCTCTTCCTGGAGATTCTCCGGACATCTGGCAAACCTTCCTCTGTACTATGAGTTCAAGGATGACGGCCTTGAGGATCCGACAGCCGGTGAAGCTACCATCAAGGGAACTTACCTGGATCAGTTCAAGAATGTATGGGATATGTACGTATCCGATTCCGGCGCTGATCCCAAGACGCTGGCAGGCGGTACTTACAACGCTGAGCAGGAGTTCGGTATGGAAGAGGCAATCTTCTATCAGAACGGCGACTGGGAGTACTCAGCACTCAAGGATGCTTCCGGTGACAACGGTTATCTGACAGCTGATGATGATCTGACCATGATCCCGATCTACTTTGGTGTAGACGATGAGAACGAGGGTCTCTGCGTAGGTACTGAGAACCACTGGGCAGTCAACAGCCAGGCTCCGCAGGAAGACATCGATGCATCTCTTGCATTCCTGAACTGGGTAATCACTTCTGATGAGGGCCGCGATGCCATCACCAATACCATGGGTCTCTCCGCTCCGTTCGATACCTTCACCGGTGACTATGCTCCGACGAACGAGTTCGGCGCAAAGGCTGCCGAGTACACCAACGATGGCAAGACTTCCGTTGCATGGGCATTCAACGCTACACCGAACGTAGATGACTGGCGTGCAGATGTTGTATCTGCTCTGACCGCTTACACCGATGGCTCCGGCGACTGGGATGCTGTTAAGACTGCATTCGTAGACGGATGGGCTAATCAGTGGAAACTTGCGCATGAGGATGACGGCGAGGCAGTTTCTTCCTCCAGCGCATCATAACGGAAGCTGATTCGAATTGAATATCAGTAAAAAAGAAGCCGGGTGGGTGGAAGTTCCAACCGCCCGGCTTTTTCACCCAAAACATGCCGGATGAGGCAGCCAGCCGGGCTACTGCGGGGGATTTATCTGCTGCCATTATTTTTAACAGTGTAACAAATGATGTATGTGATGAAGGTATCACAGGGAGAGGGAACATCATGGAGAAAACCACAAAGAAATACTGGCCGCTATTCGTACTTCCTACGATGCTGGCTTTTATCATCGGATTTATCGTTCCTTTCGTATACGGCATTTTCCTTTCGTTCTGCAAATTCACAACAGTTACAGACTGGAAATGGACCGGACTGCTGAACTACAGCAGAATCTTCTATGTCAATGGACAGCTTGATACAACGTTCCTTCATTCGATCTGGTACACCTGCCTGTTCACGGCGGTAACTGTGGTCATCATCAATGTCGTGGCATTTGCCATTGCCATGGCGCTCACCAGAGGAATTAAGGGAACCACATTTTTCAGAACGGCATTCTTCCTCCCGAATCTGATCGGAGGCATCGTACTTTCCTATGTATGGTTGATGATCTTCAATGCCATTCTTGATGATTATTCGAAAACAATTGTTTCGACACAGTGGACGGCTTTCTGGGGCCTGGTCATCGTAGTCTGCTGGCAGCAGATCGGATATATGATGATCATTTACATCGCCGGTATCCAGAACGTTCCGTCGGATCTGATCGAGGCAGCAAAAATAGACGGTGCAAACAACTGGCAGATCCTGAAAAACGTCATCATTCCGATGCTCCGTCCGACGATCACGATCTGCACATTCCTGACACTGACGAACGGCTTCAAGCTTTTCGATCAGAACTACGCACTGACAGGCGGCAACCCCGGCAAGCTTTCCGAGCTGCTCGCACTCAACATTTATGACACCATGTACGGCACGACAGGCTGGCAGGGCGTCGGACAGGCGAAGGCAGTGCTCTTCTTTATCATGGTAGCTGTGATCGCTGTTATCCAGAATAAGATCACGACGAGCAAGGAGGTGGAAAGATAATGGCTAAGAGCAGAGAAAATGAAGTTTCCGCTGCAAGACGTACAAAGCACGGTACTGCCTGGTCCATCTTTTTCATCGTGCTGTCCGTCGTATGGATTCTGCCGCTCCTGATCGTACTTCTGAACTCCTTTAAGAGAAAAGCGTATATCTTCAAGGCACCGTTCAGCCTGAGCTATATTTCGATCACCAGAGGCTTTGATGCCTGGGCAAAGGGCGTTTCCAAGACCTTTGTAGGACTCAAGAACTATGCAAACGCGATTACCAAGACGAACTTCTTCCAGTGCTTCGGATATTCGATCTTCATCACGGTTGTTTCCGTATTTCTCATCATACTTTTCTGCTCCATGACAGCATGGTATGTAGTGAGAGTTAAAAACTGGGCGACACGGCTGATCTACCTGCTTTGCATGTTCTCCATGATCGTGCCGTTTCAGATGGTCATGTTTACCCTCTCCAAGTTTGCAAACATTCTCCATCTGTCGAACCCGGTCGGGATCTGCGTGGTCTATCTGGGCTTTGGTGCGGGGCTTGCGGTCTTTATGTTTACAGGCTTCGTCAAGGAGATCCCGATCGAGCTTGAAGAGGCAGCCTGCATCGATGGCTGCACGCCGGTACAGACGTATTTCAAGATCATCCTGCCGGTTATGAAGCCTACGATCATCACGGTTGCTATTCTGGATGCCATGTGGATCTGGAACGACTTCCTTCTTCCTTACCTCGTACTGGATATCAAGAAGTATCGTACCATCCCGATCGCCATTCAGTTCCTGAAGCAGTCCCATGGTCAGATCGACTGGGGCGCTATGATGGCAGTCCTTGTACTTGCGATCGTTCCGATCGTTGTCTTCTACATGGCTGCACAGAAGTACATTATTGAAGGTGTTGTGGCCGGAGCCGTCAAGGGCTGATCGTTATCCGGTCCAGTTTCAGATGATTTCCGGGAGCCGTCTTATCATAAGGCGGCTTCCGGCAGATAAGGGAGAGACAGATGAGCAAACGTGCCAGTGGTATTTTGATGCCGATCTTCAGCCTGCCTGGTAAATACGGCATCGGCTGCATGTCAGCAGAAGCGCGCAAATTTGCAGATTTTCTGCAGAAAAGCGGACAGTCTTACTGGCAGATCCTTCCGGTCGGTCCGACCGGTTACGGCGATTCCCCCTACCAGTCGTTTTCCACGTTCGCGGGGAATCCTTATTTTATCGATCCGTATGAACTGATCCGGAGAGGACTTCTGAAAAAAAACGAATGCCGTGAGCTGGAGCAGAAATCTGCTGCTGAATCATCAGCTTCGGCAAATCATAAGGCTGCATCCGGAAAAGAAACAGCTTCATCAGCAAAAGAAAAGACCGTTTCCGTAAAAGGGACGGCTTCAATGAAAAATGACAATCCCGCGCATAACAGCGTCCCTGGCGTTGACTATGGCTTTCAGTATGAGCATCGTTTCAAAGTGCTCAGAAAGGCATACGCCCGCTGGAAGGACGCCGGAGAAGGAGATGCATTCCGGAGGTTTGCGGAAGCCAATAAGGAGTGGCTCCACGATTATGCGCTTTTCATGGCCCTGAAGGATGCCTTTGGCGGAGCACCCTTCACACAGTGGGACGATGATATACGGTACCGCGAACCCGCCGCACTGCGCAGCTGGACAGAGAAACTTTCCGATGAAATCAGTTTCTATGAATTCCTCCAATATGAATTTGATCGCGAGTGGAAGTCTCTGAAAGCGTATGTGAACAGCCGCGGTATCCGTATCATCGGTGATATACCGATCTATGTATCGCCGGACAGCGCTGATTTCTGGGCAAATCCGACGATGTTTCAGGTCAATGAACAGTATCTGCCGACGGCCGTTGCCGGTGTTCCGGGAGACGGTTTCTGTGCTGACGGCCAGCTCTGGGGGAATCCACTTTACAATTGGAAAAAAATGGAGCAGGATAACTATAGTTGGTGGATACGACGGATCCGTAAATGCTGTGAGTTTTACGATGTGATCCGCATTGATCATTTCCGCGGCTTCGACGAATATTTTTCCGTAAAGGCGGGAGAGAAGACGGCGAGAAACGGTCAGTGGGAGAAGGGCCCGGGCATGAAGCTTTTCAATGCCATCCGGAGCGAGCTCGGCGAGCTGCCGATCATTGCGGAGGATCTCGGCTACATTACACAGAGTGTGCGTGAGCTTGTCAGGGATACCGGATTCCCGAATATGAAGGTGCTGGAGTTTGCCTTTGATTCACGCGATTCCAGCGGCGCGGAGCAGTATAAGCCTTACAATTATTCTTCCAACTGTGTAGTATATACCGGTACACATGATAATGAGACGGTCGTCGGATGGTATCAGAGCATTCTTCCTGCAGAACGCAGGAATCTGAGGGAATATCTGGCGGCATCTTCCGATGATCCGCAGGAGATCTGCGACCGGATGATCCGGGCGGCAGAGGGATCGGTGGCGGATACATGCATCATTCCCATGAACGACTGGCTTGGCCTGGACAACAGCGCCAGGATCAATCATCCGAGTACCATGGGCACTAACTGGCACTGGCGCATGGCGAAAGGTACCGACAACGCGAAGCTTGCCGGAAGAATCCGCGGAATCACGGAGACCTACGGCAGACTGCATGAGGATGCGTGACAGCCGGCCGGCCTGGCGGGAACAGCTGAAAATCTTATACGATAACGGTTGGACGGCAGAAAAAGTTATGTGAACATGTTCGGCCCGGCGGAATCAGCTGAAAGTGTCATGTGGATAAGTCAGGGCCGGAAGAAATAAAGGAAATACAGCCGTACAGGGATGTACCGGCTGAAAATGCAGCAGGAGCAGGAAATGGCAACGATGACAATCAAGGATATTGCGAGAATCTGTGGCGTCAGCATCAGTACGGTGTCCAGAGCCATCAATAATGATCCGGCGATCAATGAAAAGACCCGCGAGCGGATCATGCAGGTGGTCAGGGAGTTCAATTACATTCCCAACAACAGCGCCCGGAACCTGAAAATGGCAGAATCCAATACCGTTGCCCTGATCGTCAAAGGTATCAACAACCCGTTTTTTCAGGGAATGTTTCCCTATTTTCAGAAAGAGCTGGTCGCTGCCGGCTGTGATTACTTTCTCCATACGATCTCCGGCAGCGCGGATGAAGTCTATGTGGCTGAGGAAATCGCCAAGGAAAAGAGGCTGAAGGGCATCATCCTTCTCGGCGGTACCATGGATTACCCGGATGTGGTGCTGAAGAGGATTCACGTACCGCTGGTCCTGTGTTCCGTAGCAGGTTTCGGCGTGAATGATCCGAACGGCGGTTCCCACGTATCTTCTGTTTCCATAGACGATGAAAAGGAAGCGCATAAGGTCGTTTCCTATCTCTGTGACAGAGGACACAGACAGATCGCGATGCTGACCGGTGTCCGCGGAGATACCAATGTCGGCATGATGCGTCTGAGAGGTTATCGCAGGGCGCTCGAGGAAAACGGCATTGCCTATGATGAGGACCTTGTAGCCTTCATGGATGAGAAAAATCAGGAGTATACGGAGGCCAACGGCTATCAGATGATGACGCGGCTTCTGAAGGGCAGGAAGAAATTCACCGCCGTGTTCGTGATCGCTGACAGGATGGCCATCGGCGCCTACAAGGCAATCTATGACGCCGGACTCCGGATCCCGGATGATATTTCCGTGGTCGGCTTCGACGGCATTGAGCTGACAAGGTACATGGAGCCTTCCATGACAAC
Organism: uncultured Eubacteriales bacterium; assembly: GCA_900318405.1. GTDB lineage: Bacteria > Bacillota > Clostridia > Lachnospirales > Lachnospiraceae > Bilifractor. Next base: position 31,637 of record ONKP01000002.1, on the reverse strand, counting down.
CGTGATACAGCCGGTGCAGAAGATGACGGAATCTTCAGTCCGTCTTCTGATGGATCAGATCAACGGAAGCACGGAGCGCAAACACCTGCTGTATGAGGCCGAGCTCCATGAGAGAGATTCCGTGCTCGACCTGAATGCAGTTTTCCCAAAAGCTGAGCTGCTGCACGCATAAAACAAAAAAACTGACATGTATGAAACCTGACTGCTCCATCGCAGAGCGATGACTGCAGCTGGCACATGTAAAGATGTGAGGAAGCCATGAAAAGAGCATGCGGTGTTTTGCTGCCGGTATCGTCACTCCCTACGGCGTACGGAATCGGTGGTTTTTCAAAAGAAGCAGATGCGTTTATCGACCTGCTGGCCAGAGCCGGCCAGTCTTACTGGCAGGTGCTCCCGCTCGGACCCGTCGGAAAAGGGGATTCCCCGTATCAGTCGTATTCGACGTTTGCGGGTAATCCCTATTTCATTGCTCTCGACCGTCTGCAGGATGACGGACTGCTGACCGCTGCGGAATGCCGGGAGGCAGAAGAAGTGGCAGAAGCTGCAGAGATAGCGGCAAAGCAGGCTGCGGAAGACACAACAGAATCAGCGGCAGAGCAGGCTGCGGAAGCAGCAGAAGCTGAGACAGAGCATGCTGCGGAAGACGCAGAAAGCACGGAAGCTGAGCCGGCAAACGCAGCCATGTACGTGGATTATGAGCACGTGAGAAAAATGCATGGCGCCGCTCTGCAGAAAGCATACGATCACTTCCGGCAGAGAGAAAAGCCGGATGACTATGATGATTTCCTGCGCCGCACAGCAGAATGGCTGCCGGATTACGCGCTTTTTATGGCCATTCTGGAAGCGGAAGAAGATCGCCCGTGGAACACCTGGCCGGATCCTCTGAAGAAGCGGGATGCAGCCGCGCTCGATGCCTTTCGTGAGGCACATGCGGACGAAATCGGTTTCATTTATTTTCAGCAGTATGAATTTGACAGACAGTGGAACGACCTGAAAAAAAATGCGCACAGCCGCGGCATCCGGATCATCGGAGACATCCCGATCTATGTATCGATGGACGGTGCGGATGCCTGGTCGGAACCGAAGCTGTTCCAGATGGATGAAAACTTCGTTCCCACGGCTGTGGCAGGCTGCCCGCCGGACGTATTCAGCGCGGACGGACAGCTCTGGGGAAATCCGCTGTATGACTGGACATATCAGAAGAAGACGGGTTATGCCTGGTGGATACGGCGACTGGCCCGTATGCAGGAGCTCTATGATGTGGTTCGGCTTGACCATTTCCGCGGCTTCCATGATTACTGGAGCGTTCCGTACGGAGCACCGACGGCTGCGTCAGGCCACTGGGAGGAAGGACCGGGCCTGGATCTGTTCCGGGCAGCAAAAAAGCAGCTGGGTAAGCTGGAGGTGATCGCCGAGGATCTCGGTCTGCTGTCAGACGGCGTTGTGAAGATGGTGAAGAAATCCGGCTATCCCGGGATGAAGATCATCGAGTTTGCTTTTGACAGCGACAACGACAATCCGTATCTTCCGTTCTGCTATGATAAGAACTGCGTGGTCTACACGGGTACGCATGACAACGATACGGCCGCGGGCTGGCTGCAGTCGATTGACAGGAAAACGCGTCAGCATCTCAACCACTATGTGGGTCACAGGGTACATGATCCGAAAGACCTGATCCGCCTGGCGATGGCGAGTACGGCGGATCTCTGCATTATCCCGCTTCAGGACTGGCTGGGACTCGGAAGCGAGGCCAGGATCAATACCCCCGGCACCTGCGGCGATAACTGGCGCTGGCGGCTTCTGCCGGGGCAGTTCACGGAGAAAACCGCGGACGAGATGGCGGAGATGGCGGACACGTATGCGCGTTCCGGCAAGCCTGCAAAAGGCTGATCCTGCAGTTTCTGATACGGGAAAACCGGACAGGAATATTGGAAATCATATATATATCGTGAAAGCTTAACGGATAGCGGAAATTTATATATATCGTGAGAGCTTAACGGATACCGGAAATTTGCAAGACAGGCAACTGAGGAGCAGTCATGGGGCACACGGGGGTTGATCATGGCGGCTGCAGACCGGAAGGGTCTGAGTTGTATACAAAGGCAGGCCGGTGAAGACAGAGAAACGGATGACATTGCTTTTCCGGCTGAATACAAAACAGGAGACGAAGGAATGGAAGAAAGAATCAATAATCTACTGAGGCAGTATTTTGGACGGGATCTCCATGATTCCACGAAGGAAGAAATTTTTGAAGTCCTGATGCAGATTACGAAGGAAGAGATGGAGAATCGCCCGAGAATCACGGGAAAGAAAAAACTTTACTATATCTCCGCGGAATTCCTGATGGGTAAGCTTCTGTCCAACAATCTGATCAACCTCGGCATGTATGACGAGATTGATCAGATCCTGAAAAAATACAAGCTGGAGATCCCGGATATTGAGGAACTTGAGCTTGAGCCGAGTCTCGGCAACGGCGGTCTCGGCCGTCTGGCAGCATGCTTTCTCGACTCCATCGCAACGCTCGGCCTCTACGGAGACGGCGTGGGGCTGAATTATCATTACGGACTGTTCCGCCAGGAGTTTGTCAACCACAAGCAGCATGAGCTGATCAATCCCTGGATCCGCAAGCAGAGCTGGCTCGAGAGAAGGCCGGTTTCCTTTGAGGTGCCTTTCCGCCGCTTCACGCTGCACTCCTGCATGTACGACATCGATGTGCCGGGCTATATGAACGGAAAGTGCAATCGTCTGCACCTGTTCGATCTGGATTCCGTGGATGACCAGATCGTCAAAGAGAACAGCATTGACTTCGACAAGGACGATATTCCGAGGAACCTTACCCTGTTCCTGTACCCGGATGACAGCGACCGCGCCGGTCAGGTGCTCCGTATCTATCAGCAGTATTTCATGGTGTGCAACGCGGCACAGCTGATCCTGGCGGAAGCTGACGAGAGAGGCGTTGATCTGCATCACCTGGATGAGTACGTGGCTGTACAGATCAATGATACGCACCCTTCCATGATCATCCCGGAGCTGATCCGTCAGCTGCAGATGCGCGGCATCGAGATGGATGAAGCCATCGCGATCGTGACGAAGACCTGCGCTTATACGAACCATACGATCCTCGCTGAGGCACTGGAAAAATGGCCGATGGATTACCTTGAGGAGGTTGTACCGCATCTGATCCCGATCATTGAGGAGCTGGATAAACGCATAAAGAAGACCGTAAAGGACAAGACGACCTATATCATTGATGACCAGAAGCTCGTTCATATGGCATCGATGGATATTCACTACGGCCACTCAGTCAACGGCGTGGCGGCTCTGCATACCGACATTCTGAAAAATACGGAGCTGCATAATTTTTACACCCTGTATCCAGAGAAATTCAACAACAAGACGAACGGCATTACATTCCGCCGCTGGTTCATCGCGGCGAATCCGGAGATGGCGGCGTACTTTGACGAATTGATCGGACCGGGATACCGCAAGGACGCCATGGAACTGGAAAAGCTCCTGAAGTATAAGGATGATACGGAGGTGCTGCAGAAGATCGGTAAGATCCGTCACCACAACAAGCGTCACGCTACGCAGTACCTGTATGAGACGCAGAATCTCGACCTCGATCTGGATTCCATCTTCGATGTGCAGGTAAAGAGACTTCATGAGTACAAGAGACAGCAGATGAACTGCCTGTATGCGATCTGGAAGTATCTGGATATCAAGAGCGGCAACAAACCGAAACGCCCGATCACCATGATCTTCGGCGCCAAGGCGGCACCGGCTTACGTGATCGCGAAAGATATCATTCATCTGATCCTCTGCCTGCAGGATCTGACCATGAATGATCCGGAGGTGAGCCCGTACCTGAAAGTTGTCATGATGGATAACTACAACGTGACGAAGGCGACGCACATCATTCCGGCAGCGGATGTCTCCGAGCAGATCTCGCTGGCATCGAAGGAGGCTTCCGGCACCTCCAACATGAAATTCATGCTGAACGGCGCCGTGACCATCGGTACGGAAGACGGTGCCAATGTGGAGATCCATCAGCTCGTCGGCGATGAAAATATCTATATTTTCGGCGCAGATTCGGATACGGTTGTTGACCTTTATGCCAAGAAGGCTTATCATCCGGAAGAGTATTATGACAATGATCCGATGATTCATAAGCTGGTCGATTTTATAATCGGACCGGAAATGATCAGTATCGGAGACCCGGTAAGTCTTAAGAGACTGCATCATGAACTGACCACAAAGGACTGGTTCATGACGCTGCTGGATCTGAAGGATTATATCCGGACGAAGGAGCGCATGTTTGACGACTTCAATGACCGCACGGCGTGGTACAGGAAGGAACTCGTCAATATTGCCAAGGCCGGATACTTCTCTTCGGACCGCACGATCGCGCAGTATAATCAGGACATCTGGAAGCTCAGCTGAGCTTCCGGGCGCTGCGCGTAAAGCAGATCGGAAACGGACAGGCAGGAGCTGCAGGTGACGGATTACAGTAAAGAGATCAACAAGAGAAGGACGTTTGCCATTATTTCACACCCGGATGCGGGTAAAACGACGCTGACAGAGAAGTTTCTGCTATACGGCGGCGCCATCAATCTGGCGGGATCGGTCAAGGGCAAGGCGACGGCTCGCCATGCCGTATCGGACTGGATGGAGATCGAGAAGCAGAGAGGTATCTCTGTCACATCTTCTGTGCTCCAGTTTAATTACGGCGGGTGCTGCATCAATCTGCTGGATACGCCGGGCCACCAGGATTTCTCCGAGGATACTTACCGGACGCTGATGGCGGCCGATACGGCGGTGATGGTCATTGACGGCGGCAAGGGCGTCGAGCCGCAGACGAGAAAGCTTTTCAAAGTCTGCGCAATGCGCGGCATACCGATTTTTACCTTTATCAACAAGATGGACCGCGACGCAAGGGATACGTTCGATCTGATCGATGAGATCGAGAAGGAACTGGGCATTCCCTGCTGTCCGATCAACTGGCCGATCGGTTCGGGGCACAGTTTCCGGGGCGTATATGACCGTGAGACACAGAAAGTCCTGACGTTCCACAATACCATGAAGGGAACGAAGGAAGGTGTGGAGGAGGAAATCCCGCTGGATGATCCCCATCTCCTCGACGAGATCACGGAGGATCAGAAGGAGACGCTGGAGGGAGAACTTGAGCTCCTCGACGGCGCCGCAGAGGATTATGATCAGGAAAAGGTGAACAGCGGAAAGCTGTCGCCGGTATTTTTCGGATCGGCGCTGACGAACTTCGGCGTGGAGACGTTTCTGGACCACTTCCTGAAGATGACGGTACCTCCGCTGGCGAGAAAGTCTGACCAGGGCATGATCGAGCCGACGGCGGATTATTTTTCCGCCTTCGTATTCAAAATTCAGGCCAATATGAATAAAAATCACCGCGACCGGCTGGCTTTCATGCGGATCTGTTCGGGAAAGTTCAACGCTGAGGACGAGGTGTACCACGTGCAGGGAGACCGCAAGATGCGCCTGCTGCAGCCCCAGCAGATGATGGCGGACGAGAGGCACGTCGTGAGCGAGGCGTATGCCGGAGATATCATCGGTGTGTTCGATCCCGGTGTATTTTCCATCGGAGACACGGTCTGCACGCCGGGACACAAGTTCCGGTTTGAGGGCATACCGACGTTCGCGCCGGAGCATTTTGCCCGCGTGACACTGATCGATTCCATGAAACGCAAGCAGTTCGTGAAGGGCATCGAGCAGATTGCGCAGGAAGGCGCGATTCAGATCTTCCGCGAGATGAAGGGCGGCATGGAGGAGATCATCGTAGGCGTCGTCGGCGTTCTGCAGTTTGATGTTCTCAAGTACCGCATAGAGAATGAATACAACTGTGAGATCCGACTGGATATGCTGCCTTATGAGCATATCCGCTGGATCAGCAATTACCATGATGTGGATCTCAATAACATTATCGGCACTTCGGATATGAAGAAGGTTGTGGACATGAAGGGCCGTCCGCTGCTGCTGTTTGTGAATTCCTGGTCGGTGGGCATGGTGCTCGACAGGAACGAAGGGCTGATATCCCCAAAATGTGGATTTGTTTTGAAATTACAGAATACAGATACTTCCACTCGCAACGCGCTCTCGCTCGTCCTCGACGCAGCGGTGGTAAGTTCACCCTTCGCTTTGCCCGGGTTCACTAACCACCGGCGTCTGCGGGTGGTTGCGAGTTGGAAGTATCTGTATATCTGATACCGATACACTGTGAACAGGATGAATCCCTCTTTGTGGTGATATGCTGTCGTTGCGATGTTCACTGTACGCGAGCACTTCGCGATGGGGTGGCTTCCCGTTTGTATAACAATACCGTTCACATAAACAATCATGGAATACACCTGTGTAATTATGGAATAGAGCTGAATAATAATGGATTGCACCTGACCGCGGCGGATTGTCGCAGTCAGGTGTTTTCAATTTATGCACATTGCGGTATACTTTATGCAAAGTAGCCACAGAAATAGTGCGTCAGCAGAAGGAGGCACGTGCATGGCAGTAAAGAATAAGAATATATATACGGTTTATGATGATCATACCATTGGCACCGTTGAGGTGGCGGATGAAGTGCTCTGCGCGATTGCGGCGATCGCAGCGACAGAGGTGGACGGCGTGGATTCGCTCGCCGGTGGCATTACGCATGAGAAAGCACCGAAGGCGGGCATGCGTGCGCTCTCCCGCGGTGTGAAAGTGGAAGTCAATGAGGGAACGATTGCGGTACGTCTGATCGTCATTATGAAATACGGCTATAATATTCCGGATACGACGCTGAAGGTTCAGGAAAAGGTAAAGTCGGCGCTGGAAGAGATGACGGATTTCCAGGTTTCGGATGTGAGTGTCAGCGTGGCTGATGTGCAGGTTGAAGCGGCAAAGTGAGCGGCAGGTAAACAGAGATGAGAAGAAGCGAGATCAGAGAGACGATTTTCCGTCTGCTCTTTATGAAACAGTTCAACAGCAGAGAGGACATGGAGGAGCAGGTCAGCGTATACCTGGATAATCTCCGGAGTGGTGTAGTGGAGGAAAAGTATTCTGCTTCCGTCACAGCGGAGGATGAGGCATATATCCGGGATAAGCTCGGAAAAATTATGGACAGGCTGCCGGAGATCGATGACCTTCTGAATCACACGGCGAGAGGGTGGAAGACGAACCATATGGGCAGCGCAGATCTGAGCGCGCTTCGTCTGGCCGTTTACGAGATCCGCTATGACCCGGATATTCCCGAGGGCGTCGCCATCAACGAGGCGGTCGAGCTGGCCAAGCGCTACGGCGAGGATAATTCCGGCGCTTTTGTCAACGGTATTCTAGGTGAGATCGTTCGGAAGACACAGGCGGCAGCTGACAATAAAGAGAACGGTGCAAAGTCAGACGCTGTGGCACCGGAGGAAGCAAAGACTGCAACGCTTGAAAACGAAAAGGCGGATGCGGCCACAACGAAAGATGAGAAGGCAGCCTCAGAGGAGGGCGATACGCAGTGATGCGCAGCGTTTACAGCGTAAGCCGGCTCACAGCGTTTATCAGCGGGCTGTTTGATGCGGAACCCGCCCTGCAGAGAGTTTCCGTCGAGGGCGAGGTCAGCAACTGCAAGTATACGAGTCCGGGCCATATTTATTTTTCACTGAAGGACGATGGGGCGCAGCTTCCCTGCGTGATGTTCAGGGGAAAAAGGGCTGCAGGACTCCGGTTCCGGATGAAGGACGGAGACCGCGTCGTGGTGACGGGAGCGGTCGGAGTCTACCAGAAGAGCGGACGTTACCAGATGTACGCAGACAGGGTAGAACTCCAGGGCGCGGGTGAACTCTATGCCCGTTATCTGGCGCTGAAGGCAAAGCTGGAGAAGGAAGGGCTGTTCGACCAGAGTCATAAAAAGCCGATACCGCCGCACGTAAAGGTTCTCGGTGTCGTGACATCGGCGACAGGTGCGGCCGTTCAGGATATCCGCCGGAATGCGCTGGCGAGAAATCCCTATGTACAGATTTATCTCTATCCCGCTGTTGTTCAGGGGAACGAGGCGGCACCAAGTATCGTGCGCGGAATACAGATACTGGATGCCATCGGCTGCGACTGCATTATCATCGGGCGCGGCGGCGGTTCGATCGAGGATCTCTGGGCGTTCAATGAGGAAAGCGTCGCCCGGGCTGTATACGCCTGCGAGACGCCGGTCATCTCCGCTGCGGGACATGAAACAGATCATACCATAGCAGATGAAGTGGCTGATCTCCGCGTGGCGACCCCGACAGAGGCCGCTGTTCGCGCGGTGGAGGATATTCGTGAGACGTTTCGCACCATTGACGGGTATCAGGATCGCCTCACCGGAGATATGAAAGAAAAGCTGACGGTGGCGCGGCAGCATCTGGACCATGCGGAAAAATCCATGCGTTACCTGAGTCCCGGCCGTCAGCTCAGGGAAAAGCAGCAGCGCATGGCGGATCTGGAAAACCGCTTTCATTATGCCATGCGGCAGCAGCTGGATCTGGCAGAGCGCCAGATGACGAACTACGAGAGACGTATGACGGCAGGCGCACAGGCAGCGGAAACGCGGGCGGAGGAGCGACAGTCGGATCTCAGGAAGAGACTGCCACAGCTGATGCAGCATATTTTTGAGAGAGATGCCCATCGCTTTGAGATCCTGGCGAGCAGGATCGACGGCCTATCGCCCGTGAAAAAGCTGGCGCAGGGTTATGCCTATGTGAGCAATGCTGACGGCAGAAATATCCGCTCGGTACATCAGACAGCACAGGGTGAAAGACTCAGTATAGAGGTATCTGACGGACGGATTCAGGCGGATGTCGTAAGCACAGAAGAACGGAAGGCAGGATGGCTGTGATGGATAAATGGTTAGCGGATGAGGAAATTCCTTTCGGGAATGACGAAGAATTTCCCTTTGGGAGTGAGGAAGAACTTCCTTTTGGGGACAGTGAAGAACCGGATGCCGGGAAAAAAGCAGGCCGGAAGAAAATCGACCTGACAGCTCCTGTGTCATCGGATAGAAAAACTGTATCGGCTGCTGCGACAGACGGGTCATCAGATGATGCCGGAGAGCTTTCGGCAGACAGATCATCCGGAGACGGTGAAGAGCCTGCGGCAGGAAAAGACGGGGAACTCACACTTGAGGAGGCTTTCAGCAGGCTGGATAATCTCGCAGCCAGGCTGGAGCAGCGGGACATCCCTCTGGAGGAGTCTTTCCATCTGTACAAAGAGGGCATGGATCTGCTGAAATTCTGCCGGGAGAGAATCGATACGGTGGAAAAGAAGATGCAGGTAATCAGCGACGATGGCGAGCTCTCGGATTTTCCGCAGTAAGCAGCAGATCGTCATTGTCTATGGTAATGATTTTGACAGGATATTCAGATATACAGATGCCTCCAACCCGCAACCATCCGCAGGCATCTGTATTCTGTAACAGGTCAGATGAAAGGAGCAGACTTTATTGGCTTTCGATGATGAACTGCGGAAGTCGCAGGAACAGGCAGAGCAGACTGTAGAGCGTTACCTGCCGGAAATAAAAGCATCGCCGGGCCGTCTGGCGGAGACCATGCGGTACAGCGTTCTGGCGGGCGGTAAACGCGTCCGGCCGATTCTGCTGCTGCAGAGCTACGCCATGTACGGCGGCTGCGACGACACACTGGCCGGTCCTTTTGCGGCGGCCATTGAGATGATCCACACCAGTTCCCTTATTCATGACGACCTTCCGGATATCGATAACGATGACTGGCGGCGGGGCAGAAAAACAACGCATGCGGTTTACGGACCTGCGCTTGGCATTTTATCCGGCGACGCCCTTCTGAATTACGCCTATGAGACTGCGATGAAGGCGCTGGATGAACCGAATGATGCCGGTCCGCAGAAGAGTTCAGATGAACATGATGACACTGATCTGCAGACAGGTTCTGATAAATACAGGGAACGGACAGCCCGCGCAGCCTCTGCACTGCGCATTCTGATGCAGAAGACCGGCATGTACGGCATGCTCGGCGGCCAGAGCCTTGATGTGGAGAATGAAAAAAATAATGTGCTCTCCATCGACAGGGATACGCTGGACTTCATTTATCTGCACAAGACCGCTGCGCTGATCGAGGCGCCGCTGATGATCGGTGCTGTGCTCGCAGGTGCGCCGGAGACAGATGTGCGCACGCTGGAGCAGGTCGGCAGACGGGCCGGACTTGCTTTTCAGATCCGGGATGATGTTCTCGATGCGACGGAGACAACCGAAGAGATCGGGAAACCGGCCGGTTCTGATGAGAAAAACGGCAAGACGACATATGTGACGCTGTTCGGCGCCGATGGTGCGGCAGCGGAGGCAGAGCGGCTGACAGAAGAGGCGTCGGCCATGATGGACAGCCTTCCGGCTGCCGGTGGTTTTTTGAGGGAATACCTGATTCGCCTGGCGTCCAGGCGGAAATGATGGCGGTGCTTGGCTAACCGGCACCGCGAGGGTGTGATCGGAGCGGTATATGCTGGAGAAGATTAAAAAAGCAAATGACATAAAAAAAATACCTGTTGAGAATCTTCCGCAGCTTGCGAAGGAAATTCGAAGGCAGCTGATCGAGACGGTCAGCCGCACCGGCGGTCATCTGGCATCCAATCTCGGAGCGGTGGAGCTGACCATAGCACTGCATTATGTATACACGCTTCCCAGGGACAAGATCATCTGGGATGTCGGGCATCAGTCGTATACGCATAAAATTCTGACGGGACGGCATGATGTGTTCGACACACTGCGCCAGGAAGGCGGTATTTCGGGATTTCCCAGAAGGTCTGAGAGCACCTGCGATGTATGGGATTCCGGTCACAGCTCCAGTTCAATCTCCGCAGGGCTCGGTTACGTGCGTGCGCGGGATCTGAATCATGAGAACTATCACGTGGTCTCCGTGATCGGCGATGGCGCGCTGACAGGCGGCATGGCTTATGAAGCTCTGAATAATGCCGCACAGCTGAAGACCAACTTCGTCATTGTCCTGAATGATAACAATATGTCCATTTCCAAAAACGTCGGTGGTATGCATAACTATCTGGCGCAGCTCAGGACATCTCCCTATTATGTAGATTTAAAGGAAAACGTTAAAGAGCGGCTGGAGAAAAAACCGGGCGGCGATGAGCTTGTCATGCGGATCCGCAGGACCAAGAACAGCATCAAGCAGCTGGTCATCCCCGGCATGTTTTTCGAGGATATGGGCATCACCTATCTCGGGCCTGTCGACGGACACAATATCCGGGCGATGATTGAGGCCTTCCGCACGGCGGAGCGGATGAAAGGACCGGTTCTCGTTCACGTGGTCACCCAGAAGGGACGCGGGTATCAGCCTGCCGTGCACCATCCGGAGAGATTCCACGGGGCAAGCCCGTTTGATCTGAGGAACGGCGTACCGCTGGACAATGGCGTGACGACCTATACCGATATTTTTTCAACGGTCATGGTCAAGATGGGCGACAGAAATCCGAAGGTCTGCGCCGTGACGGCCGCGATGGAAGAGGGAACAGGCCTGAAGCGGTTTGCCAATCACTTCCCGGACCGCTTTTTTGACACGGGTATTGCTGAGGAGCACGCGGTGACTTTCGCCGCAGGACTGGCACTCGGGGGCAGGATCCCGATCGTTGCCGTGTATTCTGCTTTTCTGCAGCGGGCCTATGATCAGATCCTCGATGATGTATGCCTGCAGAATCTGCATGTGATCCTGTGTGTGGACCGCGCCGGGTTTGTCGGACCGGACGGCGCGACGCACAACGGCTGCTTTGACCTGTCTTATCTGTCGATGATGCCGAATATGACGGTGATGGCGCCGAAAAATAAATGGGAACTCTCAGATATGGTGAAGTTTGCCGTTGATTCCGATGGCCCGGTGGCCATTCGCTATCCGAAGGGTGCGGCCTGGGACGGGCTGTCTGATCACCGCGAACCTGTCGAGAAGGGCAGAGCGGAAGTTATTTCCCGCGGTCATGGAATCGCTCTTCTGGCGATCGGCTCCATGGTGCAGACGGCGTGTGCGGTGGCGGACAGTCTGCGGAAGGACGGTTTCGATCCGACAGTTGTCAATATGCGCTTTGTCAAGCCGTTTGACGAAGAGCTGCTGAGAGAGCTCTCCGGCGATCATGATCTGTTTGTCACGCTGGAGGAAAATGTCCGCACAGGAGGCTTCGGCGAACAGGTTGCCGCTTTTGTCTGTGAGGAGCAGCTGCCGGTGCGTGTGCGTATCGAGGCGGTGCCGGATATTTTTATCCATCATGCGACGGTGGCACGGCAGAGAGAAAAGGCAGGGCTGGATCCCGAAACCATCGCACAGGACATCAGGGAACATTTGCCGGCGTGAGATCATACGATGCCGTCGGACATGCGAAGACAGGAGAAGATATGGCGAAAGAACGCCTGGATATACTTGTGGTAAAAAACGGACTCGCGCCGTCGCGGGAGAAGGCGAAAGCCATCATCATGGCCGGCGAAGTTCTCGTCAACGGACAGCGCGAGGACAAGGCAGGGATGACATTTCCGGATGATGCGGAGATCACGCTGAAAAAAAGCAGCCGCGACCTCTTCCCATTTGTCAGCCGGGGCGGGCTCAAGCTGGACAAGGCTGTCAAAACCTTTCATCTGGATCTAAAAGACAGGGTCTGCATGGATGTCGGCGCGTCAACCGGCGGATTTACGGACTGCATGCTGCAGAACGGCGCTGCGCATGTCTATTCGGTTGATGTGGGCAGAGGGCAGCTCGACTGGAAACTGCGGGAAGACCCCCGCGTGACGGTGATGGAGAAGACGAATATCCGCTATGTGACACCGGAGGATATCGGGGAGCGTCCGTCCTTTGTCTCTATTGATGTCTCCTTTATCTCTCTGAAAACGGTTCTTCCGCCGGTGAGAGAGCTGATGACGGAAGAGGGTGAACTCGTCTGTCTTATCAAACCGCAGTTTGAGGCGGGTCGCGATAAGGTGGGTAAAAAGGGTGTCGTCCGGGACCCGAAGGTACATGCCGCGGTGATCCGTGAAGTGACGGATTTCGCCGCTGCGATCGGCCTCATTCCCGAGGACCTTTCCTTCTCACCGATCAAGGGCCCGGAGGGAAACATCGAATACCTGATACATTTACTGAAGAAGCCGTCGACGGAAGGAGAACTGCTTTCACCAATAGCACAGGAACAGTTTCCGTCAGTGGCAGAAGAGCAGCCGGCGGATCATCCGCAGAAACGACACGGAGTGGATGAAGAGCGGATCCAGACCGTCGTGAAGAAGGCTCATCAGTCATTAGATTAAGCACCACTTTTTATACATCCTTGATTGATGATTGGGGCAGAATATTCAGGAAGATAATACGAACATATATTGAGGGACAGCCGATGAAGAAGTTTTATATCATTACCAACCGCGCCAAGGATCCGGATCTCACCTTCCGGACATCTATCGTCCACTACCTCGAGGCGAACGGCGCCGCGTGTGCGGTGAGAAGAAGCGAGGAGCTTGTCGATGAACGTCACCGGAACACCGATCCGTCCGAGATCCCGGAGGGAACGGAATGCATTATCGTTCTCGGCGGTGACGGAACGCTGATGCGTGCGGCGGACGATGTGCAGGGACTCAATATTCCCCTGCTCGGCATCAACCTCGGGACCCTCGGCTATCTGGCTGAAATCGACAGGGCCTCTGTTTTTCCGGCGCTGGACTGTCTGCTGCAGGACAAATACAAGATTGAGCACCGGATGATGCTGCACGGCGTTGTGTACAGCGGCGATCAGATCATTCGCGAGGAAACCGCACTCAATGATCTTTTTATCGGCAGTGCGGGTGCACCGCATGTCATGGCGATCTATAACTACGTCAACGGCAAATATCTGAATTATTACCGGGGCGACGGCGTGATCATATCCACGCCAACGGGTTCAACCGGATACAGCCTTTCGGCGGGAGGACCGCTGATATCACCGGATTCGGAGCTTTTTCTGATCACGCCGCTGGCTGCCCATACGCTCAACACCAGGAGCATCATTCTTCCTGCAGACAGCGAGATCACGGTAAAAATAGGTGCCGGGCGCGACGATACGGTCGAGCACGCCATGGCATATTTTGACGGAGACACGAAGGCACCGATGAACACGGGAGACAGGGCGGTCATCACGCGTGCGGATCATGATACCCTGATCGTGCGGATCCACGATGACAGTTTTCTGGGCACGCTCCGCAGAAAAATGAACGAGGTATAAAAACGTGAAACGCGAAAGACAGAAAGAAATCCTGAAACTGATTCACGGTAATGAAATCGAGACGCAGGAAGAACTTGCAGAAAAGCTGAGAGAAAAAGGTTTTCACGTGACCCAGGCAACAGTTTCCAGGGATATCCGGGAACTGAAGCTGATGAAAGTGGCCGGAGAGCACGGAAAGCAGCGCTACGCCCTGCTTCAGAACCACAAACCGGGTACCGCAGGCAGATACGTGCGCGTCCTTCAGGAGGCCTGTCAGTCGGTCAGTACGGCCGGCAACCTGATCGTCGTGAAAACGGCGGCCGGCATGGCCATGGCAGCGGCGGCGGCTCTGGACGAGATCAACTGGGACGAGATCGTCGGCTGTATCGCAGGCGATAATACCATATTCTGCGCTCTGCGCACGGATGAAGACGCCGACCATGTGGCGGAGCGGCTGAAGGATCTGCTTCATATGGCTGGCTGATTGCTTCCTGTCATACTCGCGAACTACCGGCTTCTGCGGATGGCTGCGGGGAAGCATCTGTATTTCTGACACCACGGATACGGATGTGCAAAATGTAACGGACGAACAGGAACGATGAAAGGACATACATGCTTACAGATCTTCATGTAAAAAATCTTGCGCTGATCGATGAAGCAGAAGTGACGTTCGGACCCGGCCTGAATATTCTCACCGGCGAGACCGGTGCGGGCAAGTCAATCCTGCTCGGATCGATCAATCTGGCGCTCGGACAGAAAATGTCCCGCGATATGATCCGGGATGAGAGCAAAAGCGCGCTGGTCGAGCTGATTTTTCAGGTCGAAAACCCGGCTGTGCGGCGAAAACTCGCCGAGCTGGATATTGAGACCGAGGACGGCCAGCTCATCATCTCAAGAAAAATAACCGGCAGCAAAAGTATTTTTCGCATCAACGGAGAGACCGGCACGGCGGCAAAGGTCCGCCAGGCGGCCGGACTCCTTCTGGATATCCACGGACAGCACGAACACCAGAAGCTGCTGTATCCCGATAATCAGCTGGAGATCCTCGATGATTTCGGCGGAAAGAAGATCGCCGCTCTGAAGGCCACTGTGGCGAAAGATTATCATACCTACAGTGCGATCAGAAAAGAGCTGGGAGGATTTGACATGAATTCCGCCGAGCGTGAGCGGGAGATGTCTTTCCTTCAATATGAAATAAAGGAGATCGAGGCTGCCCGCATACAGCCGGGTGAGGATGAAGAGCTCGAGAAGGCCTACCGGCGGATGTCCAACAGCCGGAATATCGTCGAATGCCTGAACCGTGCGCATGCGCTCACTGACTCGGACAGTGGCGCCGGCGCGCAGACAGGAGAGGCCGTGCGCGAGATGATGCAGGCGGCCGAATACGATGAGAGCCTGAAGGAACTGGCCGACAGCATCGCCGATATTGACAATCTGCTCAATGATTTTAACCGTGAGATCGCCGGATATCTGGAGGATTTTACCTTCTCCGATGAGGAATACTATGAGACGGAGAAAAGGCTTGATCTCCTGAATGACCTGAAGGCCAAATACGGGCGCACACTCGAAGACGTTCAGGCCTATCTGGATGCGCAGAAAAACAAACTGCAGGAGATGGAGAACTTCGACGAACGGAAGGAAGAGCTGACACAGCATCTCGCAAAGGCGGAAACCGATCTGCGCAGTTCGTGTAAAAAGCTGACGGAAGCGAGGAAGAAGGCGGCAGCGGATCTCTCCGCTCAGATCAGGACATCTCTGCAGGACCTGAACTTCCTGTCCTCCGCTTTTGACATTGATTTTTCAGATACGGAGCACTATTCAGCGAAGGGCACAGACGCTGTGTGCTTCATGATATCGACAAACCCGGGGGAGCCGATGCGGCCGCTCAGTAAGGTGGTATCCGGCGGAGAGCTTTCACGTATCATGCTGGCGATCAAAACGATTCTCGCTGACCGGGACGCGACGGAGACACTGATCTTTGATGAGATCGACACAGGTATCAGCGGCAGAACGGCGCAGGCTGTGTCGGAAAAAATGGCGCGCATTGCCTCCACACCGCTGATGCAGGCTGCGGACAGCAGCAATGCGGAAGAGCAAATAACAGGGAACAGCAGCAGCGCGGAAGGACATCTGACAGCCAATGATATCGACGCAGAGATGCTGACGGAAAATGAAGAAGAGAGCACTGCAGATCGCCAGGTTATCTGTATCACCCATCTGGCACAGATCGCTGCCATGGCTGATCATCATTTCCTTATTGAGAAGAACGTGGAGAACGGAGCTACGGTATCCCATATCCGGGAGCTGGATGATGAGGAATCCGTAGAGGAACTCGCCCGTATCCTGGGCGGTGCCAGGATCACACCGGCCGTTCTGGAGAACGCGCGCGAGATGAAGAAGCTGGCAAGGGACACACGTGCAGGCATGCAGCAGGCCTCCAACCGCTGAGTTCATGGTATATACAGTTAACCTCATACGAAATCGAGCCACATCCTGTATAAGCTGCGGATTGCTTCGTGCTTCGCACTCACGCAATCCTACAGGTATTCGCACTTCCGTTCCGCTTTCACGTCACTTCGTGCTCATACCTGTTGCCTTTGAAAGCGCATACAGTCTCTTACACACGCTACGCGTGTGACGATCCTGTCTGCGATTCGAAGGGCTTATACAGTTAAATCATCCGCACAGGGAGAAATCCCCGTGCGGATTTTATTTTTGTTCGGTGTTGACAAACCATGGACACCGTACTATTATTTGAAACGTAGATATTAGCACTCCTTAAATTTGAGTGCTAACAGCATTCCGGAACAGAGGTAAGTACATGGAAGAAGAACTGGACGACAGAAAAAAAACAATCCTGAAGGCGATCATCCAGACTTATCTGGAGACGGGAGAGCCGGTCGGATCACGTACGATATCGAAATACACCGACCTGCACCTGAGTTCCGCTACGATCCGGAATGAAATGAGTGATCTGGAGGAGCAGGGATACATCATACAGCCTCATACATCGGCTGGAAGAATTCCCTCCGATAAAGGCTACCGCCTCTATGTGAATGAACTGATCGATGCGAAAAATCAGGAGGTTGATGAGGCAAAGAGCGAGACAGACGATCTGAAGAAACTGATGGTGAACAGGACAGACAGAATGGAAAAGGTCCTGCAGCAGATCGTACAGGTGCTAGCTCAGAATACGAATTATTCGGCGATGATCGCCGGCCCGTCGTATCATCAGAACAGCATCAAGTTCATTCAGCTGTCAAAGGTGAGCGATACACAGCTGATCGCCGTGATTGTAGCGAGCGGTAATCTGGTGAAGAACCATATGATCACCGTTGCGGAGCCGATCAGTGATGACGATCTGCTAAAGCTCAATCTGCTGCTCAACAATGAGCTGAACGGAAAGACGGTTTCGGAGATCAATCTGGAGACGATCACCCGCATGAAGCAGGAGGCGGGTATTCACAGCGAAGTGATCAGCCGGGTGATCGACAGCGTCGCCGAGGCCATACAGCCGGATGAGGATATGCCCATCTACACAAGCGGTGCGACGAATATTTTTGATTATCCGGAGCTCTCCGATTCACAGAATGCCAGGGAACTGATCGGTACATTTGCCGACAAGAAGGAACTGGCAGAGATGATCCGTGATACGGCACCGGGCGGTGCTGAAGAAGGAGACATCAAGGCATACATCGGAACAGAGCTTCCGAATGGCATGAAAGACTGCTCCGTTGTCACAGCCAATTACAATCTCGGTGATGGCATGAAAGGTACAGTTGCCATCGTCGGACCGAGACGTATGGATTATAAAAAGGTCGTCGAAAACCTCAAAGAGCTGAAAAAACAGATGAATACGCTCTTTGGCAACGGCGACAAGGAACTCCCGCCTGCGGGAGCAAGGCCAAGGCTGACTGTACAGCCAGATATGCCGGAGCCGGAAGCGGCACCGGATCAGGCCGCTGCAGACATACAGCAGACTCCGTCGGGAGATGGAAATGCCGGACCTGTTACGGAGGCAAAGCCGCATAAGAGCGGCGGACGTCGGGGCGCCGGCAGAAAGAAGGCAGACGACCATTCATAGATGATACATACAGGAAAGAAGACGACAGGCATATGAAAGATGATATGAAGAAAGAGGAAGAAAAAAGGGAAAAAGCGGAAGGCGCAGCGTCAGCTGCCACGGCCGCTGACGGAACGGCAGACAGCAGCCATGCTGAGAAAGCTGATGCCGCCTGCAAGACAAAAGCTGCTGATGAAGTAAAAGACGACAGTAAGCATACAGAAGGCACTGAGCCGGACAAAGAGAAAAAAGAAGAAAAGAAAGCCGAGAGCTCAGAGAAGAAAGAAGAAGGAAAAAAGGCACATAAGGATAAAAAAGATGAGAAGATCGCCGAGCTCACAGACCGCCTGCAGCGTCAGATGGCAGAATTTGATAACTATCGCAAGCGGACTGAAAAGGAAAAGGCTTCCATGTATGACATGGGCGCCGGTGATGTGATCACAAAGTTCCTTGCCGTCGGCGATAATTTTGAACGCGGACTGCAGAATGCCGACACAAGCGATCCGTTCGTTGAAGGCATGATGAAGGTGTACAAGCAGTTCCAGAAGGTGCTGGACGATCTCGGTGTGACAGCAATCGAAGCTGAGGGTAAGGAATTTGATCCGGCTTTCCACAACGCCGTGATGCACGAGGAAAATCCTGATGTCGGCGAGAACATTGTCACGCAGGAACTTCAGAAGGGTTACAAATATAAGGATACGGTTATCCGTCACAGCATGGTCAAGGTGGCCAATTAAAAACAGAACGGCCGGGCAGCAGTTGTACCGGCACAGGGCATAACCGATATCCATTCACTATACAGAACAATCAGAAAATCAGACAGGCCGCGGATGCGGCAATACAGGCGAACAGCCCAGGGAGGATAAGATTATGGGAAAAATCATTGGTATTGATCTCGGTACTACGAACAGCTGCGTAGCTGTTATGGAAGGTGGCAAGCCCACCGTTATCGCTAACTCAGAAGGAAGCAGAACCACACCTTCTGTTGTTGCATTCACAAAGACCGGAGAGCGTCTGGTAGGTTCCCCGGCAAAACGTCAGGCAGTAACCAACGCTGACCGTACGATCTCTTCGATCAAGCGTAAAATGGGCAGTGATTATAAGGTAAACATCGACGGCAAGAACTACAGCCCGCAGGAGATCTCCGCCATGATCCTTCAGAAACTGAAGGGTGATGCAGAGGGATACCTCGGCGAGAAGGTTACAGAGGCCGTTATCACCTGCCCTGCATATTTCAATGATGCACAGCGTCAGGCAACCAAGGATGCCGGCAAGATCGCAGGACTTGATGTAAAGCGTATCATCAACGAGCCGACAGCAGCTGCACTGGCTTATGGTCTTGATAACGAGAAAGAGCAGAAGGTCATGGTTTACGACCTCGGCGGCGGTACATTTGATGTATCCATCATCGAGATCGGTGACGGCGTTATCGAGGTTCTGGCAACCGCCGGCAACAACCACCTCGGCGGTGATGATTTTGATAAGAAAGTTTCCGACTGGATCGTTTCCGAATTCAAGAAACAGGAAGGCGTTGATCTGTCCGGAGACAGAATGGCCATGCAGCGTATCATCGAAGCTTCTGAAAAAGCAAAGATCGAGCTGTCCAGTGCTTCCACGACCAATATCAACCTGCCGTTCATTACGATGGGTTCCGACGGTGCGCCGAGACATCTGGATATGACGCTGACCAAGGCTAAATTTGATGAGCTGACAGCTGATCTGGTAGAAGCTACCGCAGAGCCTGTGAACAGAGCACTCTCTGATGCAGGACTGACGGCCGCAGACCTCGGAAAGGTTCTTCTGGTCGGCGGTTCAACCCGTATCCCTGCTGTACAGGATAAAGTAAGACAGCTGACCGGTCATGAACCGAGCAAGAATCTGAACCCTGATGAGTGCGTCGCTATCGGTGCATCTATCCAGGGCGGCAAGCTTGCCGGAGATTCCGCAGCCGGAGATATCCTTCTGCTGGATGTTACACCGCTTACACTTTCTATCGAGACCATGGGCGGTATCGCTACACCTCTGATCGAGAGAAATACGACTATCCCGACCAGAAAGAGTCAGATCTTCTCTACTGCCGCTGATAACCAGACGGCTGTGGATATCAACGTTGTACAGGGTGAGCGTAAGTTTGCCAAGGATAACAAATCCCTCGGACAGTTCCGTCTGGATGGTATCCCGCCGGCAAGAAGAGGTGTTCCGCAGATCGAGGTCACCTTTGATATCGATGCCAACGGTATCGTTAATGTATCCGCTAAGGATCTCGGCACCGGCAAGGAGCAGCACATCACGATCACTTCCGGATCCAGCATGTCGGATGAGGAAATCGACAAGGCTGTAAAGGAAGCTGCTCAGTATGAGGCTGAGGATAAGAAGCGTAAAGAGGGCGTTGATACCCGTAATGAAGCCGACTCTCTGGTGTTCCAGGTTGAGAAGGCTCTGAACGAGGTAGGCGATAAGGTTTCCGGCAGCGACAAAGCTGCGGTAGAGGCAGATCTCAAGGCACTCAAGGATGTCCTTGCCAAGGTTCCGGCTGATGCTTCTAACATCACTGACGATCAGATCAATGAGCTGAAGTCTGCACGTGAGAAACTGATGAATTCTTCGAATTCACTGTTCACAAAGATGTATGAGAACATGCAGCAGAACGGCCAGCAGGGCGGACAGGGCGGCCCGAACGCAGGCGGCGCAGGCTTCGGCGGTTCTCAGGGCGCAGGTCCGCAGGGCGGAAACAGCAGCTCGGGAAATGACGATAACGTCGTAGATGCGGATTATAAGGAAGTTTAATATTTCGGATCTGATGTTCGGAAAACTGATCCGCAGTGACAGAAAAGTTTAAAAATATCGGATTGGATTTGTAACGGATTGTTCCGCGCTGCTCTTCGCAGGAGGAGCGCGCGGACATTTCGTGTCTTACGCAGGCCGTGTGTATCGGGTGCACGCAGAGTGTGATGCGGGGAAAAATCTGATCATGACAGGAGTTACAGGCAATGGCTGAAAATAAAAGGGATTATTACGAGGTACTGGGGGTCGACAGAAATGCAGATGCTGAGACGCTGAAGCGTGCATACCGCAAACTGGCGAAAAAGTATCATCCGGATGTAAACCCCGGCGACAAGGTGGCCGAGGAAAAATTTAAGGAAGCGACGGAGGCATATTCGGTCCTCTCCGATCCGGAGAAGAGAAGGCAGTATGACCAGTTCGGTTTCGCTGCTTTTGAAAACGGGGGTGCAGGAGCCGGTGGTTTCGGCGATTTTGATTTCAGTGATATTTTCGGTGACTCAGGCTTCGGTGATATTTTCGGTGACCTGTTCGGCGGCGGTGCCCGTTCGAATCCCAACGGACCGAAGAGAGGCGCGACGCTCCGCGCAGGTGTGCATCTGACGTTTCAGGAAGCGGTGTTCGGCTGTACGAAGAGCATCGAGCTGACACTGAAGGATACCTGCAAGACATGCGGAGGCAGCGGCGCGCGGCCCGGCACATCGCCTGATGTCTGCCCGAAGTGCCACGGCACGGGACAGATCCGTCAGACACAGCAGTCCCTGTTCGGCATGATCCAGAATATCACGACCTGCCCGGACTGCGGCGGTACCGGTAAGATCATCCGCGACAAATGTCCGGACTGCCATGGCACAGGGTATACCTCTGCGCGCAAGACGATAGAGGTCAATATTCCGGCAGGTATCGATGACGGTCAGAGTGTACGTATCCGTGAAAAGGGTGAACCCGGCATCAACGGCGGGCCCAGAGGCGATCTGCTCGTACAGATTTCCGTGAAACCGGATCCCGTATTTTCACGAGACGGCATGAATATTTTTTCAACGGAACAGATTTCGTATGCGCAGGCTGCGCTCGGCGGTGATATTCACATCAGGACCGTGGACGGGGATGTCGTCTATGAGGTGAAGCCGGGTACGCAGTCCAATACGAGGATACGCTTGCGCGAGCGCGGCGTACCGTCGATCCGGAACAAGCGGGCACGGGGTGATCAGTATGTGACGCTTGTCGTGCAGACGCCTACGAATCTCAATAAGAAGGCGAAAGAGCTGTTGAAGCAGTTCGACGCTGAGACCGGGGGAAGTACCGGCGGCAAAAAAGAAAAAGGTGGATTCCACTGGTAATATAAGTATGAGTGAGCTCTCTTCCTGTTGGAGGAGGGCTCATTTTTATGTTTTAGAATACAGATACCTCCACCCGCAACACGCTCTCGCTCGTCCTCGCCAACCACCGGCGTCTGCGGATGGTTGCGGGGTGGAGGCATCTGTATCTCTGGACGTTCTGCTCAAATAATTATAAGGTCAAAGATGTGTGAGCAGTAATTGCGGGAGAGGTGCACACTGCGAATGTGTTAGACAATGACTGTCAGCCGGCGTATAATGGCAGATAATGAATTCCGGGAGGTTTTGAACTTTAATGGACGATTTATTTACTGAATTGGATGTGAAGAAGGCGAGGACGACGATTACCTATGCGGTTGAGGGACTGCTGATCGTGATCACGGTTCTGCTTTTTGCTGCCGGTGTATTTATTCTTCCGTATCTGCTGCTGGCCGGCCTGGTGATGCTCTATGTGGACCGGTGGCTGTTTAAGAAATTCAATGTGGAGTGGGAGTATTCCTATGTCAATGGGGAACTGGATATCGCAAAGATTTTTTCCAAGGAATCCAGAAAGCAGATCGCGACGTATTCCCTGAAGGATGCGGAGCTTTTTGCACCGGTGGAATCGGATGCCATGCGGCCGTACAGTGAGCTTCCCGTGAAGGATTTCACGGAGGGAACAAAAGAGGCCAGGGATAAAGCCTATGCGCTGGTGTACCGTTCCGGTGGCCAGGGAAGCGTTGTGCTGCTCAGCCCGAATGAACAGATGCTCCGCGATATCCGTATCCGGATGCCGGGTAAGGCGTACTTCAGAAAGTAATGGCCGGGGCTGCGTTGACTTTCCAGATGCTGTCTGCTAAACTTGCAGGAATTAAACAGTTTGTATAGAGAAAGGATGGTTCGTGAATGGGACAGATTATCGGTGAGGGAATTACTTTTGATGATGTTTTGCTTGTGCCGCAGTATTCTGAAGTGACACCGAATATGGTCGATGTGGGCACCTGGCTCACGAAGAAGATTCATCTGAATATTCCTATGATGAGCGCCGGCATGGATACGGTAACAGAACACCGTATGGCTATCGCTATGGCACGTCAGGGTGGCATCGGTATCATTCATAAAAACATGACGATCGAGCAGCAGGCAGATGAAGTTGATAAAGTAAAACGTTCAGAAAATGGCGTTATCACCGATCCGTTTTTCCTTTCTCCTGAAAATACACTGGCTGATGCCAATGCGCTGATGGCCAAGTACAGGATCTCCGGTGTTCCGATTACCGAGGGCAAGAAACTTGTCGGCATCATCACCAACCGTGATCTGCTTTTCGAGACGGATTTTTCCAAGAAGATCAAGGAATCCATGACGTCTGAAGGGCTCATTACAGCCAGGGAAGGCGTCACCATTGAAGAGGCTAAGAAGATTCTCGCCAAAGCGAGAAAAGAGAAACTGCCGATCGTCGATGATGAGGGTAATCTGAAGGGCCTCATCACCATCAAGGATATCGAGAAGCAGATCCAGTATCCGAATGCTGCAAAGGATTTACAGGGCCGTCTGCTCTGCGGCGCAGCGATCGGTATTACGGATGATGTGCTTGACCGTGTGGAGGCGCTGGTCAATGCGCATGTGGACTGCGTGGTTATTGATTCTGCGCATGGCCATTCTGCCAATATTTTTAAGTGCCTGCGCATGGTCAAGGGTGCTTATCCGGAGCTGCAGGTGATTGCAGGTAACGTAGCTACGGCAGGTGCTGTTCATGATCTCGTTGCCGCAGGTGCTGACTGCGTAAAGGTCGGCATCGGCCCCGGATCGATCTGTACGACACGTGTCGTTGCCGGTATCGGTGTACCGCAGATCACAGCGATCATGAACTGCTATGAAGAGGCAAAGAAGACAGGAACACCGATCATTGCAGACGGCGGTATCAAATACTCCGGTGATATCACCAAGGCCATTGCCGCAGGTGCCAATGTCACCATGATGGGATCCATGTTTGCGGGATGCGATGAGGCACCCGGTGAATTTGAGCTGTATCAGGGCCGTAAATATAAGGTATATCGCGGCATGGGATCGCTCGGTGCTATGTCCCAGGCACACGGCAGTGCAGACCGTTATTTCCAGGCTGGTGCAAAGAAACTCGTACCGGAAGGCGTGGAAGGCCGTGTGGCATATAAGGGCAGCGTGGAAGATACCGTATTCCAGCTGATCGGAGGACTTCGTTCAGGCATGGGCTATTGCGGAGCAAAGGATATCCCGACGCTTCAGGAGACTGGCAAATTCGTGAAGATCACATCTGCTTCTCTGAAGGAATCGCATCCGCACGACATTCACATCACCAAAGAGGCTCCGAACTACAGTATTGAGGACTGATTACCAGGCGGAGATCGGTTTTGAAGCAGGCTGATGTGTGTTGTATGCGTTTGTATATGTAAACCGCGTGTATGGCACAGTGCTGCATACCAGACTGCGGGAAAGCAGGGAAACAATGAAAGTTCTGAATTTTGGCTCATTGAATATCGATTATGTGTACCGGGTTGATCATATCCTCGTCCGTGGAGAGACGCTTCTGTCTGAGGACAGAAAGGTCTACGCAGGAGGAAAGGGCCTGAACCAGTCTGTAGCGCTCGGCAGAGCCGGCCTGAATGTCTGGCATGCGGGTAATGTAGGCGCAGAGGGAAAAATCCTTCTGGATATGCTGAAGGATGCGCATGTCAATACAGAACTTGTCCGGGTGCTGCAGGATACCCCGTGCGGACATACGGTGATCCAGAATGATAAAGATGGGGACAACTGTATCCTGCTGTTTGGTGGTGCCAACCAGTGTGTGACGGATGAGCAGATCGATGAAGTTCTCAGCCATTTTGAGGCAGGAGACTGGATCGTTCTTCAGAATGAAGTGAACCATCTGGCCAGGATCATGAGCTGTGCGCATGAAAAGGGTATGAAGATCGTCCTGAATGCTTCGCCTATCAATGACCAGCTGTCCACGCTTCCCTGGGATTGTGTGGATTATCTGTTTGTCAATGAGATCGAGGCCGGGCTTCTGACCGGAGAGAAGGAGAGCACACCGGATACGCTGGTGCCTGCTGTTCGCCGCCGTTTCCCGAACGCAAAGGTTATTCTGACGATGGGTACGGAAGGCTCCTGGTATATCGATGCTGACAGCTTGGTACATCAGGACATCTATAAGGTCAGGACCGTCGATACGACAGCGGCCGGGGATACCTTCAGCGGTTATTTTATCGCCGGCGTAGTGAGCGGAAAGGATCCGGCCGGAGCACTGCAGCTGGCTTCGCAGGCATCTGCCATTGCGGTTACGCGCAGAGGCGCGGCACCTTCCATACCGGATATGGAAGAAGTAAAAAAATTCAGGCCCTGACCGGCTGACTGAATGAAATACATGGGAAGGCAGAGACACAGAGCAGAGACATTGAGCAGAGACACAGAGCAGAAACACAAGACCAGAAACCTGGGACCAGAAACGTAAAAACCCGGACGTCAAAGCCGGAACATTAAACGGATATTAAAAAAGGTATAAAAAAACAGAGGCACGGGAAGATAAATCCCTTTGCCTCTGTTTTTTGTCCTGTTCAGCCGCATCTGATTTATACGGCTTTTGCCCTGTGAAATGCTGTCGGTATGTGCCGCCTGCTTCATCGAGGAGTGATGAAGCAGGCAGGTTTTATGCGGTTTAAGACGTAATGCTTATGCAAAACAGACATTTACTGCGTCTTTTTCTGCGTCTCCACATCCTTCATCATCAGCGCTCTTACCTTGAGAGGCAGACCGAAGAGATTGATGAAGCCGGTGGCGTCGCTGTGATCATACATATCACCTGTGGTGAACGATGCGAGAGAAGAGCTGTACAGGCTGTACGGTGATGTCGTGCCATTGCGGATGATATTGCCCTTGTAGAGCTTCATCTTCACTGTGCCGGTGACAACCTTCTGCGTGGACTCGACGAATGCCTGAATGGCCTCGCGGAGCGGGGTGAACCATTTGCCCTCGTATACGATCTGTGCAAGCTGGCTTCCGAGTTTCTTCTTGGTCTCCATGGTCTCGCGGTCGAGGACAAGCTCTTCGAGCTGATCATGTGCCTCCATGAGGATCGTTCCGCCGGGCGTCTCATATACGCCACGGGATTTCATGCCTACGACACGGTTCTCAACGATATCAATGATACCGATGCCGTTGGCACCGCCGATCTTATTCAGCTCCTCAATGATCTCGGAGATCTTCATCTGCTTACCGTTCAGAGCAACCGGTTTGCCGTCCTTAAAGTCGAGCGTGATCTCGGTCTCTTTGTCAGGCGCTTTTTCCGGGGGAACTGTCAGTACGAGCAGCTTGTCGTAATTCGGTGCCTGTGACGGATCCTCAAGCTCAAGTCCCTCGTGGCTGATGTGCCAGAGGTTGCGGTCACGGCTGTAGCCTTTGCCCATGGAGAAGGGCAGATCAATGCCATGATCCTTGCAGTACTGGATCTCATCCTCACGGGACTGCATTTTCCAGACGTCGGTCATGCGCCACGGAGCGATGATCTTGATGTTCGGGTCCAGAGCACGGATGCCGAGCTCGAAACGGATCTGGTCATTGCCCTTGCCGGTAGCGCCGTGGCAGATAGCCGAAGCGCCTTCCTTGTGTGCGACTTCAACGAGTTTTTTCGCAATGAGCGGACGGGCCATGGATGTGCCGAGCAGATATTTGTGTTCATAGACAGCGCCGGCCTCAACACAGGGCATGATATAGTCGTCAGCGAATTCATCGATCACATCGATAATGTATAATTTGGAAGCACCGGATGCGAGAGCTCTCTCGTTCAGATTGTCATCGGTGAGTTCCTCCTCCTGTCCGCAGTTGATGCAGCAGCAGATGATCTCATATCCGAAGTTTTCCTTCAGCCACGGGATCAGGGCTGTCGTATCCAGTCCGCCGGAATAAGCCAGTACAACTTTTTCGCTCATTGTCATCCTCCTGATTCTGATTCGCAGAGCCTCAGGCCCATGCATAAAAATAAAATGATGATTTACATATTACCGGTCATGATGCTGAAAACTGCAGATGTGATCATGAAGGTCTGCAGACTGTGAAAACTTGCAGATAGCATGATGCAGATCTGCAGATCGCCGGTGAAAGTTCAACGCAGACACTATACAATATTAAGGCGCTGAATGCAACAAGCAAAATGTATTTTTAAAAATAATATTGCATAATAATTCTGATCAATGTATAATTACACGAAAATCCATCTTTACACACCAGCCTGACGGATGTATTCTTTTAATCAGTGGTTGTTCCGGCACAGTTGACACAGCCCGCCATGTACCAGTCATGGACATCAGCAGGTTGCGGCGTGAAAGTGACGGAATGCAGGAACACAGAGATGGACTGGCTGCAGGAATGCAGAGATGGACTGGCTGCCGGCAGAACGGCAGCGGAATGGAGTTAATATGGAACAGAAAATAACAGTCAGACCGGGTGAAGGCGGCGTGACAGCGCCGAATGGCTTCCAGGCGATCGGTGGAAGCGTCGGCATCAAGAAAAATCATACCAAGGATATGGCGATCATCTATAGTGTCGTACCGTGTGTGGCAGCGGGCACATTCACGACCAATCAGGTGAAAGCAGCACCTGTCAAGTGGGATAAGAACATCATTTCCGGCACGCAGAGCGTGCAGGCGGTTGTTGTCAACAGCGGCATTGCCAATGCGGCGACAGGAAAAGAGGGTGACGAGGCCTGCAGGAAAACAGCAGAGGCGGCTTCGGAGGCTCTGTCCGTGCCGGTGGAAAGCGTGCTTCTCGGATCGACAGGTGTCATCGGCAAACAGATGCCCGTAGATATTGTGTGTGCCGGCGTGAAGAAGCTTGCCCCGCTTCTTTCCAATTCCAGAGATGCGGCTGCTGTGGCAGAGCGTGCGATCATGACGACGGATACAAAGGCGAAGGAAGTCATGGTCACGGTAAAACTCGGCGGTGTGGACGTGACGATCGGCGGTATGTGCAAGGGCGCCGGCATGATCCATCCGAATATGGGCACCATGCTCTCGTTTCTGACGACAGATGCGATGATATCGAAGAAAATGCTGCAGAAGGCATTATCTGCTTCGGTGGGCGACAGCTACAACATGATCTCTGTCGACGGCGATATGTCGACCAATGATACCTGCATCCTGATGGCTAACGGTCTTGCAGGCAATGAGGAGATCGTCGGACCCGGAGAGGATTACGATGTATTCGCCGCGGCTGTCATGGCAGTCAATAAAACTCTGGCAAAAATGATTGCCGGCGACGGTGAGGGCGCATCAAAACTGTTTGAAGTGAAGGTCATTCACGCAAAAGACAAACAGCAGGCGAAGATCCTGGCCAAATCGGTCATCGAATCCACGCTCACGAAGGCGGCTATTTTTGGAAAAGACGCAAACTGGGGACGCATCCTCTGCGCGATGGGCTATTCACCTGCAAAGTTTGACGTGGACAAGGTCAACCTCTACTTCCAGAGCAGAGCGGGCCGCATCCAGATCACTGAGGACAGTGTGGCGCTGGACTACAGTGAAGAAGAAGCAACGAGAATCCTCTCAGAGGATGAAGTGACGGCTGTCATCGATATCCAGATGGGAGACGCCGAGGCAACGGCCTGGGGCTGTGATCTGACGTATGATTACGTGAAGATCAATGCGGATTATCGCTCATAAGTGAGGATTTTCCGGCAAAGGATGCAGCATGTATGCCTGAATCAGGTATGCATTTCATGCACACAGGGAATACGCCCGGGTGATTTATACAGGTTATACATACAGAGAATATACCCGGGCAATACATGCAGGCAATTAACAAAGAGAGAAGGAAATCCATGGTAAATCAGAAGTATCTGGACAAGGCGGAGGTTCTCATCGAGGCCCTGCCGTATATCCAGCGTTTTAACCGCAAGATCATCGTCGTCAAATACGGCGGCAGCGCAATGATCGATGAAGAACTGCAGAAGAATGTGATCAAGGATGTCGTGCTGCTCAAGCTCGTCGGATTCAAGCCGATTCTTGTACACGGCGGCGGAAAGGAAATTTCGCGCTGGGTAAGCAAAGTGGGTATGGAGCCGCGTTTTGTCAACGGACTTCGCGTCACAGATGCCGACACCATGGAAGTGGCTGAGATGGCACTGAACAAGGTGAACAAGCATCTGGTCAGCATGGTCGAGTCTCTGGGTGTCCGCGCTGTCGGTGTCAGCGGCAAGGACGGCGGTATGCTTCGCGTGAAGAAAAAATATTCCGACGGCCGCGATATCGGTTTCGTCGGTGAGATCGAAAAGGTTGATCCGAAGATCCTGTACGATCTGCTGGAAAAGGATTTCCTTCCGATTGTGTGTCCCATCGGCCTCGATGATGATTACCAGACGTACAACATCAACGCCGATGATGCGGCCAGCGCCATTGCGGAGTCTGTGCATGCGGAAAAACTCGCGTTCCTGTCAGATATCGAAGGCGTTTATTATGACAAGGATGACCCTTCCACACTGATCTCCGAGCTGAATGTGACAGAGGCAAAGGAACTGATCAGCTCAGGTCATGTAGCGGGCGGAATGATCCCGAAACTGAATAACTGCATCGATGCGATCAGCAACGGCGTCAATCGGGTGCATATCCTTGACGGCCGTATTCCGCACTGCCTGCTTCTGGAGATCTTCACGAACAGAGGTATCGGCACGGCGATCCAGCGGGATGACGAGCAGAAGTACAGTGCCGCGGATGCAGACCAGTGGTGAAGCATATTTAAAGGAAGAGGGATTCAGTATGAATACAAGAGAGATCATGGCGCAGGCGGATCAGTATGTGCTGCATACATATAACCGGTTCCCGGTTGTTTTTGACAGGGGACAGGGTGTCCGTCTCTACGATACGGACGGGAAAGAATATCTGGATTTCGGCGCGGGCATCGCTGTTTTTGCCCTGGGCTACAACGATCCGGAGTACACGGCTGCGCTGGAGGATCAGATGAAAAAAGTGATCCACACCTCCAACCTGTTTTACAATGAGCCGCTGGCCGATGCCGCAAAGAAGGTTGTTGATTCCTGCGGCATGGGAAAAGTGTTTTTTACCAACAGTGGCACAGAGGCTATCGAGGGAGCACTGAAAACGGCGCGCAAATACGCATGGCTGCGTGACAAACGGACGGATCATGAAATCATCGCCATGAACAATTCCTTCCACGGACGCAGCATGGGCTCGCTCTCCGTGACCGGCAACGCAGGCTATCAGGATCCGTTCAAACCGCTGATCGGCGGCATCCGCTTTGCGGACTTTAATGATCTGGACAGCGTGAAGGCACAGCTGTCAGACCGCACCTGCGCGATCATTATGGAGACCGTACAGGGCGAGGGCGGTATTTATCCTGCTGATCCGGAATTCCTGAAGGGTATTCGGAAGATCTGCGATGAGAGAGATATCCTGCTGATCCTCGACGAGGTGCAGTGCGGCATGGGCCGGACGGGAAGTCTCTGGGCATGGCAGAGCTATGGCGTACAGCCGGATATCATGACCTGTGCCAAGGCGCTTGGATGCGGCGTTCCGGTCGGCGCGTTTGTCGTGTCGGAGCGTGTGGCGGAGCATTCGCTGACGCCCGGCGATCACGGCAGCACCTACGGCGGCAATCCACTGGCAACCCGCGCCGTGAGCACGGTGTTTGATCTCTTTGAGAAGAAAAATATTGTCGGTCATGTGCAGAAGATCACGCCTTATTTTGAGAAGAAACTCGATGAGATGGTAGAAAAATACAGCTGCCTGACAGAGCGGAGAGGCCGCGGGCTGATGCAGGGTCTTGTCGTGAAGGACAGACCGATCGGCCATGTACTCCGCGCGGCACTGGACCACGGTCTTGTCGTGCTGTCAGCGTCCTCCAATGTCATCCGTCTTGTGCCGCCGCTTGTCATCACCGAAGCGGATATCGACGAGATGGTGGAGAAGCTGTCGGCGGCGCTGGATGAGACGGCCTGACGGACAGGCTGTATCATGATGTTGTTATCGGTCACAGCTTCCGCAGCGACCTGCTCACTCACGACGAAAAACTCAGAGTTCGCAGGTCATCTGCGGAAGCTGTTTATTGTGCTGACTACGTTAACCCCGTATCATACAAGATGCCACAGTACTGTATTAAGCCCGACTGCTCCATCGCTGCCCGCTTGACGACGGCTTAATACAGTAAAACGGATGAGCAAGCTTCCACTAGGGGGCTTGCAAACGGTCGGGCGGATGTATATAATCGGTGCAGCTGCCGATACATATGAATATTAT
>ONKP01000079.1 GCA_900318405.1 uncultured Eubacteriales bacterium | reverse complement strand
TTTTACGCGAACAGAGAGCCACATCCGATCACGAAGTGATCGAGTGTGGCGAACGTCGCGATAGCGAGATAAAACTCGCGAAGCGTGTTTTATCTCGTTTGCCGTATAAGTACAATACAGGAAAGGACACAATGGTGATGGCAAATCAGATATATGACAGAATTTATCAGGGCGTCTTCGGCCTGGGCATCAAAGCCATGCCGGCGGGGGGACCTGAGGTGATCTCCGGAGCTCATGCGCTCGATCGTCTGGGTGAAATTCTGGAGAAAGAGGGAAAAAAGCACCCGATGATCGTTACGGGTCCGAGGATTGTGAAGAGTGATTTCTTCCGCAATGCCTGTGAAAAGCTGACGGAATATTCTCTGTTTTCCGAAGTCCGTCCGGATCCGGATATTGAAACCGTTGAGAAGATTGCAGCCATGTATACAGAAGCGGGCTGTGACTGCTTTGCAGCGATCGGCGGCGGTTCAAATATGGACGCTGCAAAGGCGGCTTCCGCCCGTATTGCCAGACCGGATAAAACGCTGCAGGAGATGGGCGGCACCTTGAAGGTCCGCAGAAAAACGCCGCTTTTCATCGCCGTGCCGACGACGGCGGGCACCGGATCCGAATGTACGGTGGCTGCTGTCATTTCCGACGGAGAGACACATCACAAATATGCCATCAATGATTTTGTACTCTGTCCGGATTACGCCATTCTGGATCCTGTTCTTACCGTATCCCTTCCGCCGGCGCTCACTGCTGCCACCGGCATGGATGCGCTGACGCATGCGGTGGAAGCTTACCTGAATAAGCCATATCACCGCCGGGAGACGCCCGTGCAGTGTCGTGAGGCCGTCCGCACAATTCTGCATGATCTGCCGGTGGCATATGCAAAACCGGATGATATGAAGGCACGGCAGGCAATGCTTTTTGCCTCCTATAAAGCGGGGCTGGCGTTTACAACCGCATGCGTGGGTAATGTCCATGCCATCGCGCATACCATCGGCGGTCTGTACCATGTACCGCACGGTCTCGCTAACGCGGTGATCCTGCCGATCGTCCTGGAGGATTATGGCAGAAAAGCAGAGCGGCCGCTCGCTGAGCTTGCCAGATTCGCCCATATCGCGGCCGGCACGGATCAGGCTTGCGCGAATGCATTTATCCAGAGGATCAGGGACATGAACCGGCAGTTCGATATTCCGGATCACATCGAAGGTATTTCAGAGAGTGATCTGGATCAGATGGCAGAATGGGCGGATAAAGAAGCAAATCCGCTTTATCCGGTGCCCGTCATCTATGACAGGGAACACTTTAAGAGGATCATTCGCAAAGTCGGGCAGCTCGGTTGATTGTGTTGACAAAGACATGGTGACATTCATCATATTTGATTACGCAGAGATCAACGTGGATCTCTGATATATAAAGAGCCGCAGCAGATCAGAAAGTGATCGGCTGCGGCTTATTTACGTGAGCAGAGAGCCACATCCTCACACACGCGAAGCGTGCGATGAGGTGTGGCGAACGTCGCAATAACGAGAAAAAACTTGTGAAGCGTGTTTTATCTCGTTGTATGGATGTATTGTATTACAGACCGGATAAGCGATACGCTGTGTGAAGTACGGTCGGATCAAATGACGTCATGTCGCGGACGCCTGTGTACATGCACATCTCTGAGAGCTGGCAACGATGGAATAATGGAAATCATCATCGGCCTCCAGCGCATACCCGGTCTGCTTCAGCATCCCTTCCATAACGCTCTTCCGGATCGCGTAGTAGGTCGAGCTGCTGCCGTCCCAGTACTGCGCGTGAATATCCTGCGTCATCTCCCAGGAAAAATAATCTGCGGATGCTCTCGTAACGGAGTTGACGCGGTCGCAGGGCATGCCGTTTACGAAGAAATCTTCAAATGCCTTAAAAGCATCTTCAACAGAGCTTGCCTGTAGTGCGTGCTGTTCTCCAAACTGCTCCGCAACGGCACAGAGAGTATCCAGACGCTTCTCATCCGCCTTCAGGATCTCCGTCACAAGGTCTGCGTAGCGAGTCTCGGCATCGGTGATCTGCGCCTGAAGCCAGCCATGGATATTTCCCTCATCAATAACTGTCTCGAGAGGAGGCAGCGTTTTCGTATAACGGTCAGCCGCGTCGATCCAGCCGTTTTTTTCTGCAAGAGCCGCGATCTCAGCGGTAAGCTGCTCCTGATTTCCAATCTTATTGTAAAGCCAGAAATGAATCGGTCCTAAATTTGCACTCATTCTGATTACCCCCTGACTGCTGCGATCTTCTCGTTCAGTGCTGTGACTACGAAATCGGGATTGATCTCATGAATTCCGCAGGCATCTTCCACGGAATCTGCCTGTGAAGCCGGGCAGCCAAGGCAGTGCATGCCGACGCCGTACAGCACATCTGCTGTCTCAGGATAGTTGTTTACCAGTTCTCCGATCAGTGTTTTTCTTGTAACCAGGTTTGCCATGAAAGAGTCCTCCTTCTTATGTCATTACTGCAACGCATGCAGAATCTGTATCCGTCTGCAAAGAATTTATATGTCTGAATGCTGTGATATCGGGATCATTTCGCCCCGTGTGTTTCATCTTCCCTATTGTCGTATCACTGACGTAATAAGTATGTTGTTGAGACAACAAAAAGCACAAAGATGAAAATAATCGAGTGCAGAGACATCAGGGAACGTTATATTGACGTTGTGATCGCCAACATTAAAGAAAACGGACCATACATTACCGAACAGTTTGAATACTGGCTGCCGGAAAACTGATCACATTACACTGCATAGAAAAACGGCATAGAAAACGCTGGAAAAAGTGTCAGCTTCCTGGAATTGGATCCATCTGATATTATGATAACAGTGTCAAAAGTCATCACCCACGTTGCACTTGTGCAAAAGTGGGTGAATGACTTATTGACACTGTTATCATACTTATGACACCTACATCA
>ONKP01000038.1 GCA_900318405.1 uncultured Eubacteriales bacterium | reverse complement strand
TTTATTGTCTATACGTATTTATAACGGAAAACAGGGCTGTTCCCATGAAATATTTGTGAGCTGTTCACAAATCGAACTGCGCCGGAACTCAGCCTTTCCATGAATGGAGTGTCCATGAATTTTTCTGAATATACCGAACATACGGGACATCATCACGGGGCCTCCGTACTCAGCGGTTTTGATCTGAAAGTGATTGCCTGCATCTCCATGGTGTCCGATCACGCCGCCAAATTTTTTCACCTCAGGGGAGCGGCGGAGCTGATATTCAGCAGTATCGTCGGCCGGATCGCTTTCCCGCTCTTCTGCTTTCTGCTGACCGAAGGTTATTTTCACACACACGATGTTAAAAAATATACGGCGCGCGTTCTGCTATTTGCGCTTCTGGCGGAAATCCCTTTTAATCTGATGTACGGCTCCTGGTTTTTCCCGGAACACCAGAATACCATGTTCACACTCGGGCTGGGGCTGATCATGTTCCAGCTGATCAGTGCCGTACGGGAGCACGCCTTCGCCCCGCTGCCGTCGGCTTTTCTGCAGACTGCGGTCATCGCCGGCTGCTCTCTGGCGTCTTATGCCCTGCATTTGGATTATGAGTGGATGGGCATCCTCTGTCTTGCCTGCTTTTATTATTTCAACGGCGTCATGATGAAGAAAAAGACCGATGCCTGCTTCTGGGGATGTCTGATGCTGAACCTCAATCTGTTCGATGATGTCGGCGCTTTTCTGGCCATGATTCCCGTCGCTCTGTACAACGGCAGCCGCGGCAGGCAGCTGACTTCAGCGCACGGTCATGCCGCTGTCGCGAAGTACGCCTTTTACGTATTTTATCCCGCGCATCTCCTGCTGCTTGCCCTCATTGCCAGACTGCTCTGCGTATAACAAATGCGGCTCCTGATTCATTTCATGATAACGAGATAAAACACGCTGCGCGAGTTTTATCTCGCTATCGCGACGCTCGCCGCACACGAATACTTTGCATTCGGCTGCGGCTCACTGTTCGCGTAAATAAAACGCCCGGTACCTCCGTTCTTACGGAAGTCCCGGGCGTATCTGTCTGCTGCATACGCAGCCATCCATCTGTTAAAATTCAGGACATTCTGCATCCGTCCTGCTGTCAGCAAATTTTCTGATGCCCGTCTTCAGCATCGATGCAAGTCCCGTATCAGTTAAATTTGAACACCGCTGCCCCATATGCCGGCAGCTCGTAATCGATATGATACGGCTGGGTGTCGCACGGACCGTCCGCAGCGACATACTTGTCCATCTTCTCTCTCTGGCCGCCGTATTTGATATTCCGGCTGTCGAGGATCTGGGTATAGGTCGTCAGCTTCGGGACGCCGCACTGGTAATCCTTCCGCTCGATCGGGGTGAAATTGATCACGAAGATCAGATTATTTTTGCCCGTGGGCGACCAGCGGATGAAGCTGAAGATCGAGCGGTCAGCGTCATCGGCGTTGATCCACTGAAAACCGTTGTAATCCACATCATTGGCGTACAGCGCCGGATACTTCCTGTACATCATCAGGAGATCGCGCACGTAGGCCTGCAGATGCTCGTTTTTCTTATCCTGCAGCAGGAACCAGTCGACCTCGCGCTCCTCGCTCCACTCGCGGTACTGGCCGATGTCCTGACCCATGAACAGCAGCTTCTTGCCCGGATGGCCAAACATGAACGTATATCCGGCCTTCAGGTTCTGGAACTTGTCATCCTCCAGGCCCGGCATCTTGTTGATCATCGAGCATTTCAGGTGCACCACCTCATCGTGCGAGAGCACGAGAATGTAGTTCTCCGAAAAAGCATAGGTCATGGCGAACGTCATCTTGTTGTGGTTGAACTTGCGGAAATACGGGTCGAGCTTCATGTACTCGAGGAAATCGTGCATCCAGCCCATGTTCCACTTGTAGGTAAAGCCGAGACCGCCGTCCTCCACGCTGCCCGTGACCTTCGGCCAGGCCGTGGATTCCTCGGCGATCATCATGCAGCCGGGATCGCGCCCGTTTACCAGAGAGTTCAGATGACGGAAAAATTCAATGGCCTCATTATTCTGGTTTCCGCCCTGCTCGTTCGGGATCCACTCGCCGTCCTTGCGGCCGTAATCCAGGTAGAGCATGGACGCCACCGCATCCACACGCAGACCGTCGATATGGTATTCCTCAAGCCAGTACAGCGCATTCGCGATCAGGAAGTTTTTGACCTCCGGCCGGCCGTAGTTGAAGATCTTCGTGCCCCAGTCGGGGTGCTCGCCCCTCCTCGGGTCCGCATGCTCATACACGGCTTCGCCGTCGAAGTTGGCCAGTCCCTGCGCGTCCTTCGGAAAATGCGCCGGAACCCAGTCCAGAATGACGCCGATTTTATTTTTGTGCAGGTAATCCACGAGGTACTTGAAGTCCTGCGGCGTGCCATAGCGGGAGGTCGGTGCGTAATAGCCGGTGACCTGATAGCCCCAGGAAGCATCCAGCGGATGCTCCGCAATGCCCATCAGCTCCACGTGCGTGTAGCCCATGTCCTTCACGTACTGGACGATCCGCTTCGCGAACTCGCGGTAGTTATAGAAGCCCTCAGGATTCTCCTCGCTGTAGGGGTGCTTCATCCAGGAGCCCGGATGCACCTCGTAGATCGAAAGTGCCGTCGTCTTCGGCTTGAATCTGCTGCGCGCCTTCACCCAGGCGGCATCGCCCCAGCGATACGAGAGATCGGCGATGCGCGACGCCGTGCCCGGCCGCTTTTCCGCCCAGTTGGCGTACGGATCGGCCTTGTACAGCTTCTCTCCCCTGCGGGAAATAATCAGGTATTTATACAGCTGTCCGACAGCCGCGCCCTCGACAAACACCTCCCAGGTGCCCTGCTCCGACAGCTTCGTCATCGGGTTGGCCGTCTCATTCCAGCTGTTGAATTCACCGATCACGTAGATGGCCGTCGCATTCGGCGCCCACACCGTGAACCAGACGCCGGCCTTCCCGTCCTTTTTCGCCGCGTGCGCACCCATCTTCTTATACAGATCATAATGCGTTGCCTGTCCGAAGAGGTACTGGTCGAGACTGGTAAAAATATGCGGATCCTGCTCCGCTTCCTCTGCCGGCGGCACAGACGGGTCTTCCACGACCTTCGTCGGTGCCTTCGCCGGTTTCTTCACCGGCACTCTTGCTGCTTTCTTCACTGCTTCCACAGTTTTTTCCACCTTCTCCGGTGCCGCTGCTTTTTTCACAGCCTCTGCCGCAGCTTCCACAGCTTTTCCCACTTTTTCCGGTGCCGCTGCTTTTTTCACAGCCTCTGCTGCGGTTTCCACTGCCGCTTCCGCCTTCTCCCTGGCTGTGCTGACTGCATCCGCAGGTTTTACCGTCGCCTCACTTTTCTTTTTTCCCGCCATAGCCTTGTCCCCCATATCCATGATGAAAGGGTTTACCGTGCCATTACAACCTGTATCAAAGATTTATAGTGCTGTTTCGCACATCTTTATATCAAAAGGTTTATCGCGCCTTTCACACAAAGACATCAGCTGTCCGCCCGCGTGATGATTTCTGCGCCGCAGGCAGGTATTTTTACCGCGATATGACCGTTTTCCGGCGTGATCGTCTTCTTCTCCACCGCGTCGTAATACTGCTGTGCTCCGAGCGGCACCGGAATGTTGACCCACACCGGCTTGTCATCGTTATTCATAGCGGCGATCACCAGATCGTCGCCTTTGGTCCTTGAAAAAGCAAACTGGCGGTTCGTGAGAACCAGCTCATGATATTCTCCCATCGCGCAGGCCGGGTGCACCGAACGGACGGCGTTCAGATAGCCGATCCAGGCTGTGAGCATCTCGTTCGGATTATTGTCCCTGATGGACTTCAGATCGATCGCCGGACGAAGTGCCGCGTCGCCGTCTTCCTTTTTTCCCTCGATCCCGAATTCCGATCCGTAGTAGACGGACGGGATACCGGGCAGAAGGAATACGCAGGTGTAAATGGGCAGAAGAAATCTGCGGTCGTCCACCATCGAGGCAATCCGGCTCACGTCGTGATTATCCGCGAAGGTATAGAGCGTGCAGCCGCGCGCGGAGCCCCACTGCGGATCGAAGAGATGCCGGATCGTATGCGCGATTTCGAAGTAATTGCCGGAGTTATGCCCCGAATACAGCCCCTTCCAGAGCTCGTAATCCGTGACACTGTGCAGATGCGCCTCCTCGATCCAGCGTCGGTACTCGCCGTGGATCACTTCACCCATCAGCCAGAAATCCTGTTTTTTCTGCTCCGTGTGCGCCCTGAGCTGCCGCATGAAATCGAAATCCAGAACATCGGCGCAGTCGAGACGGATGCCGTCGATGTCAAACGTGTCGATCCAGAAATCCACTGTGTCGAGCAGATATCTGACGACCTCGGGATTTTTCAGGTTCAGGTTGACGAGGTCCTGGCTGCCGCGCCAGCTGTCATAAGAAAATCCATCGTTAAAGGCGCTGTTGCCGTCGAAGCGGATGCCCTTATACCATCCGGTATACCGGGATGCTTCTCTGTTTTTCTGAATATCGGTAAAGGCGAAGAATTTTCTTCCCGTGTGATTGAACACGCCGTCGACGATCACTTTGATGCCGCTGCTGTGCGCACTCTCCACAAACTGCCGGAAGTCCTCATTGTCCCCAAGGCGTCTGTCGACGACCCGGTAGTCCGTTGTGTCGTAGCCGTGCGCCGACGATTCGAAAAGCGGTCCGATGTAAATGGCATTGAAGCCCATCTCTTCGATGTGCGGAAGCCATTCTTCCGTCAGCACCCGAAGCCGGTGCGTGACCTCCCCGCCTTCATTGACGGCGGGCGCTCCCAGCAGTCCCAGGGGATAAATATGATAAAACCTTGCCTCTTCATACCACGTCGCCATTTCCATTACCTCCAACCCATCTGAATCCTTTGTATGCAGCAGTCTCTGTTTGCGCTGCTGTCCGCGGGCCTGCCGCCTGCTCAGCTGCCTGCGGAAAAATTCGCTGGCAATGCAAGCTTTTCTGCTGCCTGTGAAAAACTTTGCGGACGCTGCGGGATCTTCAGCTGTCTGTGGAAAATTTCGCGGACTCTACCGTGTTTTCTGCTGCCATGACGAATCCTCTTTTATAAATGATACAGCTTCTCCGCGTTTGCCCAGGTCGCGTCTTCCACTTCCTCCTGCGTGATTCCGCGGAGGCCGGCAATTGCCTGCGCCACGTAGACGAGATTCGCCGATGTGTTTCTCGTCCCACGGTGCGGTTCCGGTGCCATATACGGACAGTCGGTCTCGAGAACGATGCTCTCCAGCGGGACCGCCTGTACAGTTTCCTTCAGCCGGCGGGCATTTTTGAATGTGACCACACCGCCGACGCCGATCATCAGTCCCATGGATACGTATTCCAGCGCCATCTCCTTCGAATAGGAATAGCAGTGCACCACACCGCCCGGAATGCCGGTTATTTCCTTCCTGAGGATCTCCATAGTATCCTCAGCCGCGTCACGGCTGTGAATGATCACCGGAAGAGACAGCTCACGCGCAAGGCCGAGCTGCCGCTCAAACCACCGGATCTGCTCGTCCCGGTGCTCTTTGCCGAAGTGATAATCCAGCCCGATTTCCCCGACAGCGACACAGCGGCTGCTCAGGCAGTACTGCCTGAGGATCTCCATCCGCTCCTCCGTCAGATCCCCGACGTTATCCGGATGGATGCCG
Source organism: uncultured Eubacteriales bacterium (assembly GCA_900318405.1). Taxonomy (GTDB): domain Bacteria; phylum Bacillota; class Clostridia; order Lachnospirales; family Lachnospiraceae; genus Bilifractor. The sequence continues at coordinate 13,503 of ONKP01000038.1, read as the reverse complement.
TAGGCCGCATGGCAGAAATCATACTGACCGGCGATCTTTTCGGTTTTTTCCAGACTGTCCCATTCCGCTGACACATTGACGAAAGCTCTGACGCCGTGCGCCGGGAGACTGCGGATCACCTCATCCCGGTCCGCGTCAAAAGCAGCGTCGTCATAGTGTGCGTGCGTATCGAAGATCATCAGCAGATCTCCGATCCTGACGGCATATCCGCCGACGGAGCCATCAGACATACGTTGCCGTCCGCATCCTCTGCCGACAGCAGCATGCCCTCGGAATCGAGGCCGGCCATTTTTCTCGGCGCAAGGTTGATCAGCGCCATGACCTTCCTGCCAACGAGCTTCTCCGGTTCCGGATACCATTTGCGGATGCCCGAGAGGATCTGACGGGTCGTATCACCGATTTTGATCTGGAATTTCAGCAGCTTCTTTGACTTCGGTACGGCTTCACAGGAGATCACCTCGCCGACGACGAACTGGCACTTCGCGAAATCATCATAAGTGATCGTCTCCTTCGGCTCCACGTGGATCTCCGCCTTCTTCTCTGCCTCTGCTCCTTCTTCCTGGCCGGCGCCCGCAGCGTCACTGCCGGCTTTTGCTGCATCACCGCCGGCTGCTGCATCCGTACCCTCGGAAGCTGTGCCGGAGGCTGCCTTTTTCGCCTCTACCTGCTCCATGATCTCCTTCAGATCCTTTCTGATAAAAAGAATCTCCGGCTGATCCGTCACCTTGTTGCCCGAAGGATAGAGGCCGAACTGATCGACGTCTGCGTAGTCGCGCTTCTCCGTATTGAGCTGACGGAGGATCCTCTCCGTCGTCTCCGGCATAAACGGCTCGAGCAGACTGGCACCGATGGTGATGCTCTCGATCAGGTTGTAGAGCACCGTCGCCAGACGGTCATGATCTGCCTCATTCTTCGCCAGTACCCAGGGTGTCGTTTCATCGATATATTTATTGCAGCGCTTGAACATCGTGAAGATCTCGGTGATGGCGTCCGCCACGTGGAGTGTCTTCATCCTGTTCTCCACCTTCGCCGCCGTACCGGTCACGACCTTCTTCAGGTCATCATCGACAGGCGCTGTGACGTGACGATCCTCCACCACGCCGCCGAAATACTTGTTGCTCATGGAAATGGTGCGGTTCACCAGATTTCCCAGCGTATTCGCGAGGTCCGCATTGTTTCTCTCAACCATCAGATCCCAGCTGATCACGCCGTCGTTCTCAAAAGGCATCTCATGCAGGACGAAATACCGCACGGCGTCCACGCCGAACAGGTCCACGAGATCGTCCGCATAGATCACGTTGCCCTTGGATTTGCTCATCTTGCCGTCCGCCTGCAGCAGCCACGGGTGTCCGAATACCTGCTTCGGCAGCGGAAGACCCATTGACATCAGGAAGATCGGCCAGTAAATCGTATGGAAACGGATGATGTCCTTGCCGATCAGGTGCAGATCCGCCGGCCAGTACTTCTCAAACATCGGATCGCTGTTGCCATCCGCGTCATAACCGAGACCGGTGATATAGTTCGTCAGGGCATCCAGCCATACGTAAACCACGTGCTTCGGGTCAAAATCAACGGGAATGCCCCAGCTGAACGACGTCCTCGATACGCACAGATCCTGCAGACCCGGCAGAAGGAAGTTGTTCATCATCTCATTTTTGCGGGACTCCGGCTGGATAAAGTCCGGATGCGTATTGATGTAATCGATCAGCTTCGGCGCATACTTGCTCATGCGGAAGAAATACGCCGGCTCATGCGCCTTTGTCACAGGCCGTCCGCAGTCCGGACACCGCCCGTCCTTCAGCTGACTCTCTGTCCAGAAGGACTCGCAGGGCGTGCAGTACCAGCCCTCGTAGGAGCCGAGGTAGATATCGCCCTGGTCATACATTTTTTTGAAGATCTTCTGTACCTGCTTCTCATGGTCAGGATCCGTGGTGCGGATGAACTTGTCATAGGAAGTGTTCATCAGATCCCAGATGCGGTGGATCTCGCCAGAGACCTCATCCACATACTGCTTCGGCGTGATGCCCTTTTCCTCGGCTTTCTGCTCGATCTTCTGGCCGTGCTCGTCGGTTCCCGTCTGGAAACGGACGTCGAATCCCTGCATTCTGCGGAAACGGGCGATCGAATCCGCGAGTACGATCTCATAGGTGTTGCCGATGTGCGGCTTTCCCGACGCATAGGCGATCGCCGTCGTTATATAATAATGTTCTCCTGTGTGCTTCTGCATGTGCCCTCATCCCTTCTGTACATTCGATTATCGCGGCGTTCGCCTCACACGACCGCTTTCTATAATAAGTCAAAGGAGTGCCGTTCTTCGGCACTCCCGTCCGTTCTCATCAGAAAAATACACGGATGCGGCCGATCACACCGCCTTCGATCCGCTTGGCTCTGTCCGCAAAATCCGCTTCACCGATCTTTCCGGTGATAAAAGCAAACTCACCCGGCACGGCCTGCAGGCTGATGATCTCCACGTCGCCGAAGACATCCTTTACTTCGGCTGCGCGCTCCGCGGCCGTTCCGCTCACACGGACGAAGAAACGGTTCTGCAGTTCTCCGACCGGCTGCAGCTCAAGCTCATCGCTGCTCCAGTTCACGTGGATCGTCTCGTGAAGGTGTTTCGCCTCATCGACGACATCGCTCACAACGGCACTCGCCGTCGGCAGCTTGCCGGCGCCGCTTCCGTAAAACATGGCATCGCCGAGCATATTGCCGTGAACACAGATCGCGTTGAACACGCCGTTCACGCTGTACAGCGGATCGCTCTCGCCGACCATGGCAGGCGCGACCATTGCGTAATATCCGTCGTCGGTCCGGCCGCTCTCTGCGATCAGCCGGATCCTTGCGCCGATCTCCTGCGCATACCGGAAATCCATGGCAGAGATCGAGGAAATGCCCTCTGTGTAGATCCTGTCATAGCTTACATGCTTGCCGTAAGCGATGGAGGAAAGGATGGCGATCTTGCGGCAGGCGTCTCCTCCCTCGATATCCGCTGCCGGATTGCGCTCTGCGTAGCCGTTCTTCTGCGCCTCCGCCAGCGCGTCGTCAAATTCGGAACCCTCCGTATCCATTCTCGTGAGAATGTAATTGGTCGTTCCGTTCAGAATGCCGGAGATACGGTCAATGCGGTCAGCTGTGAGACAGGTGTTCAGCGGACGGATGATCGGAATACCGCCGCCGCAGCTCGCCTCGAAGAGGTAGCTCACATTGTGCAGCCTTGCCAGCTCCAGAAGCTCCGTGCCATGCGCTGCCACCAGTTCCTTATTGGACGTGCAGACGCTTTTTCCTGCTTCCAGCGCCGCCTTCGTGAATTCATAGGCCGGCTTCAGGCCGCCCATCGTCTCCACAACGATATCAACGGATGGATCGTTCAGAATTACGCTGTAATCGTGTACCAGTACTTCTTCGACCGGATCGCCGGGGAAATCCCTCAGATCCAGCACGTATTTCACGTGAACCTCATCTCCCACATTCCGGCGGATCACATCCCGGTTTGTGGTGAGTACTTCTGCTACGCCGGAACCAACGGTTCCGTAACCCAGAACGGCTGCATTGACCATCTGTTCATATCCTCGCTCTCATCTGATATAGTTGTATAAGCTCTTCGAATCGCGGACAGGCTCGTCACACGCCGAGCGTGTGTAAGAGGCTGTCTGCGATTTCGAAGGTAACAGGTATGAGCATGGAGCGATGCAAAGCATCGCGGGAATGCGAATACCTGCAGGATTGCGAAAGTGCGAAGCACGGAGCAATCCGAAGCTTATACATATTGCTTATGCCTCGGCGCGCTGCTTTTTCTTCAGCGCGTTCCACTTCAGGTAGGCAAAAATAAACCTGTCGATATCTCCATCCAGAACGGCGTCCGCCTGGGCGCGCTCCTCACCTGTCCGGAGATCCTTCACCATCGTATACGGCTGCAAGACATAGGACCGGATCTGGTGTCCCCATGCGATATCCGTTACCTCACCGCGGATATCATCCTTCTGCTCCTCCTGCCTCTGCTTTTCCAGCATGTACAGTTTGGCTTTCAGGACCTGCATGGCCTTGTCCTTGTTCATATGCTGCGACCGCTCATTCTGGCAGGTGACCACAATGCCTGTGGGCAGATGCGTAATTCGGATCGCCGATGATGTCTTGTTGATATGCTGTCCGCCGGCGCCGCTGGAGCGGTAGGTATCCACACGGATATCCTTCTCGGGGACCTCGATATTGATATCCTCATCCAGTTCCGGCATGACATCTACCGATACGAAGGAAGTCTGCCGCTTGGCCTGTGCGTTGAAAGGCGAAATACGGACGAGACGGTGCACACCGGCTTCGGATTTCAGAAGCCCGTAGGCATTTTCCCCGTTCACCTGGAACATAACGGACTTGATACCGGCTTCATCGCCTTCCTGGTAGTCCAGTTCCTCGATCTTGAAGCCCTTGCGGTCCGCCCAGCGCGTATACATGCGGTACAGCATGCCGCACCAGTCCATGGCCTCTGTTCCGCCTGCGCCGGAATTCAGCTTGACGATCGCATTGCGGTCGTCATACTCCTCCGACAGAAGCGTCTTGATGCGCATATCATCCAGGGTATCGATGAACTCATCCAGCATGGAGCGAACTTCGGGAACGACTGACTCGTCATTCTCCTCCTCGCCCATCTCGATCAGGGTTTCGATATCTTCTTTGGTGGAAAGCAGCTTTTTATAGCTGTCGCGGTCATTTTTCAGATCGCCCAGCTCTTTTGTCTGCTTCTGCGCCTCTTCCGGATTGTTCCAGAAGTCAGGCTCCTCCATCTTGCGCTCTAGCTCTTCGATCCGCTGTTCTTTGACAGCGAGGTCAAAGTGAATCCCTCACTTCCACTAACGGCTGATCATAGGTTTTCAGTTCCTGTTTCATGTTCTCTAATTCAACAACCATCAGCTTCACCACCTTCCGCGCCTCCCGGCGCTCACTTTCGTGAATGTTTTATTCCGGTCTGTTTTCTCTGGCTGCCGGGCCGGTACGGCAGCCTGTGCCAACTGCAGGTATCGCAAGCAGATAAAGCAGTCAGGCTTAATATATGCAGTTATACACGCAATGTGCGCATATTTGTTTACCTGATCTTCTCCGGCATCCATGTATTAATGGATACCGGACCTTTACAAAATTTATCTGTCCTGTCACTCCATATCAGGCAGCGGCGGCGCACCCTTCCGGCCGTGACACTGCTTGTACTTCAGACCGCTGCCGCACGGGCAGGGGTCATTCGGATAGATCTTCTTTGCCTTTTTGGTGACCGGCTTTTTCTTCGAGGTATCATCGCGGTTCGTGCCCGTGACTTTCGCCACTTCCTCACGCTCCACTTTCTCCTCGACGCGCAGGTGATACAGCAACCGGATGGTATCCTGCTGGATGCTCTCCGTCATCTCGCTGAACATGTCGTAAGCCGCCATCTTGTACTCAACCTTCGGGTCTCTCTGGCCGTAGCCGACGAGTCCGATGCCCTGGCGCAGCTGCTCCATGTCATCGATGTGGTTCATCCAGTGCTCGTCGATCACGCGGAGCAGAATGACACGCTCGATCTCACGGATCTGCTCAGCCGATTCAAACTGCGCTTCCTTCTCCGCATAGAGAGCGACTGCTTTTTCCTTGATCTTCTGCTTCAGCTGATCCTTGGTCAGACCCGCAGCATCTTCCTTTGTGATCTCCTCGATCGGAATGATCGGAAGCAGAAGATGGTTGAGGTCGTCCAGATCCCAGTCTTCGCTTTCATCGGCCTCGCCGATCGCGCGCTCTACCATATTGTCTACGGTGTCATAGATCATCTTCATGATGGAATCACGCATGTTCTCACCGTCGAGAACCTGACGGCGCTCACCGTAGATGATCTCACGCTGCTCGTTGTTGACAAGGTCGTACTCCAGCAGGTTGCGGCGGATGCCGTAGTTGTTGCTCTCGATCTTTTCCTGTGCCTTCTGGATCGTCGAAGAGAGCATCTTGTGATGGATGGCCTCGCCTTCCTGCACACCGAGTGAACGGAAGACCTTCATCAGCTTTTCGGAACCGAACAGACGAAGCAGATCATCCTCCAGAGAGAGGTAAAAACGGCTCTCGCCGGGATCTCCCTGACGTCCGGAACGACCACGCAGCTGGTTGTCGATTCGTCTCGACTCATGGCGCTCGGTACCGATAACCTTCAGACCGCCTGCCTTGCGCGCTGCATCATCGAGTTTGATATCCGTACCACGGCCGGCCATGTTCGTCGCAATGGTTACGGATCCCTCTTCGCCGGCGTGCGAAATGATCTCAGCCTCCAGTTCATGATACTTCGCGTTCAGCACCTGATGCTGGATGCCTCGTCTGCTGAGCATCTTCGAGAGAAGCTCCGATGTATCGATGTTGACGGTGCCGACAAGTACCGGCTGTCCCTTGGCATGCGAAGCCTCAACCTCATCGATGACCGCCTTATATTTTTCCTTCTTGGTCATGTAGACGACGTCTTCATGATCGATACGGGCAATCGGTCTGTTCGTCGGGATTTCCACAACGTCCATGCTGTAGATGTCGCGGAACTCCTCTTCCTCGGTGAGGGCGGTACCTGTCATGCCGGCCTTCTTCTCATACTTGTTGAAGAAGTTCTGGAACGTGATCGTTGCGAGCGTCTTGGACTCGCGTTTAACCTTCACATGCTCCTTCGCCTCGATGGCCTGATGCAGACCGTCCGAATAACGACGGCCCGGAAGCACACGGCCGGTGAATTCATCAACGATGAATACCTGATCATCCTTGACAATATAATCCTGATCCCTGTGCATCAGATAATGTGCACGCAGTGCCAGGTTCACATTGTGCTGGATCTCAAGGTTTTCCGGATCCGAGAGGTTATCAATATGGAAGAACTGCTCTACCTTCTTGACACCCTGCTCTGTGAGTGTAACGATCTTGTCCTTTTCATTGACGATAAAATCACCGGTCTCCGTGATCTCTTCGCCCATGATGGCCGTCATCTTCGTCACTTCGCCCGACGCCTCGCCCTGCTGCAGCTGTGTGGCAAGAATGTCACAGGTCTCATACAGCTTGGTCGATTTGCCGCTCTGACCGGAAATGATCAGCGGGGTTCTCGCCTCATCGATCAGGACGGAATCGACCTCATCGATAATGGCGTAGACAAGTCCGCGCTGTACCATGCGGTCTTTGTAGATGACCATGTTGTCTCTCAGGTAATCGAAACCGTCCTCGTTATTCGTCACGTACGTGATATCGCACGCATACTGCTTTCTGCGCTCGTCGTTCTTCATGCTGTTGAGAACGCAGCCCACGGTGAGTCCGAGGAATTCATGAACTTTGCCCATCCATCCGGCATCACGTTCTGCCAGATAGTCGTTTACGGTGATGATGTGCACGCCGCGTCCGGTCAGTGCGTTCAGGTAAGCCGGCATGGTCGAAACCAGCGTTTTTCCTTCACCGGTCTTCATCTCTGCGATACGTCCCTGATGAAGGATGATACCGCCGATGATCTGCACCTCATAAGGCTCCATGCCGAGCACACGCTTTGCCGCCTCGCGGACCGTTGCGAAAGCTTCCACGAGAATGTCGTCCAGCGTCTCTCCGTTGGCGAGACGATCCTTGAATTTCTGCGTCTGCGCCTTCAGCTCATCATCCGACTTCGCCTGCATTTCAGGCTGAAGCGCCTCGATTTTTTTTACCGTGGGCATGATGCGCTTGATCTCATGCTCACTGTGCGTTCCGAATAGTTTTTCTGAAAATTTCATATACAGTTGCTGCTCCTACATTCTGGATTGCGTGTCAGCCGTCAGAATGAGATAAAATCCAACGACTCATGGCGGAGCGTTTTTTCCGCTCCGCCGCGCATTTGTTTATTCTTCCGGCTCGATGAGGCCGTACGTGCCGCCCTTTCTCTTGTAGACGACATTGACCTGATCGGTGTCCGCATTGGTAAAAACAAAGAAGTTGTGTCCGAGAAGCTCCATCTGCACGCAGGCATCTTCCGGATACATCGGCTTTACAGGGAATTTCTTCGTGCGGACAATGCGGATGTCCTCATTTTCCATATAATCGTTGTCAATATAGGCCTTCTGGAAGTTTGACGCGTTCTGCTTCTTGTCGATGATCTTGTTCTTATACTTGCGAAGCTGACGCTCGATTACTTCTTCCACCAGATCGATCGAAATATACATATCGTTGCTCACCTGCTCGGAGCGGATGATCCGTCCTCTGACAGGAATTGTAACCTCGATCTTCTGTCTCTCCTTCTCCACACTGAGGGTGACGATGATATTGGTATCGTCAGTAAAATATCTGTTCAGTTTTCCGAGTTTGGCATTGATCGTATTTCTCAGCGCATCCGTTACTTCTACGTTCTTTCCACTGATTGTGATATTCATAAGAGTACCCCTTTCCTGTCGGTTTCGCGTGCAGCTCTGTGCCTCTTCGTTCCTGCCAACTGGCGTCTTACGATCCGTCCACACCCCTTGCGCCGGACCGCCCTGCCATCGCCGTCTGCGGCATAGCTGACGCATAAAAACCCACTGTGATTCCTACATTATATCAACAGCTGTCTGTGAATGCAATCCTCGAGCCCGCTGCGCGCAGGTTACAGATCAATCGTTGCCAGCCACTGTCGCACACAGAGACTTCCAAATCAGCTACTCTTCGTCCTGGTGCTTGTCTTTCTCAAGTTCCGCGTAGATTTCTCTCCGGCCGACGCCCCGGTCCCGGGCGGCTGCCTTCATGGCTTCTTTTCTGTCCATGCCCTGATCTATGTAGCGCTGCACGTGTTCGGCGACGGATATGCTTTCCCAGGTCTTCTGCTCTTCACGCGCCGCATCCTCCGGATTTCGCCCGGCGATTACGAGGACGTATTCGCCCTTCGGATCCTTTTCTTCGTAATAATGGCATGCCTCTTCCAGCGTGGTCCGGCTGCCCAGTGCTTCACGGAGTTCTCCGAGTGTCCGCCTCAGGCGGTGCGGCGCCTCGTAGAGCACGATCGTCACTGTCTCCTTCGCCATTTCCTCCAGCCGGTTCCGGCGTTCCTTTTTATCCATGGGCAGAAACGCTTCAAAAATAAACCGGCGGGTCGGCAGGCCGGATACCGTGAGTGCTGTGATGCACGCCGCAGAGCCGGGAAGCGATGTCACAGGGATCCCGGCCTCGCAGCACATGCGCACCAGTTCCTCGCCGGGGTCCGATATGCCCGGCGTGCCGGCGTCCGTGATCAGTGCCACGACCGTGCCCTGCTGCATTTTGCTGACAAGCTCACGTCCCTTGTCGTAGCGGTTATTCTCATGATAGGCCGTCATCGGCGTATGGATATCGAAGTGATTCAGCAGCCGGATGCTGTTCCGCGTATCCTCCGCGGCGATCAGATCCGCATCTTTCAGTGCCTGAACCACACGGGGCGTCATATCCCCGAGGTTGCCGATCGGCGTCGCACAAAGCACCAGTTTTCCCGTCATAATTTTTCCTCCGCCATTACCTGCCATCTCCGTAAATGGCGCGAATATCATCTGTATACACGCCCGGCTTTTCATAGACGATCAGCGGCTTCTCCACCTCCAGCCGCGCCCGGCCGTCCCGGCGCGCCGCTATGAGCACCAGATTCGGTTCCTTATCCACGAAGGGATAGACCAGCCGCATTTTTTTCGGCTCCAGATGGAACTCCCGCAGCGTATCCATGATCTCGGCCAGCCGGAACGGCCTGTGGATCAGGTAAAAATAACCGTGCGGCGCGAGCAGCCGGGCAGCCTGGCCGGCTACATCGCGGAATGTACAGTAAATTTCGTGTCTGGCCGCTGCCATTTCCGGGTCGGGATTTTTCAGTCCGTGTCCGCCGATCATGTAGGGCGGATTGCAGGTGACTATATCAAAAGAAGCTGCGTCAAAAAATGACGCGGCTTCTCTGATGTCCCCACGGATGATATGTATTCTGTCCTGCAGGCCGTTGATCCTGACACTTCTCTTCGCCATATCCGCAGATTTTTCCTGGATTTCCATGCCCGCGATCTCTCTGCCCCGTCCTCTCGCTGCGAGAAGAAGCGGCACGATCCCGGTGCCGGTGCACATATCCAGGATCCGGTCATTTTTTCCGGCCTGCGCATAATCCGCGAGCAGGACAGCATCCATCCCATAGCGGAAATTGCTGTCTCCCTGAATGATAAAATATCCGTTCTGGAGATCGTCCAGCTGTTCACCATCCTTCAGCAGCGGATGTTCCGCCATACTTATCTCCTTCACTGGGCTGTGCCGCCCTCCTGACCGTTCCCCGGCGCGCTGCTGCGGGATTCTCCGCCTGCGTTATTTTCCGCGCTGTTCTCTCCGGCAGCTCCGTTGCCGCTGCTCCTGCGGCGTCTGCGGCGACGGCGATGTTTTTTCTCTTCCCCGCCGGGTAAAGCAGATGCCGCACGCTCTGTATTGGCTTCTGCTGCAGCATCCGTTTCCGCATTACCTGCCGTTCGGCCATCCCGTGCTGCATTGCCTGCCGCACGGCCATCCGGTGTCACATTCCCCGCTGCACGACCGTCCTGGGCATTCTGACGTCTGCGGCGGTTCCTGCTGCGTCCGGAGCGCGGCTGCGCATCGTTCTGGTTATTTGCATTACCGGAATTGTTCGCGTTATTACCAGCGGCTCCGTCTTCGAAAACCTTATCTCCGTTTCGGCCGGCGGATCTGTCTCCGAAAGCCTTATCTCCGCTCCGGCCGGCATCCCTGCCAGCTTCTCTGTCGGCATCTCTGCCTGCGCTTTTCTCGGCCGGTCTGTTTTTCTTCTTCTCAGCAGGTGCAGGTGTACCTTCCGCGGCATTATCTGCCATGGCCTTCTTTTTCGGCTGCTGCTTCGGACCCTTCTTTTTCTTTGCGATCAGCGTAAGGTCCTCCGCCGGGTACTCCTCCATATTTTTCTCGTCGCCTTCCTCGATCAGCACACGGATCTGCTGGCGGAGCACATTGACCTGTGCCACCACGCCGACCCGCTCATCCGGCGTCTGCACGGTATCGCCGATTCCGGGAAGATTCCTGTTCAGATACTGGTAGGTCTCCTCTTCATTTTTCAGGCAGCACATCAGCCTGCCGCAGACTCCCGAGATCTTTCCGGGGTTCAGGGAGAGATTCTGCTCCTTGGCCATCCGGATCGACACCGGGACAAAATCCGTGAGATACGACGCACAGCAGAGCTGGCGCCCGCAGATGCCGACACCGCCCAGGATCCTTGTCTCATCGCGCACGCCGATCTGGCGCAGCTCGATCCTCATCTTGAACACAGAGGCGAGATCTCTCACGAGCTCACGAAAATCCACTCTGCCGTCCGCGGTAAAATAAAACATGATCTTCTTGCCGTCGAACGTACACTCCGCTGCCACCAGCTTCATATCCAGCTGATGCTCGCGGATTTTTTTCTTGCAGATATGGAAAGCCTCGTCTTCCTTCCTGCGGAGCTCCGCTTCCCGCTGGATGTCCTGCTCATCTGCTTTTCTGATGACCGGCCGGAGCGGTCTCGTCACCTTCTCTTCGGGAACATCACGCACCGAGAGTACGACTCTTCCGCACTCATTGCCGATCGCCGTCTCCACGACAACCATATCCCCGTGTCTGAGCTCAAAATCGCTCGGGTCAAAATAATATACTTTGCCGGTATTTCTGAACCGGACACCGACTACCTTTGCCATTTCTCAAAACCTTTCACATACCCATTTAATTCTCCCGGATTGTCAGGAACATCAGCTCCATCGTCAGATCGAAGCTGACGTTTGCCCGCAGCCTGTCCTCTGCTGTCCGGATCGCCTGCTGTATTTTTTCCAGTCCCTCATACGAGCTGGTCGTCGCACGCTCACGGATCGCGCTGACCTCTTCGCGGAACAGCAGGCCGTCCACATCACGCGTCGCCTTGAACAGAAGCACATCGCGAAACCACATGTCAAAGACGCCCAGGTAATCATACGTCTGCTGACGGTCTTTGGAGAGCATCCGGATCGCATCGATCATGTCCCGCACATCCATCTGTCTGGACATCTTCATCAGGCGGATCGCATTTTCCACGATCTCCATGAAGTCGGACGATTCCGCGATTCTCTTCGCGCGTCCGATATTGCCCTGCGCAAAAGCGGCCTCGATCTCCGCCTGATAATCCGGCACATGCATCTGCTTCATCAGGTATTCCTTCATCTCTTCATCGCTGACAGGATGAAGATTCAGGGATACACATCTCGAAAGGATCGTCGGAAGCAGCGCCTCCCGGTTTTCCGTCAGGAGCATGATGACTACGTAATCCGGCGGTTCCTCGATCGTCTTCAGAAGCGCATTCTGCGCCTGCGGCGTCATTTTTGACGCTTCCTCGACAATGTAGATCTTGTACGGACTCTCGTATGGCCTGATCGCCGCATCATCCACCAGCTGCGCACGCACTTCGTCTACGCTGATCGTATTGGGCTTTTCATGCTTTACATAGATGATGTCGGGATGATTGCCAGTAAGCGCCTTCCGGCAGGAAGGACACTGTCCGCAGGGTTCCACGCCGTGTTCTCTGCACTGCAGCGTCATGGCAAACAGCGTGGCGATCAGCCGCTTGCCGGAGCCCTTCTCCCCATTGATAATATAGGCATGCGATACCTTGTCCGAACGTATGGCATTCTGAATATGCGCTACGGCATCGCGATGTCCGACTATGCCCGCAAATCCTCTGATCTCATCCGGTTCCCGCATTCTGCACGCCTCCCATGCTGATTTTCTGACACTGTACCCATCATAATATCATATCGGCGATAAAACCCGCAACTTCACGGATACAGTCCTCAAGTTTTCCGTTATTCTGAAAACGCCGGCTGATGCCCGCCTGCCTGATTTTTTCTTCGGAAAAATCTGCGGCATCCGCCAGAAACCTCCGGCACATCTCCTCATACTGCGGTTCCTGCTGCTTCCGCTCGCGTTTCAGCGCCCGCTCCAGACGGATCCCATCGTCGGTCTCGATCAGGAGCGGCACCAGATGTCCGCTGCCAAAATACTGCTTCAGCTTTACATAGGATTCCAGCGTTCCGATGCCCAGGTACTGCTGACCGGCTGCGTTGATGTGTCCGTCGTCTGCCGTAAAATAATACCAGGGCCCGCTTACCGTCTGATAGCAGCGCTCCTCGATCACTTTTCCCTGTTCCCGGAGCTCCTGCAGCTTTTTTTCATCCGTAAACCAGTATTCCCGTCCGTTCTGTTCGTTCCGCCGCATCGGCCTCGTCGTGCAGATCACCAGCGGGTGCAGTTTTCCCGCCAGGCGCGGGTCCTGCAGTACTGCCTGATAGATATGATCCTTGCCGCTGGCGCTTTTTCCCATCAGATAAAAAATCATGCAAACTCTCCTGCGCTGTCACGCACGTATACAGAGGCCTCCACCCGCAGCGCGCTCTCGCTCGTCCTCGACAGCGGTGGTAAGCTTGCCCTTCGGCTTTGCCTCGGATTTACGCGAGCAGTGAGCCACAGCCATACACGCGGAGCGTGATATGGTGTGGCGAACGCCGCGATAACGTGATAAAACACGCG
>ONKP01000013.1 GCA_900318405.1 uncultured Eubacteriales bacterium | reverse complement strand
TACTAGGTGTAATCCGCGATTTTATTCCTCACCAAAAGAAAGATTATCCAAAGCTGGAGATATGATGAAAAAAACGGATCTGATCACCGGCATGCTGGGTGCCGGAAAAACAACCTTTATAACAACGTATGCGCGGCATATGGCAGAGAAGTGCGGGCCGGTGTGCCTGATCGCCAACGATTACGGCGCGATCAGTGTGGACAGGGCTCTTCTGGAGGAAAAAATCGGCGATCTGTGTGACATTGAGATGGTCGTTGCCGGGGATCCGGACTGCCAGAGAAGGCGGTTCCGGACCAAGCTGATCTCCATGGGCATGCTCGGCTATGAGCGTGTGATCGTGGAGCCTTCCGGCGTTTTTGACACAGAGGAATTTTACAATATTCTTTATGATGATCCGATCAGTTCCTGGTATGAGATCGGCAACGTGATCTCCATCGTTCCGGCGGATATCCCGGAAGAGCTTCCGGAGAGCTCGGAATACCTGCTGGCGGATCAGGCGGCGACCGCCGGCCTGATCGTGGTATCGAAGGTGCACGATAAGGATATCCGGGATATTCCGGGAACCGTTGAAAGAATCCGCAGACGGCTGCAGCGTGCGGGTGATAAATTTCACTGTACCAGAGATTTTCTGAAGGCGCCTGTGCTGGTGAGAAAGTGGGCGGATTTCACAGAAGAAGACTGGGAAAAAATAGAGCATGCAGGCCGTGTCTCTGCGGATATGGTACGCATGCATTTTGCCGAGGACGGAAGCTTTCAGAGTCTGTTCTATTTCCATGTGAACCGGTCAGAAGCTGATATGCGTGCACTGGCGGCCGAGCTCCTGTCGAACAGAGACAGGTTCGGACAGGTGATCCGGATCAAGGGATTTTTCCACGATACGGAGACGAATGCGTGGATGAGTCTGAACGCCACGGCGGAAAAAACGGAGATTCGTCCGTCCGCCACGAAGAAAGACGACCGCGAGGAGGTCATTATCGTCGTGGGCGGTCAGATGAATGAAAAGGCGATCGGTGAAGCTTTCGGGGAGACACGGAGCGTGACAGACTATTCTATCTGATAAGATGCAGTTTGCTGTGGGCTTCAGGCAATGTCTCCTGTGGCTGAACCGGTGAGCACAGGCTCTTCTTCACGATTTCTGAAGATGAGGAGCGCTGCGACAATCCAGATGGCTGCGCCGACGGCTGTCTCCAGAGGATACACCCATGCATTCTGCCATGGAGCAAGCAGTGCCAGAAAGAGGATCGCACCGGCCGGTGGAAACAACACGTGCAGGCGGTCCCAGACGGTGATCAGGACAACAAAGCCAATGGCTGCTGCCAGCGTCTTTGAGATCATGCCGGCTTCTACGGCGTTTCGCGCGACAGCGCCTGTCAGTGATGCAAGGGTCAGGCAGAGCCAGGTGCGCACAGGTTTTGTCCGCAGAGGACTGTCTGTGTGCGTCAGTTCAACGAATGCCACGAGCAGCGGCGGTACGGCCATGAAGGACATACCGGCGGCGTACAGCGGGCAGGCAATGGCACAGAGCACGGCACAGCGGAGAAGCCATGAGCGTGCAGTTTCTTTCGTGAGATTATTTTTTCTGAAATGGATCGGCTCCCGGATCTGGTGGCGTTCCAGCAGGATCTGTCCGATCATGATCAGGGCGATCAATGTGCAGACGGCAATCGGATAGACCGGTGTATCTGTCGAGAGAAGCATCGGAAGGACAGCGGCGGAAAACATCGGTGCCATTTCCGCACCGGTCAGCATCATCATGACGGCGCAGAAAGCGAAGCCGAGCGGGGCACGCGCCGCGAGCGGCCATGAGGCAAGGGAGAGGTTGATGACCACGCCAAAGACGGCGCCCGTGCTCATCAGAAGAAACATGCGCTTCCGGTCAACGTTCCACGCCTGGCGCGGCATGATCCATGCGCCACAGAGGATGGCGCATATTTCCGGAAAAAGAATTTCGGAGGAGTGCAGAAACTCAGAAACAAAAACCATGAGAACAGCCAGGATTCCGGAAAGAATGACGGGCCCTTTTCGGCTGCTGAATGACAATTCGTTCTTTGTGTTCTGCATTTTGAAATGTTACCCCCTCTTGCGCATGATATTATTTTAACAATATTTTTTCAGCAACAGCCCTATTATAGCGCGCTGTCTGTCATATTTCTTCAGAATGTTATACAATTTTCATGCGGGATAACAGGTTTAAAACTGACATATTATCCGTGCGGAGCGTGAAAGTGGCACGAAGCATCAGATGCAGAGGAAAAATACAGGTTGTGTCAGCGGGAGAGCGGAGCTTTGGAAGAACGGGACAATAATAAGGAAAAACAGAATACACAAGAGGTTCGCTTTACATCCGGGTATCAGGATATTCCTCTGCATTTCAGAGACAGACCGGATGGCAGATCGGTCCCTGGTGAACGATCAGGTAGAAGTGCAGTTGCGCAGGGAAGACAGAGTGATGAGAGCGCTCCGGGAGAGCGACAGAATGGGAAGAGTACTACAGAAGACCAGCCAAATTTTGGGGCCGCCCTGGAAAATCTAACAGGCAGTATGGCTGTACAGGAAAATCGGATACGTGGCAGAGCTGTTCCGAAGGATCGAACGGGTGACGTCACTGGTCTGGCGAACAAATTCAACAGTGGGTTTGTTTTGAAAGAACGAACGAAGAGCAGTGGTTCTGCAGATGATGAAGCGCTCCGAGGACTCAGCGACGAGACGCGTGAAGTGCTGAAGCAGATGTATGCGGTTTCTTCAGCGTACGATCAGGGCTCGCGCATGGATGCAGAGATTTTTTATCAGCAGGGCAGGATCGTTTACGGACTGGAAGATTACTTCCCGATTCACGAGCGGTATCAGGCGTATTATCCCACCTACAGGTCCATGACGCTTCGTCAGCTGCGGGAATATCTGACATGGCGCACGGTGTGGCGGAAGTTTGAAAAAACGATGCTGTCGCGTGAATCTGATGCGTGCACGCGTACAGAGCAACAGCCGGATCAGATGGAAAGCTCTGCAGAGGGAAACACACTGGAAGAACATGTGGTGCGATATGTAAAGAACAATATTTCCTTCGCGTATATGCATGCCTATGAGCTCATCAATAACACGGATGACATTCCGGCGGAGGAAGGGTATCGGAAACTGGCAATCCTCTACAGGACATTCGGCCAGCATGATGGCTGGTTCAGAACACACCTGTGGCGGTGGCTGCGTGATTTTGCCGTTTATTATCAGGTTGATCCGGCCATCACGCTGTCTGAAGATGACGGCGGACAAGCAGAAGCCATCCATACGCTGGAAGAGTATGAGCGATATCTGCGCACCGAATATGCAGGAGAAACCGAATCTCAGGAGAAGGTCTCTGATGTTCAGGGCGAAGAGAAAAGGAATACAGAAACCGCAGGGACGGGATATGCGGAGGATGCATCCAATGCTCCTGTTGATGAGAAGACTGATGCTAAAGATTTGCCGGATACATATGCCGGAGAAAAAATGACTGCAGTGAATGCATCTGACAGGCCGGATTTGCATGCAGTTTTCCGGGCAATCTGCTGTCTGTCCTCCCGGGATCCTTCGAAATCGCCTTATTACAGGAAACATGCGGAAGATCTGGAGGAGGTCTGCGTCCGTTCCTATGCCGCGGTCTGCCGCTTCTATATGCAGAACGGCAAACGCATGCTCCTGGAGACGATGTACGGGGGCAAAGACAATTTCCTGTACTATATGTTTCAGACGGCTGTTTTTTATGACAGACTGCATTACGACAATTACACATACGCTGCAGATGCGTCCCATGTGTTCGTATGCCATGATGGCAGATGGACCTGTGAACGATATCTTTTTCTGAAAAAGAAAGATCCTTTCCTGGGTGATGTGATGCGTGAGGCGGAAAGAGATCTCCGCGACCTCACGGGCTATACCGCCAAGCTCACGAAAAAAATTGTCAGCAGCACGCTGGCTGAGGTGATCGCGCAGACAGTGGAAGCATATCTGGAGGAAAAACGCGAAGCCGCCAGACCAAAAGTACATATTCAACTGGATAAGCTGGGAGAGATTCGTCAGAATGCGGTGCATACCAGAAATCAGCTGATCGTGGACGACGCTGAATTCGTCGATCCGATCGCAGCCCTGCACACCGGGGTGAATACCCTGCCTGCCGGTCACGGTTCTGACATAACTTCAGTCTTGACTTCAGGTATAACTTCTGACCGTACAGATCCCGGAAAGCGAGCCGCTGAAGAAGATACAAAGGAAGAGGTGGGTGGCAGTGTTCTGCCGTCTGCACAGATGAAGGCGGACGACAGTGCTCCGGACACGCAGGACAGCAGCATTCTCACACCGGCGCAAAAGGATTTTCTACGCGAGCTGCTGGCAGGAGGAGACGGTAAGGCATATGTGCATGCGCATCCGGAACTCGGCTCTGTGTCCCTGCTGGCGGATGATATCAACGAAGCATTGTTTGATCAGATCGGTGACACCGTGATCGAAGTGGACGGTGATACACCGACGCTGATCAATGATTACCGGGAAGACGTGGAGAACTGCTGCCGTTGATTTTTCCGGGGACGAACCGGCTCCAAGAGCGGACGCGCACGAGCATGCCCTTTGTGTCGAGGACACTGAGCGCAAAGCCCTTTCGAAGAAGCTCGACGGGGACGAATTCGTCATACTTGTCAAAGTACGGCTCTTCCTTCGGATACAGCAGATCCATCGGATTCAGCGGCTGCTCAGCGGCGTGGCTGACGATCTCGTAGAATTCACTGCGGGTTGTCCTCATCGTGAACTGCAGGTAGTACGGGCGCGCGCTGTCCATGTTTTTGATGCCGAGGCGTGGACCGCAGATCAGGCGCAGAAAGCGTTCGAGCGCGAGAAAAGCATAGGTGCCGAGCCACGGAAACAGAGCCCAGGTATTCCCGCCCATCGGGATCAGCGGCTCCTCCGTCACACCGGCATGGCGGGCCATCAGGCGCGCGGTATCCAGGCGGGCGGTGGCATTTCGCATCAGATACGGATACGTATTGTCTTCCACGAGAACCTGTCGCATCCGCTCCAGAATGTGCGTATTGATATCACCCGGGCAGTCACCGAAATAGGCGGGGACATTGCCCTTGACCATTTCGCAGTATACTGTGTGTCGATCCCGGTCGATCTCCTCGACAACCCAGACGTGACCGGCAATCGCTATTTTTTCACCGACGGGCGGAGGAGCGACGATCGTCCCGAGTTCCTCCGAGTCGGCGCGTACTGTAAATTCCTCATTTTCCTGAAAAACAGCATAGAAACGGAAGGAGTTCGTGATCCGTTCTCCGGCAAGCCCCACGATCAGTCCGCCGCGCTCCGTGACCTGTATATGGTCGATGGAGATCAGGTGGCGGAGCAGGATGCGGTAATCATCCTGTGAGATCCGGTAAAAAACAGACAGCGAGAGCACGCGCGAGGCGAGTTCCGCGGGCGTCATCTCTCCGCCGGCCATCAGCGTGCTCATCGTCTGATGATAGAGCAGGCTGTAGGGCATGCGGTCGAGACGCGGCGGTTCCACCCAGCGCTCCTCCAGATACACCTGCACAAGGGCTATGCCCTGCAGAAGCTTCCAGGGGATGTTTTCCGGCAGCATCGCACGCGGTTCCGGCGGATCCTCGCGCATGACAAACCACATTTCCGGCGGCTGTCCGCGGCGTCCGGTTCTGCCCATGCGCTGCAGAAAAGAGGAAACCGTGAACGGTGCATCGATCTGAAAAGCGCGCTCGAGCCGGCCGATGTCGATGCCGAGTTCCAGCGTTGAGGTCGTGACGGTTGTCAGGCACTGGCTGTCATCTTTCATGGCATCCTCGGCTGAGAGACGCAGTGAAGAGGACAGATTGCCGTGATGGATCAGGAAGCGGTCCGGCTCATGTTTTGCCTCGCAGTACTGCCGGAGCGTCGTGGTGACGGCCTCCGCCTCCTCCCGCGAGTTGCAGAAGACGAGGCATTTCTTACCCCTTGTGTGTTCAAAAATATAGCCGATCCCCGGATCCGCGGCGAGGGGCGCCTGATCGGTAGCCGGCGCCAGTCGGGGCAGCGGAATGTCGGCGGGTGTATCATCCGACTGAGGAATGTCAGCCGGCGTATCACCCGACTGAGGAATGTCGGCTGATGTGCTGACGGCCTGCATGGGATTCCGGGAGCTCTGAGTTGCCTGATCCGGTGACAATGGCATGGAATCCGTCCGGAATGTACTTACAGAGGCGGAAGAAACAGTATGATCGGACTGACTGTCAGCTTCATGTCCGGGAGATACAGGGCTTACGGTGTTGAGCACGCAGGCATCGATGACATCGTCGGCCTGTATTTTTTCCTCAGAGGCAGTGCGCCGTTCAGGGTCTGCCGCCTGCGGGCCGGTGGTGTAGAAATGCTCCATCGAGAGGTGCCATGTCTCGCGGGGCCCCTCGACGCGCGGAATCACGGTTCCGCGGCCGGTACCTGCGGAGAGAAAACGTCCCGTCGCCTCCAGATCACCGATGGTCGCCGAAAGTCCGACTCTTCTCGGATGGCAGCCGGCTGTCTGGGACAGGCGTTCCAGTAGACAGAGCGTCTGACCGCCTCTGTCTCCGCGCATCAGGGAATGCACCTCATCGATGACGACGAAGCGGAGATCACCGAACAGACGGCTGATTTCCGCGTGACGGCGGAGCATGAGCGCCTCCAGAGACTCCGGCGTGATCTGAAGAATGCCGGACGGATGCTTCAGAAGCTTCCGCTTGTGTGACTGCGCGACATCACCGTGCCAGTGCCACACCGGAATGTCCGCCTCCTCGCAGAGGTCATTGAGCCGGGAAAACTGATCATTGATGAGCGCCTTCAGCGGTCCTATATAGAGTGCGCCGACGGATGCCGGCGGATCCTCGGACAGAAGCGTCAGGATCGGAAAAAATGCCGCCTCCGTCTTTCCTGAAGCAGTCGAGGCGCAGAGCAGCAGATTGTCGTCCGTATTGAAAATGGCGTCGGCTGCCGCCGCCTGGATGGCGCGGAGCGACTGCCAGTTATTTCTGTATATGAAATCCTGAATGAACGGTGCGAACCGTGTAAATACATCCATGTGCATTCTCCAGATGAGCAGAATATCAAAGTCATAACTTTACTGCGGGAGGTACAGAGATACAGATACCTCCAACCCGCAACCATCCGCAGACGCCGGTGGTTAGTGCGCCCGAGGCGCAGCCGACGGGCAAACTTACCACCGCTGCGTCGAGGACGAGCGAGAGCGAGTTGCGGGTGGAGGTATCTGTATACTGCTATCTTATTCAGTCACAGTGTGAAGCTCGCGAATCCGTCGCCGGAAGACTGGCTGGTCTGCTCGCTCAGCGCATCCCTTGTGTAGACGAACTGATCGGAGCCGAGCAGCGTCTTTACGTCACTCTCCGGATACTGATACAGGATATCCAGCAGTTCGATGAAATCTCGGATGACTTCACGCGGCGTGATATGAGAGTCGGCGCCGATCCGTTCGTATTCGATTTTGATGAAATCGGCCAGATCCGTATCGGAGAGATGCGGATCCCAGCTGTAGAGCTGCGCGTGGATCTCGGCTATTTTTCCGCTGAGCACCAGCATTTCTTCGGCCGTCAGCGGCTCCAGACGGATCACCGGGCCGAGCAGGTCACGCTTGCCGTCCTTCGAAAAACGTCCCTCCTGCAGACGGGAGCGCAGCGCCTCGTAGCTGTAGACGCCGCGGCGCGTATCCTCGATGCACTGCGGTGTGCCGGACATCAGGAAGCCGATGTAATGCGCTCTTCCCTGCAGTGTGTCGTTGTACATCGTGAGGATTTTTTCGTAATTGTACTGGCGGGAGATGCTGTTCGGAATTTTGTAGATGTTTACGAGTTCGTCGATCATGACGATCAGCCCAGCATAGCCCGCCTGACGGAGAAACCATGCGTAGAGCTTCATGTAGTCATACCAGTCGTCATCGGTGATGATGACATTGACGCCGAGCTCCCGCCGTGCGTCTGTTTTTGTCGCGTATTCTCCGCGGAACCATTTGAGGACGCAGGCCTTCATCTCGTCGTTTCCGTTCTCGCTGCTCTGGTAGTAAAGCGTCAGGAGCCGCGCGAAGTCAAAGCCGTGGACCAGATCATTCATGGATGTGATCACAGCGTAAATCTGTTTTTCCACTGCCTCACGGAATCCGGGATCCGAAGGAGATATGCCTGCTGCCGCTGCTGCCGATTTGACGCTCTGGATCCAGCGGTCGAGGATGAGCGGGAGAGCACCGCCTTCGGGACGGGTCTTGGTGGACATGTTCTGCACCAGCTCGCGATAGGTGGCGAGGCCCTGACCGTTGTTTCCGCAGAGCTTTCTCTCAGGGGAGAGGTCGGCATCTACAACCGCGAACCCGCGGTCCATCACGTAGCTGCGCATGGTCTGCAGCAGGAAGCTTTTGCCGCTGCCGTATCGGCCGACGATGAAGCGGAAAGACGCGCCGCCGTCTGCGATAATGTCCACATCGCGGAGGAGGGAGTCGATTTCATTTTTTCTTCCGACGGCGATGTAGGGAAGACCTGTGCGCGGAACAACGCCGCCCTTCAGCGACTGGATGACGGTATTGGCTATTCTCTTCGGTATTTTTCTCTGTGTTTCAGACAAGGGTAAAACCTCGCTTTCGTGAATTTCTGCAGCGATGAGTGCACCGTTTCCTATTATAGCATCAGATGCCGGCGGACAAGAACGTATATTATTATCCTGCTGATACTTTTCAACAGTAATTTGATTCGTTATCATACTTATGACACCTGCATCATGAAGATGGTTTTGCCAACGTGAAGCCGGAGCATTGTCTTCGAACATGTGAAGTCGTAGCAATGCTATCGGGAAGTCAATTCAGAGAATGCTGATCAGAGCAGAAAGAGAAGGCCATGATTTATACAGTTACGTTTAATCCATCGCTGGACTATATTTTTACCGTCGATGATTTTCAGCTGGGAATCACGAACAGGACGACCACGGAGCAGATGCTGCCGGGCGGCAAAGGCATCAATGTATCGATCGTCCTGAAGAATCTCGGATTCGACAGCACAGCGCTGGGTTTCATCGCGGGATTCACCGGGGATGAGATCGTTCGCCGGCTGCAGGCGATGGGACTTCACACGGATTTCATTCGCATGTCAGAGGGCATGTCCCGCATCAATCTGAAATTGAAGAGTGTGGACGGAACGGAGATCAATGGCATGGGTCCCGTGATCGGAAAAAATGAACTGGATGCGCTGATGAGCCGTCTGGACCGGCTCACAGCCGGGGATACGCTTTTCCTCGCGGGAAGCATTCCCGCTTCCATGCCGGACGATATGTACAGCCGCATCATGAAGATGCTGGACGGGCGCGGCGTGAGGATTATTGTGGATGCCACCAGGGATCTGCTGATGAAGGTGCTGCCGTATCATCCGTTTCTGATCAAGCCGAATAATCATGAACTCGGCGATATTTTCGGGGTGACGCTCCGAACGAGGGAAGAAGTGGTACCTTATGCGGGACGAATGCAGGAGAAGGGCGCACGCAACGTGCTCGTCTCCATGGCTGGTGAGGGCGCTGTCCTTCTGGCAGAAGACGGATCTGTGCACATGTCCGCAGCACCGAAGGGCAAACTGATCAATGCCGTAGGCGCCGGAGATTCCATGGCTGCCGGTTTCATGGCGGGCTGGATGGAGAGCGGCGATTACGCACATGCTTTTCATATGGGACTTGCCACGGGGAGTGCCAGTGCTTTTTCGGATTTCCTGGCGACAAAGGACGAGGTACAGAACGTGCTCCGGCAGCTGGAATGAGCCTGATCGCCGAAAAAACTGGTATAGCAGGAAAAGTGGGCTTTTCCTGCGTTTTGTATGACAGATCAGGAAAAGCAATGCATACAAATCTGCGTAATTGACAGAAAAAAATAAAAATTTAAAAAAATTAGCACTCAACACTTGACACGGCTAACAAATGAGACTATTACCCAAGTTGTAAAGAGAAAGGAAATAAAGATCAGAGATACAGATCAGAATGAAAATAAAGATTCAATCCTTTCTCCGTAAAGATAACAACGACAGTTCAGAACAACATCCTGGACCGAATAAAAAAGGAGGTTATGACTTATGATGTACGCACCTGATTTATTTGGAGAGAATTTGATGGATGATTGGATGGACGAGATGGATGCATGGGACAGAGCTCTCACGAAAAATGCATCGAAGAGAAATCCGCTGTATGGCAGACATGCTAAGAACATCATGAAGACCGATGTCACCGAGAAGAACGGCAACTATGAAATCGCTGTTGATCTGCCGGGATTCAAGAAAGATGAGGTTTCCCTTACCCTTGAAGACGGTTACCTGACCATTCAGACGAACAAGAGTCTTGAGAAAGACGAAAAGGATAAGAAGGGTCATGTACTTCGTCAGGAGCGTTACGCCGGCAATATGGCGAGAAGCTTCTACGTGGGCGATGAAGTAAAGGAAACTGATGTCCATGCAAAATTCGAAGACGGTGTTCTCCGCATCACCATTCCGGCAGCGGACGAAACACACAGAGTTCCGGAACATAAGACCATTGCCATTGCAGGTTAATCGGACGACATAAGAAAATGACTGATCCTCCGCGGGTCAGCCACAGAAATGACGAAAATTTTTGAATAAACCATCACAGGAAAGAGCCCTGCGGCTGCTGTTACGTGCAGCCGCAGGGCTCTTTCTGTATGTTGCCAGGGTTGTGTATACTGTTGCGTAAAGTCACTATTCACAAGGTGGCAGAGCCACGGAACACATGGAGACTCCCAAGCCGAGACCTCGGCTGGAAGTCTCCGTGTGTGACAGTGGCTGGCAAAGAGTTATCGGTAACTGTGCGAGAACTGTTTTGTACATTGGTGGTGACATTTCGGCGAATTTTCTTTACAATAAAGAAGACAGCAGTACGCGAAGTGATGGCGCTGCTGTGAATGGAGATTATCATATGACAAACAGGCTGAAAAAATGGCTGGCGCTGATCACATCAGGTGCTCTGACAGGGAGCATCCTGATGACATGTCCGGTACCCGCAGCTGCAGCAGTCTCTGTCAGCAGCGACGCGCAGAATACCGGAAACGCGGCAGCTGACAGCAGCGACGGGCAGAGTGCCGGAAACGCGGCAGCTGACAGCAGCGATGCGCAGAATACCGGAGACGCAGCCGATGTCAGTGACGACGGGCAGAGTACTGCGAATGCCGGTTCAGCAGACCGTGACAGCGCGGAAACCTCCGGCGGAGCAGAAGCTTCCGACGGAACGGAATCAGCGGATGCAGAATTCCCTGACGGCGCCGGATATCTGGTGACAGATTATGATACGAACGCCGAGGCTGCGGAGTCTGTGGACAGCGGAGATTCCACACTTCTGAAAGCCAGCGCGGTTCCGGCAGCTTATCCCTCGTCGGATATACAGACAGCGGCGGCGTATCTGAACAGCCGCTATCCGGCAGCGCGCAATCAGGGACCAACCAATACCTGCTGGGCATATACAGTCATTGCACAGGCTGAATTCGATGCTATCAGCAGCGGCGTTTCCCAGAAGGGAACCACTACCGATTACAGTGACCTGGCACTGGCCTATAGTACGTATGCGACGTCATTTACAGATCCGCTCGGCGGACTGAACGACACACTGACGCTCAACAGCGGCAGCTGGAGCAGCATCGGCGGTTCGATCCCGTGGGCTCTGCTGGCGCTTTCGAGGTGGACGGGCGTTTCCGATGAGTCTCTTCTTCCGGATTCCTCTCTCGCCACGAGCCTCAAAAAGACTCTGACGTCGGATGAGATGACGAATGACGAGCTTCATCTGAAGGATTTTTATCTGATCAGCAGGGGCGACGGTTCCGACGGGTATGAGGAGGTCAAACAGGCGATCCTGAAACTCGGCGGCGTATGTACGTCATTGTGTTACAGGAGCTCTTACCTGAACAAAACAAATAATGCCTATTACTGTACCGAAACGACACCGAATCATGCAGTTGAGATCGTAGGCTGGAATGATAATTTTGCCAGCACGAATTTTTCCCAGCTTCCTTCTGGTAACGGGGCATGGCTCTGCCGGAACAGTTATGGCACCGGCTTCGGAACCGACGGCTATTTCTGGATTTCGTATTACGATGCTTCGCTGGCAGATACGCTGTATACGGCCGATTACGAGACAGCGACACAGTACGACAACAACTATCAGTATGACGGCAGCTATGGTACGACGGGCATAACATACAGACAGGGCGGCAAAAATAATAATGTGTCAAAGGCCGCCAATATTTTTAAGGCGAAGAGAGATGCCGAGACACTCGGTGCGATTGGAATCTATCTGCCGGCAAACGTCGAAACCTGCACCGTGACAATTTATACAAATCTGACTGATGCCGCGAATCCGGAGAGCGGATCAAAAGTTTCGCAGATCACCACCAAACCCGGCAGCCGATTGGGCTATGCATTCAGCGGATATTATCAGATACCGCTCAGCACAAGGGTGTACCTGTCAAAAGGAGAGACATTCTCCGTAGTGGTCAGCATCACCGGAGTCAACGGAAATGAGGCCGCGCTTCAGCGGGAGAGTAAGGGCAGTGATACGTCCGGTACGGTCAAGTACACTGCCGTTATCGAAGAAGGCCAGAGCTTTCTGGCTTACTCCAATAGCTGGGTGGATATGAAAAAATTCGGCTATGACGGAAATCTGCGGGTTAAGGCCTTTACAACTACGTCAACCACAGGCACGCCGGCATTTACCGATGTATCCAGGTCAAGCTCCTATTATCAGGCAATATCCTGGGCGCGGGAATACGGGATTACCTATGGTAAGACCGATACTCTGTTCGGGCCGAATGACACTATCACCCGCGGACAGATGGTTGCCTTTCTGTACCGGTACTATGTACACGCAGCGACAGACGATGAGAACGGCAATATGTTTGGTACAGATCAGACGTACACGGAGCCGTTCACAGACGTATCCGACGGAGATACCTTCGCGAAACAGATCGCCTGGGCATATGGCAATGGGATTACCAGCGGCACGACAGATACGACATTCTCGGCGGATGATCCTGTCACACGGGCGCAGGTGGTCACTTTCCTGTACCGGGCGGCGCAGAAGTTCGGCAGTACAGACAATCTGGCCAGCGTTTCCTTCAAGGATGTGCCAAATAACGCAGAGAATCCGGTCTTCTATTATGAACCGCTCCGGTGGGGTGTGGGAAATCAGATCACATCCGGATTTTCGGACGGAACCTTCGGTCCGGGGAAAACCTGCACCAGAGCGCAGGGCATCACCTTCCTGCACCGGGCTGCACAGGCCGGCGAGCTGGCCACCGGGCACAGCCTGCTGTACTGATCGAGCTGATGATAAACTTACAGGACATCTGTATACCAGTGATTGCGAAAAGCAATCGCATGCAGCCTGTCTTGTCCGGCAGTATGCACTATGCTAAGATGGTATGAGAACAGCGCGTAGCGATCCGGGTATCATACTATTAATACTCACATTTAGCTTTGAGCAATAAAATATCTGGAAACTGCGGTATTTTCCCGCTGCGGCGGACAGAAAATAAAAAGGGGGACAGATATGAGAGGAAAGTTTGGCCTGTGGCTGGCGGCAGCCTGCTTCGGCGGGGTTCTTGTCGCAGCTCAGCCACAAAATGTCAGGGCGGCAGATGCCGCAGGAATACAGGGCATTACTGGACGAAGGCAGATGATGTATCGCTGAAGAGCAGCAGTACACAGGTGGAAGAAACAAAGGCTTCAGCCGACAGCAGCGAAGTACAGCCGGAAGAAACAAAGGTTTCCGCTGACAGCAGCGAAGTACAGCCCGAAGAAGTGAAGACTTCATCTGACAGCAGCGAGGCACAGCCGGAGGATGCACAGGTATCCGCCGCCGACGCTGACGATCAGACAGAGATTGTTTCAGCTCCGACCTATGAGAAGACGGTGCAGGATGGTACCTATGTGATCATGTCGGGCGTCGAGGGTTTTAAAGCGCTGGATATCAGTGGCGGCAGCACGGCTGACGGAGCCAATGTGCAGCTCTATGACGCCAATGGCACAAGAGCGCAGAAATTCAATGTGGCCTGGGATGAGGAAAAAAAGTCTTACTCGATCGTCAATGTGAATTCCGGAAAGAGTCTGCATGCGGCAGGAAACGGCAGCACCCCGGGAACGAATCTGGAGCAGTCCGCTTCCGATGGTTCTGACGGCCAGAGATGGTACATCGTCAAAAATGGCAGCGGATACAAGATCATTTCCGTGCTGAACGGGCTTGCAGTGGACATCTGCTACGGAAGTACAGACAATGGAACAAATGCATGGCTTTATACACCTAATCAGTCGGCTGCACAATTGTTCCAGTTCCTGACATCTTCGGATGCTTATACGAATTTTTCTGATGGTGTCTATACTTTCGCCACGGCTGTCAATTCTTCCGTGAATCTGGATATCAGCAGTGCATCCATGGAAGACGGCGGGAACCTGCAGCTCTATCCGGGCAATGGTTCCAATGCACAGAAATTCATCCTGACGTCGGCAGGGGGCAACTCCTGGCGCGTGACATCTTTCAATTCCGGCATGACTGTCGGTGTGGATGGAAACGGCGGACAGTCGGGCAGCAATGTGCATCAGGAGAATAACAGCAATGGCATCAACCAACGCTGGTACATCCGGAATACGGGCGACGGCACCTGCTACATCGTTCCCGCCGAGGCACCGGATAAGGCACTGGATGCCGCAAACGGCAGCTCGGCTGCGGGCACCAATGTTCAGATCTACCGGAAGAACGGCACAGCGGCACAGAAATTCATTGCTTCACGGGTGAACTACACAGCACCGGTCAGCGGCGAATATTTTATCGTAAGTTCTGCATCGGACAAAACACTGGATATCAGCAACGGTTCGAGAAAAATGGAGGCCAACCTTCAGATCTACGACCAGAATGGTACAAGAGCGCAGAAGTTTATCGTTCATGACCTGGGAAATGGCTTTGTGACAATCGAAAATGCCAATTCGCGCCATTACCTGGACGTGGAGAGCGGCAGCACCGCAAATGCGGCCAACGTCCAGCAGTACAGAAATAACGGGACCATGGCGCAGAGCTGGATTGTGCGCGACAATGGGGACGGTACATTTTCCTTCATCAATGCCAACAGCAGCAAAGTGCTGGATATAGCCAACGGCAGTACAGAAAACAGAGCCAATGTGCAGCAGTATTCCTGGAACGGCACCGGTGCACAGAGATTCCGGATGGTACAGACCGCTGAGGATGTCAGCACCGAAGCCATTGACTACAGTGTGGAACCAAAGCCGGTTCCGGTGGACGAGATGGACGCCAGGGCAGCCGGTTACGCGAGCAGCACGCCGTATCTCATCCTTGTGAACTGCGGACGGCATCTGGTCAATGTTTATTACGGCTCTCAGAATAACTGGAAACGGGCACAGTCTTATGCCTGTGGCAACGGAGCCGCAGCGACACCGACCGTACACGGAGTATTTACGGTAGGAATCAAACAGCCGTCGTTCGGTCACGGCTACACCTGCTGGTATGCAACGCAGATCTACGGGAATTACCTGTTCCACTCTGTGCTCTACTATCCGGGATCACAGACCAGTATCATGGACGGACGGCTCGGCGTGGCGGTGTCCCACGGCTGTGTGCGTCTGGCCATCGAGAATGCCAAGTGGATTTATGATAATATCCCGCGTGGCACAAAAGTCGTCGTGTATAACTGATGTGAGAAGTACAGCCTGGCCTCTGCACCTGAGCAGGGGAGAGATAACGCAGTGAAATACCGGTAACTGCGGGCGTGCGAAGTTCTCGCCTGAAAAATATATGTAAGACCGGAACAGCAGAAAGCTGCCGGCATGAAAAAGGAGGGAATATCTATGTTATTTTATCGTTGTGAAGGATGCGGAAACTTTATTACTTTTCTCGGTGAGAAAACAGCCTGCACGCCGAAGTGCTGCGGCACAGAGATGAAAGAGCTCATCGCGAACACGACAGATGCTGCAACTGAGAAACATGTACCGGTAGTTGAGATCTCCGGGAATACCGTGACAGTAAAGGTGGGATCTGTGGCTCACCCGATGCTCCCTGAGCATCATATCGAGTTTATCGTTCTGGAGACGGAAAACGGTTTCCAGAAGAAGGATCTGACCGTTGGAGCGGCGCCGGAGGCTGTCTTCGTAATAGCTGACGGTGAAAAGCCGAAGGCAGTATATGAGTACTGCAATCTTCACGGACTCTGGAAAGCAGATATCTGAACTTTCCGTTGAATCAGCAATTATTCGGGCCGGTTCTGCCATGAGCAGAGCCGGTCTTTGTTTTATGCAAGCCATGAGGCTGCCCCTCACACATGCAGGTGTGTCATGTGATGAGGTGAGACGAATGCTGCAATGACGGGATAATACCCATGAGGCGTTTTTATTTCTGCGCTTCCCGGAAAAATGAAATGCCTGTTGAAACTTCTGAAATGGTGGAAAATGATTTGAACCATGCGGGCAATTATTGTATGATGGTTCACGTTGACTTAATGACCATAGCAAACCTGCATCGCCTGGGAGAGATGCTGATTTCAGCATAGGTGAAAAGGAGCCGCATTGGTTTTTTCCAGTCTGTTTTTTGTGTTCTTTTTTCTGGTCCTGAATATCATATCGCAGGTCGTTCTGAGAAATCCGCGCCACAAGAACATTGCCATGCTGATTTTTTCACTGGTGTTCTACGCCTGGGGCGGACCGCGCTACCTGCTCCTTCTGATGGGAATGGCGGCCATCTGCTGGGTCGGTGCGCTGCGCATCGAGCAGACCCGTACGAAGAACGGGCATAAGGCGGCCATGATCATCACAGTGGCGGCCTGTCTGGCGATCCTCGGCATTTTCAAATACACAGGATTTTTCCTGACCACGTTTAAAAAATTTACCGGTTTGCCGGAAATCATTCCGCAGATCGCGCTGCCGATCGGAATTTCCTTCTATACTTTTCAGCTGATTTCCTATGTGGTCGATGTCTATCGAAGAGATACGGAAGCACAGCATAAATACTGGATGCTGCTTCTGTATGCATCGCTTTTTCATCAGTGTATTGCGGGACCGATCGTCAGGTATAAGGATATCGCATCGGATCTGGAGAAAAGGACAACGAAGACCGGGGAGATCAGCCGGGGCGTGAGCCGTTTTGCCATCGGACTTGCCAAGAAGGCACTGCTGGCCAATGGCTGTGCGACGCTGGCGGATACGCTGCTGACGGGAACGGCGGCAGAAATGGCCACTGTACCTGCGACCGGCGTGATGCTCAGCTCGCTGGCCTATATGCTGGAGATTTACCTGGATTTTTCCGCCTATTCCGACATGGCGATCGGTATGGGCCTGATGTGCGGACTGCATTACCGGGAGAATTTCAATTATCCGTATATCTCGCGGTCCGTGACGGAATTCTGGCGCAGATGGCATATATCGCTGAGTATGTTCTTCCGGGATTACGTGTATATACCGCTCGGAGGCAGCCGGTGTTCGCTGGGACGTCAGATTTTCAACCTTCTGGTCATCTGGAGCCTGACGGGACTCTGGCACGGCGCGAGCTGGAATTTTGTCATCTGGGGCCTCGGATACGGCGTGCTGCTGATGATCGAACGCTACATCATCGGAAGAGACCGCTGGAATAAAGTGCCGGCGGCAATCAGTCGTCCGGTCGTCCTTCTGATCGTGTATGTGGGATGGATCATTTTCCGTTTTACGGACAGAGCCAGCCTTGAGGTTGTGCTCAAGGGACTGTTCTGCATGAACGGCAATGCGTTTTACAGTACTTCTGTCGGCATTACGTTCAAAAATTATATTTTTTTCCTGATCTTCTGCTGTGTGGCATGCACACCGTTCGGCGTGAAGCTGATGGAGAAAATCAGAGGAGCTGTCAGTGGGAAGGAGCGGCTTCGGAGCGTGCTGGCTGTGTGGGATGTGATCTATCCGACGCTGCTGCTTGTCCTGTCGGCGATGGCACTCGCCGGAGACAGCTACAATCCTTTCCTGTATTTCAGATTCTGATATTGAAGGTGAAGCTGCTGACATGAACTATACAGATGAGCATGAAACAGAGCATGACATAAAAACAAATGACAGAAATGACATTCTCCATACGAAAGCCTGGCTGACGCAGAGCAGTGCAGCGGATGAAGACGACATTCTTCATACGGAAACCCCGGCTTCGTGGGACGGCGTGCGGCTGGATGCTCTGCAGGAGCTGTCAGCGCGAAGAAAACAGTGGGAGAAAAAGAGAGAGAGCCGTGAACGGCACTTGACAGAGGTATCCGGACTGCTTCGCATCCGGTTGTTTATCATCGTGCTGTTCGTGTTTTTTGTGATTGGACTGGTGTGGCCTGCAAGGCCGGATACATCGGTACTGGAAAAACGTAAACTCACGGAATTCCCCACGTTTACGACAGAAAGTTTTCTGGACGGTGATTTTTTCAGCGGGATCTCAACCTGGTATGCGGATACCTACCCGCTGCGGGAATCCATGATCGCCGGATTCATGAAATTTAAGAATCTCTATGGCATACGCTCGGAACAACTGATCCGCAGGGACAGTACGGCAGCGCGGGAGAATATCCCGGCATCTGCGGACGAGTCCGTACTGGCAACATCTTCTGATGCGTCTGATAAGACGGAGACCTCTGTTTCCGTATCGGTGGATGCGCCTCAGAATACAGAGGCCACAGAGAATGCAGGTGCAGGGAATACGGCAGATGCGGGAAATGCGGCAGACGCAGGGAATACGGCCGACACACAGAATACGGAAGATGCGGCGAATACGGCAGATGCAGGGAACACGGAAGATACAGAGGACACGACAGTGGCGGCCATGGATCTGCAGGGGGATATCTATATTTCCGGAAATAACGGCTATGGACTGTATTATTTCCATCAGGACCAGGCTGATCAGATGATCAGCACGTTTAACCAGATTTATGATAAGATTCATGATAAGGCGAACATGTATCTGATGATCGTTCCCAACGGTTCTGCTGTCGAGCTGAATAAGGCAACACTGGAGAGCCTTGGCGCAAATTATGATGGTGATGCCATAAACTATATTTACAGCGGCCTGGAAGATGGCATTAAGACCATTGATGTCTGCACAGCCCTGAAAGATCATAAGAACGAGTACATTTACTATCATACCGATCATCACTGGACGCAGCTCGGTTCCTATTACGCATATCGGGCATTCTGTTCTGTGAAGGGTATCACACCGCATGAACTGTCCGAATTCACAGAGACGGATTATCCGGGATTCCTGGGAAGCTATTACTCTGAGAGCAATCAGGCACCCGCGCTGGCATCGAATCCCGACACGGTCCATACGTGGAAGCCGAACGGAACAAACGACATGACATTCGTTTCCGCCGACGGGACAAAAACCAACTGGTGGATCATCGGTGACGTTTCGAACGCGGATGCATCGACCAAATACGACGCCTTTACGGGCGGGGACAATCCGTTCAGCTATGCCCATAATGATGCCATACAGGATGGCAGCTCGGTTCTTGTCGTCAAGGATTCGTACGGCAATGCTTTTATCCCGTGGCTGGTCGATCATTATGAAAATATTTACTGGATCGACCCCAGATATGATACAACAGATACGGTGTCAAAGCTGGAATCGGAGTACGGCATCGATGATGTGATCTATGAATGCAGTATCTATAATGGTACGACAACGGTACTGCAGGATGCTTATGCAGCGATCGGACAGTGAGCTGCATCAGCCCGGATAAAGGGTGTAATACGTCGCTGACAGCAGCGGCAGACAGTGAAAAAGGAAGGGAGAAGGCTATGATCACAACGATCACACTCAACACGTCAATCGACAAAGCTTATTTCATGGAGAACAAAATTGAAAACGGAACGGTCATGCGCGTAGGCCGCGTACACAACACGGCGGGCGGCAAGGGGCTGAACGTAGCGAGAATCGTGCGGCTCTGCGGCAGCGAAGTGCTGGCCGGCGGCTTTGTCGGCGGATTCAACGGTTCCTATCTGACCGCTCTCCTGAAAGAGGACGGTGTTCCGGAGAATTTTTACCACTGCAGCGGCGAGACGAGAAGCTGCATCAATATTCTGGATCCCGGTTACGGTTCCACGGAATATCTGGAGCCCGGATTTGAAATCCGTCCGGAAGAGTGGAAGGAATTCAAAGAAAAAAGTTTTCCGGCATGCATCAGCAAAAGCGACGTCGTCGCGATGTCCGGAAGCCTGCCGAAAGGCATTGGAAAAGATGCCTATGCCGGGCTGATCCGTCTGGCTAAGGAAGCGGGAAAAACAGTCATCCTGGATACAAGCGGTGAATCCCTGAAGAAGGGCATCGAGGCCTGCCCGGATCTGGTAAAGCCGAACAAAGATGAGATCGAAGCACTGTTCGATATCAAGATCACATCCGGAGAGGAAACAATCAGCTACGCGAAGAAAATTCATGAAGCCGGCGTAGCATACGTGGTCATCTCCCTTGGCGGAGACGGCTCCGTCCTTGTGTGCGACAACGGTATCTACCGTGCACGCACGCCAAAGCTCAAGGTAGTCAACACCGTAGGATGCGGCGACTCCATGATCGGTGGCTTCGCAGTCGCGTTCGAGCGTCACATGGACCCGGCAGAAGCACTCAAATATGCATCATCCGTCGCATCCGCCAATGCCATGTCGCCCAACACCGGCGATTTCGAGCAGCCTGTGTTTGAGGATATCCTCGGAAAGACTCAGGTTGAGAAGATCGGCTGAGTGCGACATCTGTCGGGCTTGTTACCTGCAGGCCCACACAAACAGACAGCTTCCACAGTGAGACGGTCACTGTGGAAGCTGTCGTTGTAGTGCGTGTGTTTTACTGATACAGCGGATACTTCTGCACAAGCGCCTGCACCTTCGCCGCAGACGCATCCTTCGTTCCCTCAAAGTCATAGATCGAATCCGCGATGCACTCCGCGATCACATCCATATCCTCAGCCTTCATGCCTCTCGTTGTCACAGCAGGTGTGCCGAGACGGAGACCGGAGGTCTGGAACGGGCTTCTCTTCTCGCCGGGTACGGTATTTTTGTTGGCCGTGATGTGGATCTCGTCGAGATTGTTCTGAAGAACCTTTCCGGTCAGATCCATATCGGAGAGATCAACGAGCATCAGGTGATTGTCCGTGCCGCCGGAAACCAGTTTTACATCGCGCTTCAGCAGGCCGTCAGCCAGAGCCTTTGCATTGGTGACGATGTTCTGCGCATAGGTCTTGAACTCAGGCTTCATGGCTTCGCCGAGGCATACGGCCTTGCCGGCGATGACATGCATCAGAGGACCGCCCTGGGTGCCCGGGAAAACAGCCTTGTCGATCGCTTTTGCATATTCCTCTTTGCAGAGGATCAGGCCGCCGCGGGGTCCGCGGAGCGTCTTGTGCGTCGTCGTGGTGACGATGTCGGCATATTCCACCGGGTTCGGATGAAGACCGCCCGCCACAAGACCTGCGATATGCGCCATATCAACCATCAGGATAGCGCCGCAGGCATCAGCTGCCTCACGGAATTTTTTGAAATCGATGATGCGCGGATAAGCGGAAGCACCGGCAATGATCAGCTTCGGTTTCTCGCGCTCTGCGGTCTCGATCAGCTTGTCATAATCAATGCGTCCGGTCTCCGGATCAACGCCGTAGGCAACGACGTTAAAATACTTACCGGAAATATTCACGGGTGATCCGTGGGTGAGGTGTCCGCCCTCGGAGAGGTTCATGCCCATGATCTTGTCGCCGGGCTGAAGCAGTCCGAAGTATACGGCAGTATTGGCCTGTGCGCCGGAGTGCGGCTGCACGTTTGCGTGCTCTGCGCCGAACAGCTGGCAGGCGCGCTGTCTTGCGATTTCCTCTACCTCATCAACAAACTGGCATCCGCCGTAGTATCTCTTTCCCGGATAGCCCTCAGCGTATTTGTTCGTGAGTACGCTTCCCATGGCGGCCATGACGGCGGGGGAAACAATGTTCTCAGAGGCGATCAGCTCGATCGTATCGCGCTGGCGTCCGAGCTCACGCTCCATGGCTCCGCCGACCTCCGGGTCTTTCTCTGCAACGAATCCAATCGTATCCATCAGATCACTGTACATGTCGGTTTATCTCCTTTTCGTACTGCAGTTCTGTCTGAATGATGTTTTCGGGATGCAAAAGTAATTATACAAAAGAGGTAAACCCTTGACAATTGCTTTTTGACTGGCATACAGTTTTATCGTTACGTTCAGAATAATTCTTGGAGGAAAAATAAATGGTACAGCAGATCTCTGTTTTTGCGGAAAATACGAAGGGCGCCATGCGCCGGATCACCGATGCGATCCGTGAGGCCGATGTGAATATCATCGCGCTCGTCACCAATGACAGTGCGGAGTTCGGTATCGTGCGCATGATCGTGGATGATTCGGAGAAGGCGGCAAAGGCGCTGAAGGACGCGGGCTATCAGGTGCACTGTGATGATGTGCTCGGTGTGGAGATGGATGACACGCCCGGCGGCCTGAATGCGGTGCTGAAGGCAATCGAGGACAGCAACACCAATATCGACTACCTCTACATCTCCTATGACCGGACCCGTTCCATGCCGATCGCGATCATTCACACGCAGGAGCTTCCGGAACTGGAGGAGTGCCTGACGTATAATCATTTTCATATTTTTAACGAGTGAATGCCGGCATGATCATCCTGATGGTAATTCTGATCACGCTGCTGATCCTGCTTCTGCTGATCGAGTATGGTATTTACATGATGGCGTTCTGCAATTCGGACGCGGCGAAAAATGCACGCTATAAGCTTCCTGCCGGTACGCAGTACGACGTGATACGGGACCAGATGACAGCGCTGGTCGAGGCGGCTGTCAGGGTTCCCTGTCGTGATGTGACGACGGAATCTTTTGACGGCCTGAAGCTCTTCGCGCGCTGGTATGACATCCGCCCGGGCGCTCCGGTCATTCTGATGTTTCACGGATGGAAGGGCGGATCCTTAAGGGACATGGCGGGCGCCCACAAGATCGCGCGGGAGAACGGCTGCAACATTCTGCTGGTGGACGAGCGTGCGCACGGACTGAGCGGCGGACATCAGATCACATTCGGCGTGAAGGAACGGTATGATGTTCTGACGTGGTGTGACTGGATACTGGATCACTGCGGCAGGGATACGGAGATCATCCTGTCCGGCGTCTCCATGGGCGGCGCGGTCGTGCTGATGGCCTCGGATCTGAAGCTGCCGGAGCAGGTGAAGGGAATCATCGCCGATTCCGCTTTTGCCTCGCCCCGCTCCATCATCTGCAAGGTGGCGGAGGACAAGGGGGTGTCCGGAAAAATCGCCTGGCCCTTTGTGTATATGGCGGCCAGGCTGTTTGCACATTTTGATCCCAATGCCTCGAGCTCTCTGGAAGCGGTGAAGCATACGGATATTCCGGTTCTGCTGATCCACGGTACGGAAGACCGCTTCGTTCCCTGTGAGATGAGCAGAGAAATCTGCAGCTGCTGCCGCTCGGAATGTCGGCTGGAAATCTTCGAGGGCGCCATGCACGGTGTGAGCTACTGCATCGATACGGAGCGGTACACGAAGGCAGTGCTGGATTTTGTGCAACACGTGACCGAAAGCTGAGTGCCTGCATAAACTTTTCATATCGCAGACAATTGTCCGGAAAACAAAAGAGCAGACATAGAAAAGCCGGCTCTCCGTGCTGCATCTGCAGCAGCGGAGGACCGGCTTTTACTGTATGCCACAGGAGCTGCGAAGCAACCGGGCAGTTTGTTTCATCTTGTATTGGGGTGTGAATCAAGCATCTGATTAGTCGTATTTCTCGTAAAGAAACCGCTCCGGCAGCGTCACATGGAAGCCTTCTGCCACCTCCCTGAGATTCTGTGCGGTGATCGTCTGCAGTTTGTTCGGTGTTACGGAGAGAACCTTCAGCAGGATCTCTGCGGATTTCTCCACGGTGTGCATCAGGCCGAAGGTGAGGTCGAAATCCTCGCCGGCGCAGAACATGCCGTGATGCGCCCAGATGACGATGTCATATTTTTCCATCAGCTTGCTGGTCGCAATACCGATCTCCTTGCCGCCAGGCACCATCCACGGAAGGACGCCGACGCCGTCAGGGAAGACGACAGGGCACTCTGTTGCGGATTCCCAGAGCTGCCTTGTGAAGACCTCGTCCTTCAGCGGAAGGATGAAGGTCAGGGCAATGATGTTTGTCGTGTGTGCGTGGTAGATCACGCGGTAACGGCCGTCTGTCAGTTTCTTTTTTACCTCATGATTCAGCAGATGGGTGGGAAGCTCGCTGGTAGGACCGCCGCCTTCAACGAGACCCCAGCGGATGCGGTAATTCTCACCCTTGTCGTCGAGCTCGATGATCGCGAGGCAGGCTTCGGGGTCGACGGCGATGTTTCTGAAATACTTGCCGGTACCTGTCACGAGGAAAAATTCACCTGCCAGGTCCGGTACAGAGCAGCCGATCGGAACCCAGTCCTTGTTATCGTTCAGACGGGGACGAATGTCCTCCACTTCTTCGGGCTTCAGGCGGTACGAGAGGTTTCCGCCGTTTCTTTCATGCCAGCCCTGTTTATAGCCGTCATCAGCCATTTTGATAAATCCACGCATAAATTTTGTATCAAGAACCTTCATCGTATATCCTTCCTTTCCGAGAAGTGATCAATTCTTCGTTTCATCTGTAATATAGCATCAATCCCACATAAAAACAACATAAAACAACATATTAAATGTTGATTTATGACGTTTCTACAAGAAAATAGTATTGCGATTGTGTGGAATTATACAAGTTGTATATCCGGCTCACGCTTAATACTGTTCAGCCGCTGCCGGAGCCCCGGAATACATGGGGACTCCCAGGTGCTCATCGCTCTGTCGGGGCTGGAAGTCTCCATGTATTCCGGGGGCTTTCAGAGAGTTGACAATGACTTTTGATCCGTGCTGATTCGGCCGGGAGGTTGATTCCGTGAACAGATTTGCTATAATCATTGAATGTGGCATTAAGGCGTGGAGTGAGAATATGGCATGATGGTATGGAACGGTCCGGCCATCGTGAATACAGCATGATGGCATGGAATGATTCGGCCACTGTGAATATGGTATATAGTAGTTTATTTGACAGGAAAGTTATTGATGGCTGAGAGCATATATGGCGACAACCTCCCGCAGATGCAGGACGTCATGAAACGGCTGGAGGATCGCATCTCGGAGATCCGGGAGGAACTGAAGAAGAAGTACGGCAGTGATCCGGTGGAGCACTGTCTCTCCCGTATCAAATCGGAGGAGAGCATGCGTGAGAAGTGTCGCCGCAAGGGGCTCCCTGAGACCGAGGAATCGGCGCTCGGCGTGCTCACGGATGCGATTGGACTTCGCATTGTTTGTGCCTTCGTGGAGGATGTGTATACGATCCGCGACTATCTGGCGGCCATGCCTGACTGTACGGTTGTGCAGGAAAAAGATTATATTCGTCACGCCAAGCCCAACGGCTATCGCAGCTATCATATGATCCTGAGAGTGGACGACGCATATTTTGCTGAGATCCAGCTCAGAACCATATCCATGGATACCTGGGCTGCACTGGAACACCATCTGAAATATAAAAAGAATCCGGCGGCGAATACCGACCTTCTCGTTCGTGAGCTGAAACGCTGCGCGGATGAACTGGCTGCGACGGACATGTCGATGCAGACATTGCGCAACATGATCTACCGTGACGAGCTGCCGGAATAAACGCATGAAACGTTGACGAGCAGGCGGTTTTCGGGCGTGCGTACTGCGCCCGGAAAACAATTTGCATGGACGATGCAGATGTTTCATGCTGTGTTGAATTTTTCATCGAGGACAAAATGAAGATATTACTCGCGGAAGATACCAGAGATCTGAACCGCGCGGAAACGGCTGTGCTCACGATGCAGGGGTATGCTGTGGATTCTGCTTATGACGGCGAGGAAGCACTGGATCTCATAGAAAAAAACGGCTATGATGCCATTATTCTGGACATCATGATGCCGAAGATGGACGGCATGACGGTGCTGAAGGAGCTCAGGTCCCGCAACATCGTGACGCCGGTACTGATGCTGACGGCAAAGTCGGAGATCGACGACCGGGTGGAGGGACTCGATTCCGGTGCCGATGACTACCTGACTAAGCCGTTTGCCATGAAAGAACTGATCGCCCGTGTAAAAGCAATGACGAGGCGGAGAACCGCGTACAGCACCACGGAGCTGAAGTGCGGAGACATTGTTCTCAATGCCGAATCTCAGGAACTCACATCTGAAAATACCGTCCGGCTCTCCGTCAGGGAGCTTGAGCTGATGCAGACGCTCATCCTGAACCGTGATAAAGAGCTGTCGACGGAGTATCTGATCGAACACGTATGGGCGGATGAAAAAGATCTGCCGGAGGATGCCGAATCACAGAAGGACATCGTCTGGCTGTACATCAATTATCTGAAAAGCAAACTGGCTTATATCAATTCCCGTGTTGACATTATGGGAGAGCGCGGCGGCGCCTTTCAGATCTATCTGCGGGCGGAAAGTTCATGATATATTGCAGAGGGTGAACAACTGCAGATATCCTGCATAACATATTTGCAGAGGATGAACAACTGCAGATATTCTGCATATCGCAGAGTTTGGGCTGCTGCAGATATGCACATCACAGAGCATATGCAGCTGCAGATTTATACATCGTATACATCGCAGCGAATCAGCAGCTGCGAATATCAGTCAGGTCTGCCGGCGCAGAATCGTATGACACAGCCGGATGACAGGAAAGGTGGTAACAGACAATGAAATACGATTTCAAAGAGATCGAGCCGAAATGGCAGAAGGCCTGGGAGGACAACAAGGCATTCGAGGCCGTAGATTTTTCCAAAAAGCCCAAGTGGTACGGGCTGGTGGAGTTCCCTTATCCGTCAGGAGCGGGCATGCACGTAGGTCATATCAAGGCTTACTCCAGCATCGAGGTCCTTTCGAGAAAGCGCAGAATGCAGGGCTATAATGTCCTCTTCCCGATCGGCTTTGACTCCTTCGGTCTGCCGGCCGAGAATTACGCGATCAAGACCAATACGCATCCGCATGACATTACGGAGAAGAACATCGCTCATTTTTCCGATCAGCTGAAGAAGGTCGGATTCTCTTTTGACTGGGATCGTGTCTTCGCTACCTCGCACAAGGATTACTACAAGTGGACGCAGTGGATCTTCGAGAAGCTCTTTGAGCATGGCCTTGTGTTCCGCTCGAAGACGCTCGTTAACTACTGTCCGCACTGCAAGGTCGTTCTCTCCAATGAGGACTCTCAGGGCGGCAAGTGCGATATCTGCCACAACGATGTCATCCAGCTCTCCAAAAATGTATGGTTCCTCCGCATCACCCAGTACGCGGACAAGCTCCTGGAGGGCCTGAACCACGTGGATTATCCGGCGAGCGTAAAGCAGCAGGAAATCACCTGGATCGGCCGTTCCACAGGCGCATTCGTGAACTTCGGCCTCAGCGGCACCAATGATAAGCTCGAAATCTACACGACGCGCTGCGATACGCTTTTCGGCGTAACCTTCATGGTCGTGGCGCCGGAGCATCCGATCCTTGACAAATACAAGGACCGCATCAGCAACTGGGACGAAGTGCTCAATTACCGTGCGGAATGTGCGAAGAAGACCGAGTTCGAGAGAACACAGCTCGTCAAGGACAAGACCGGTGTAAAAATCAACGGCCTGACCGCGGTGAATCCGGTCAGCGGCAAGGAGATCCCGATCTTCATTGCCGATTACGTCATGATGGGATACGGCACGGGTGCGATCATGGCTGTGCCGGCACACGATCAGCGTGACTATGACTTTGCAAAGAAATTCGGTTGCGATATCATCCCCGTCATCAAGGGCGGCGATGTGGAAAAGGAAGCCTGGACCGGCGACGGCGAGATGATCAACTCGGACTTCCTGAACGGCTATACGAACAAGAAAGACTCGATCGCCCGGATGCTCGAGGAGCTGAAGGCAAAGGGCATCGGCCACGAGGGTGTTCAGTACAAGATGAAGGACTGGGCTTTCAACCGCCAGAGATACTGGGGTGAGCCGATCCCGATCATTCACTGCCCGAACTGCGGCGATGTGCTCGTTCCCGAGGATGAGCTTCCGCTGGAGCTTCCGCCGGTGAAGAACTTTGAGCCCGGAACGGACGGCGAGTCGCCGCTGGCGAAGATCCCGTCGTTTGTCAACTGCAAGTGCCCGAAGTGCGGCGCCGATGCAAAGCGTGAGACCGATACGATGCCGCAGTGGGCGGGATCGTCATGGTATTTCCTGCGTTTCTGCGATCCGCATAATGACAAGGCGTTTGCAGACCGGAAGAAGATCGATTACTGGATGCCGGTAGACCATTACAACGGCGGCATGGAGCATGTGACCCGTCATATGCTTTACTCCCGGTTCTGGCATCATTTCCTCTACGACATCGGCGAGGTCAACACACCGGAGCCGTACGCGAAGCGTACCTATCAGGGCATGATCCTCGGTGCTGACGGCGAAAAAATGTCGAAGTCGAAGGGCAATGTCATCGACCCGCTGGATATCGTCAGCCAGTACGGTGCCGATACGCTGCGCACCTATGTCATGTTCATGGGCGATTACGGCAGCGCCGCACCGTGGAATGATGAGTCTCTCCGCGGCTGCAAGCGTTTTCTCGACCGTGTGGCAGGTCTCACGGATATTGCCACGGCGGAGAAGGAAGATCCGGCCATTGAGGTATCGCTCCACAAGACGATCCGCAAGGTGTCCGAAGACATCGAAAACATGAAGTTCAATACGGCCATTGCAGCCATGATGGGCCTGATCAATGAGTTTTACAAGGCCGGTTCCATCACGAAGGATGATCTTATTACCTTCATCAAGCTGCTCTCACCGTTTGCACCGCATATCTGCGAGGAAATCTGGCAGTATGAGGGCATGAATCCGGATGGCAGGACGTTTTGCACGCTTTCCGCATGGCCGACCTATGATGAGAAGAAGACCGTCGACGCGACGAAGAAGATCGGCGTGCAGGTCAACGGCAAGGTCCGTGGCGTCATTGAGATTCCGGTTGACATGGCACGGGATGATGCGCTCGCCGAGGCAAAGAAGGAGCCGAATGTACAGAGATTCCTGGAGGGTAAAAATATCGTCAAGGAGATCTATGTGCCGGGCAAGATCCTGAACTTTGTCGTAAAATAAGTGGATGAACGAATGATGACGAAGGAAGAGCGGGCGCTTGAGGTGATCAGGCGCCTGAAAAAGGAATATCCCGACGCACAGTGCACGCTGGATTACGGTGAGCCGTGGCAGCTTCTGGTGAGTGTGCGGCTTGCCGCACAGTGCACGGATAAACGCGTGGATCAGGTGACACCTCAGCTGTACGCGAGGTTTCCGTCGGTGGCTGCCCTGGCGGCGGCGGATCCGGCGGAGATTGAGGCAATCGTGCGCCCGTGCGGTCTGGGCCCGAGCAAGGCACGGGATATTTCAGCCTGCATGAAAATGCTCCATTATGAATATCATGATCAGGTGCCGGATACGATGGAAGAGCTGCTGAAGCTTCCGGGTGTCGGCAGAAAAAGCGCAAATCTGGTACTCGGAGATGTGTACGGAAAGCCTGCCATTGTCACGGATACGCACTGCATAAGACTGTCCGGACGGATCGGCCTCACGGACGGGGAGAAGGATCCCTATAAGGTGGAGAAGCAGCTGCGTGCGATCATCCCGCCGGAGGAGGGCAATAATTTCTGCCACAGGCTTGTCCTGCACGGACGGACGGTATGTACAGCCCGCAGTCCAAAATGTGAGATCTGCTGTCTCCGCGACATATGTCAGACGGGTGCCGGCACATTCTGATTTACCTCTGAGACATGTGAGAAAAAAGCTGATACCCTTTTCCTGAAACGGAAATCGGGTATCAGCTGTATTTTTTGATCGTTTTTTCTTATATACCAGCTGCTTTATTCTCAGCTGGTTTTCTTCCAGAGCTTTATCGTCTTCAGAAGTTTCTTCTTTTCGTCTTCTTTCAGGGTAGAGATCTCAGAGAGAAGCTCATTATCCAGAGCGGTCTCGGTATACTCCGGTTCAATCTCACCGACAAGTGAGTCCAGCGTGATCCCCATCAGCTTTGCGTAATAGGAAAGAACACGAAGAGACATCGCGGTTCTGTCGTTTTCCACATTGCTGATATAGCCGGGCGTCACGTGAAGAGCCTGCGCGACCTCATTCTGTGTCAGACCCTTCTTCAGACGCAGAACTTTGATTTTGCGTCCCAGATCCTTGAAATCAAATGAGTTTTCTTCTGCTTTGTTTGCATCCGTTTCCGTGTTGATGGAAGTTCTCGCCATGTTTAAAACCTCCTGCTGCCTTTCTGCCTGTGTGTCTTCCCTTAGATGTCATTGTCAGCAGTGCATATATGACGGCTATCGATTTGTCAGGGGCTGACTCTATATGAGCCCGTTCTGTACAATATATCTTTAGCTAAACTGCGTGATGCTATCCGCTTCAGGACGCTGACGGTCTGCGTTGACCGGATGAATCTGTGTCAACAGATCGCGCCGCCGTACACGCAGCGTTCATACCATGCGATGAAAATATGGGAAGTATTTGTAAGTAAGTATTGATGTGTGTAATTAAATACACTGAACAAAACATCTGTATCTAGCATTACCATAAAAAAACAAAATTGAAAAGAGTTTTACGAAATGTTTTTGTGATTTTTCTATGTCTTGCAGATAAAGTTTTTCTAAATTACACGCGCCGGTCTGATCTTGCCTCATTTCTGACAACGATGAAGCAGAGGAGATAGACGATGACAATGACAGCCACGAAGACGAGCGTGGAGGCCGCATTGCCGAGAGAGGCGCATGTATCATAGGTCCCGTGCAGGCATACGGCGAGTACATAGCCGATCACAAGGTCGGCAACCTGACGCACCTTATGGCCGAGGTC
Source organism: uncultured Eubacteriales bacterium (assembly GCA_900318405.1). GTDB lineage: Bacteria > Bacillota > Clostridia > Lachnospirales > Lachnospiraceae > Bilifractor. Next base: position 14,267 of record ONKP01000013.1, on the reverse strand, counting down.
GTGGGCGAGCTTTGCCCGTCCGTAAAATACGCCGAACAGCACGGCAAATGCCATGTGTCCCGGGATGGAGAGCAGTGCGCGGGAAGGTGCTACGGAAACCCCGTAATTGATGATGTAGAGCAGATTCTCCATGGCGGCAAATCCGAGGGAGGTAAAGACGGCATACACGATACCGTCGAAACGGAAGTTGAAATTCGGGTCACGCCATGTGCGGGATGCCATGAGAATATATTTGGTTCCCTCTTCGACCATACCAACGACGCAGAAGTAATAGACGACCTGATAGGTTATGCTGGCCGGATCAAGAGGAGAGCTCTTAATGAGCCTGTCTCCGACGGATTCCAGGATCATGGATAGAAAACCGGCGAGAGCTCCGAGGAGGATCAGCTGCCAGAGCAGATATCCCGGCTCCTTTTCTATGGCGTCCTGCTTGTAGACATATCGCAGCAGCAGGATTGCCGGCAGAAAAGCGACGATGGCATAGAACAAAACGATCTGAAAGACGGGGAGTGCAAGAGCATACGCGAATAAAAACATAAGTGATCTCCTGTGGAAATTTGCGTTAACAGATACTATACTTAATTTACATTTATTGTAAGACAATTGCAATGATAAGGCATCTGTCTGTTCACAGATTTTTCACGCGAAGGCCTTATCATAGGCAGTAATGCAGTTCCCGGGGGAGTGGAAACTGCAGGCGTAACATGTAAGATAGTTAACGAGGGAAGAAGCTGAGGAGATCATGATGACACTGACAAACTGGAAAATTGAGAATGGGGAACTCATTGGCTGTGTATCGGGGAGCAAACAGTATAAGAATGGTACGTATGTACATACTTCGCCGGTGATCACCACCGTATATGATGACGGACTTTTCCTTTTCCGCACGGAGCATTCTGTGTATGAATGCATGGCGACGGAATTTATCGGGACGGAAGTCCAGCTGAATCAGCTCATCGCCAATGCCGAGAGCAACGATCCGCAGACGACGGAGCAGATCAATCTGGAAGACTATAAGAAATGATGCTGTGAAGGAAATGATACTGGGAAGATCATAAAAATGATCACAGAAGAAATCGTGATGTGGTGCTTCACATTACAGGAGATCCGTGGACAGATAAACTGTCTGTGGGTCTTCTTTTTATGCGAGGATTCAGCCTCACCCTCACACATGCAAAGTATGCTGATGAGGTGCGGCGAACGCCGCGATAACTGGATAAAATCCGAGAAGCTCATTTATCCCTTCTCCCAAAGTGCACAAATTTTGGAAACTGAAATTGTGAATTTAGTTTCTTGAATCGCCTGGAACAACAGGACTATAATGGTCTCATAAGGAAACTGAATTAACAAATATAGTTTCCGAACGACGGGTGAAAGCTGATCCGTCAGGCGGGAAAAAGTGCAGCTGAACCGGGAAAGGAAAAAGAATGCAGAAGCAGGAAGAAAGAAGAACGCTGAAAACTTCCACGGAGACTGCCGTGCGGAAGGACATTCTGGATGGAACCATTGTGCTTTTCAACCGGAATGGACTGAAATTTACCATGGATGAGCTGGCGGCGCTGATTCACAGAAGTAAAAAAACGATCTATGCGGTCTTTCCGGACAAGGGATCACTCCTGCGTTCCATGGCGGAATACGTATTTCGCTCGATCAAGGAGACGGAGAAGGAAATTTACGATGATCCCGAACTGGAGACGGTGGAAAAACTCAGGAAGCTGCTCGGCGCCATGCCGGAACAGTATCAGACAGTTGATTTCCGCAAGCTCTATGTACTGAAGGACAAATATCCGGATGTGTACACGAAAGTGCAGGAAGGCCTGGAGAGCGGCTGGGAACCAACGATTGAACTTCTCAGGAAGGGCATGAAAGAGGGGAAAATCCGCCGGGTTTCCATTCCGGTGTTCAAGACGATGTTCGAGGCAACGCTGGAGCAGTTTTTCCAGCGCGACGTTCTCGTGGAAAACGGGATTACCTACAACCGTGCACTCGAGGAAGTCGTGAACATTCTGATCGATGGTATCGTTATCCGCGAAGCATGAGGCAGGAAAGGTGAGAGAAATGGAAGACAGAGCCAGAGAAATTTTTGGAAACAGGATCAGCGAGGCCGCCTATCGTTCGGCCTGCGCCTCCAAAGAACGTTATGTGAAAAAATTCGGAAGCGATGAGGATGCCTCGTATCCGACCATTCTCAAAAATAATGACGTGATCGGACCGGCGTTCGGCGCAAAGGAGGTCCGCCTGGTCAGCAGCAGTGAGGAAAAGGGCGATGCCGAATTTGACACGGAGAGAGGCATGATCGTCGGTAATATCCGGATGGGCTTCGGCCACTACAGGATTTCCATGGCGATCGCCAGCTGCGCGGCTGCGCTGGGCTACAGACCGTACTGGATGGATCTGAATTCCTATCCGCAGACGGCGTGTACGAAGGTGATCGGTGCGCAGAACGACCTGTATTCTATGGGATCGAGAATCTCGCAGAAGAGTGCGCTGTTCAATCGTGTCGTGTGGGAGCCCGTGAATTACGAGGGGTTCCGCAAACTCACCTATAATGCATCCGATCAGAAAAATGCCGAGATCATGGCACCCGTCTTCCGGAACGTTCCGAAGGATATCCCGGTCATCGGTACGCATGTATGGCCTGCGCAGGCGGCACTGCACGCCGGCATGAAATACGTCGTCAACGCGATCCCGGACAACTGGCCGATGGCGCTTCATCTGGCCGAGGGAGCCGTCCATACGGTGCAGACGCACAGCGCTTATCAGGGTTACCGGATCCTGAACGGCATGGACGGTGACAGGGTACTGAAGCCGATGCCGGCGGACAGCCTCGTCTATACGGGACATTACGTAGACGCCGAATTCGTGGACAATATCGAGACAGACTGCACGAACCGCATCGCACGAAAAAAAGAAGGAAAGCCGATGCGTTTTCTGCTGACGATCGGTGGCGCGGGCGCCCAGAAAGATATTTTTGCCGCGATCATCCGTCACCTGATGCCGGCTGTGAAGGAACACAGAGCCGTGATCTACATCAACGTGGGCGATTACAAAAATGTATGGCATGAGCTGGAACATGATATTCCTGAGCTTTCTTCCGTAACGGAAAAGCACTTCAATAATTGGGGGCAGACAAAGGCCTTCTGTGACGAGGCGCTGCAGGCGGATATCGAAGGTGTTCATGTCTTCTGGCATGAAAATATTTTTGAAGCGGTTTACTGCACAAACCTTCTCATGCGGAGCGCGGATGTGCTGGTGACAAAGCCGTCGGAGCTCTCGTTTTACCCGGTGCCGAAGCTTTTTATCCGGCATATCGGCGGACATGAGAAGTGGGGCGCCATCCATTCGGCGGAGATCGGCGACGGAACGCTGGAATGCCCGGATATCGATCACACGGATCAGATGCTGGATATGTTCCTCGATGACAGCGTGCTGTTCGAAAATATGTGCAGCTGCATCATGAGCAACAAAAAGGCGGGCATCTATGACGGTGGATTCAAAGCCGTTAGGATCGCGGCTGAGCTGAAGGCTGGCAAGAGGATACTGGGCGGACACTGATGCATTGAATCGGCGACTATACAGCCGTAGTGAGAACCGCTTCAGAACGTCTGCACAGGCGTGTGTATGATTGGTGATCTGGGCAGCACGGAGTGACAGCTCAAATACCATATAGTCAGGCATGCGCAGCATTGTGAAATATGAAACAGGAGAACGGAGGATTTCTACATGGAACTCAAAGCGCGTAACAAGCTGGCCTTCTGCCTCGGGGCATTTGGCAAGGATATCGTGTACATGCTGGTGAACAGCTATGTACTCTACTATTACAATACGGTACTCGGCATGAGCGCTACATTTATCGGCGCTGTGCTGATGGGCGCGAGAATCTTCGATGCCGCCAATGACCCATTCATGGGCATCGTGGTGGCGAAGACCAAGACCCGCTGGGGCCGCTATCGCCCGTGGATCCTGACGGGTTCGATCATGAACGCCGTGATCGTCTACGCATTGTTTGCCGTCCCTGACAATATGGCCGACGGTGCGATGCGGGTATGGCTCGCCGTATTTTACATTGCCTGGGGCGTCACCTATACACTGATGGATATTCCGTTCTGGTCCATGATCCCTGCGATCACCAATCCCGGAAAAGACAGGGAGCAGCTTTCCTCCCTGGCGCGTTCGGCGTCCGGTATCGGCGACGCGGTACCTACGGTCCTCACGATGACGGTCGTACCGATCCTCTCGGGAACGGCCGCGCTGACGAGCAACTTTGTTCTGTATAAACCGGGCTTCCGCACCTGGGCACTGCTGGTTGCTGTTGTCTTCATTGTGACAGAGGTCATCTTCGTTCTCAATGTACCCGAAAAGAAGCCGGAAGATACGAAATCGGTCGGCATCGGACAGATGTTCAAGGCGCTGTTCCGGAATGATCAGGCCATGATCATCGTACTCTCCGTTATTCTCGTGTACATGGCGATCGATATCACCGGTAACCTGATCCTGTATTTCTTCCAGTTCGACCTCGGACAGACAGACCTGTACAGTGTTTTCACGGCGGTCTGCTTCGCCACACAGGTTGTCTGCATGCTGGCCATTCCGGCTATCCGTAAGAAGGTTGAGAAGCTCCGCCTGTTTGCCCTCGGCATTATCATCCAGATCGCGGGATATATCATTCTGCTCGCCATGGGATTCTCCGGTGCCTATATAAAAGTCTGGCTGATCCTTCTGATCCCGGGCATCATGGTTTATGCCGGCTATGGCATTCTGAACGTCATGCTGACCGTATTCCTTTCCGATACCGTTGACTACGGACAGATGAAAAACGGAACACGTGAGGAGTCGGTTATTTTTTCCATGCAGACCTTTACGGTAAAGCTGGCTTCCGGTGTAGCTGCCTTCCTGTCCGGCTGTGCGATCGACTGGATCGGCCTCAAGACGGATGACGCCGCTGTGCAGTCCGCAGCAACCATTACCGGCCTGCATATGTGGATGACGGTTCCGCCGGTTATCCTTCTCATCATCGCTTTTATCGTCTTCAGGAAAAAATACAGCCTGAACGATGAGCGGATGAAGGAGATCGAAGCAAAGATTGCGGAGAAGTAATTCAGAAAAACAGATGAAGAACGGAGATAAAAAGCGGATATGATCAGGATTGCGGATCGTGTATTTACGCTGGACACACCGGATACGACATATATGTTCCGCGTGCTGCCGGAGGGCCATCTGGAGCATCTGTACTACGGGGCTTCACTCGGGGATCCTGCAGAGAAGACGGATGAGGAAATTCAGGAGGACGCGGAGGCGCTCGGAGAAAAGAGAGAATTTCCGCAGGGCAATGCGATTTCCTGGGATGAGGAGCATCAGAGCCTTTGCATGGAAGATCTGCGCTCCGAGATCTCTACGACAGGGAAGGGAGACCTGCGGGATACGATGATCTCGCTGATCCATGCTGACGGCGGTCGGACGTCGGACTTTCTCTATGAGAGTTCGGAGATCAGAGAGGGCAAGGAGCCGCTGGAGACCCTGCCTTCCTCTTATGCCGATCCTGCAGACGGGAAAGCTGAGCATGCGGAAACAACGCTGACGAATGCATCGGCTGTATCTGCAGATGCGTCGGACGGGAAAGAGGAGCCTGCGGAAACAGCACTGACGGACGCATCGCCTGTATCTGCGAATCCGGCGCACGGAAAAGTGGAGCAGCTCGTCGTGACACTCCGGGAGGCGTCGGGGGACTGCCGGCTTGAGCTTCATTACTACGTATTTGAGGACTGCGATGTGATCACCAGAACGGTGAAGCTCATCAACTGCGGAAGCGGAAAAATCCAGATCCGGCGGCTGCTCAGCGCGCAGCTGGATTTCGAGACGGCCGGATACAAAATGTCTGTCTTTACCGGTGCCTGGGCGCGAGAGATGCAACGCCATGAGCTGGATATCAGCGGCGGCCGTGTGGTCAGCAGTACCACAGCCGGCATTTCTTCCAATGCCTGCAATCCGTTTGTCATGCTCTATCCGGAAGGAACATCGGAAACCGCCGGCGGATGCTATGGCATCAACCTGATTTACAGCGGCAATCACTATGAGTCGGCGGAAGTGAGCCGGTTTGGCAAGACCCGATTCCTCACGGGCATCAATCCGGAGGGCTTTTCCTGGCAGCTGCTGCCGGGAGAGATCTTCGAGGCGCCGGAAGCCGTTATGACCTGGTCGGGCAGCGGATTCACCGGGATGAGCCTGCACATGCATCATTTCGTTCGCGAGCATATTGTCCGCGGCGAGTGGAAGCACAAGGCGCGCCCCGTGCTTCTCAACAGCTGGGAAGCAGCTTATTTTAAATTCGACGAGAAAAAGCTGCTGCGGCTCGCAAAGGCCGGAAAGGATGCGGGCATCGAGCTTTTCGTCATGGATGACGGTTGGTTCGGGACCAGAGATGACGACACGCAGGCACTCGGCGACTGGACGGTCAATAAGAAAAAGCTGCCGGACGGCCTGAAGGGTCTGGCGGACAAAATTCACGCACTCGGCATGGACTTCGGCCTGTGGGTGGAGCCGGAGATGATCAGCGCCAACAGCGATCTCTACCGGGCGCATCCGGACTGGGCGATGCAGATCCCGGGACGGCAGCACGCGGAGGGAAGACATCAGATGCTGCTCGACCTGGCCAATCCCGAAGTCGTCGACTACATGATCGGCTGCATGAGTGATGTGTTCTCTTCAGCAGACATCAACTACGTGAAGTGGGATATGAACCGCGTGATGAGTGATGTCTATTCGCCGTGGCTCGCGTCGCAGCGGGATGACGCGGAGTGCCAGGGTGAGACGGCGCACCGGTACATCCTCGGATACTATCGCATGCTGAAGACCCTGACGGAAAAATTCCCGCACATCCTCTTCGAAGGATGCGCGTCAGGCGGCTGCCGGTTCGATCTGGGCGTGCTGTGCTGCTGCCCGCAGATCTGGGCGAGCGATGATACGGATCCGGTGGAACGCAGCACCATCCAGGAGGGATATTCCTATGGCTATCCGATGTCCGTGGTCAGCGCACACGTATCGGCGAGTCCCAATCATCAGACGCTGCGGGAGACGCCGCTGGATACGCGCTTTAATGTAGCTGTCTTTGGCGTTTTCGGATGCGAAATGAATCTCTGTGACATGGATCACCGTGAATTTCAGGAACTGAAGGAGAAGATCCTTCTGTACAAGGCGTGGCGCGATGTGCTGCAGAACGGTGATTTTTACCGCGGAAGGACAGGACGGATTCACGAGTGGACCTGCGTCGCACCGGACAGGAAAAAAGCAGTCGGCATGATCCTGCAGGAAAAAGCAGTGCCGAACGCTCCGTTTGAGCAGTTCCGCGCCAGGGGACTTGACGGTGGGCTGCGGTATCATTTTTACAGTCTGGAGCAGAAGCGGGATATCCGGAGCTTCGGGGATCTCGTGAATACGGCTTCACCCGTTCACGTGAAGCCGGGTTCGTTCCTGCACCGGCTGATCGCTGATTTCGTCACTATGCCGGGCGAGCAGGAGGAGGTGCGGGCCTCGGGACGGCTGCTGATGGATGCGGGCGTGAAGCTGGCGCCGGGCTACGCGGGTACCGGATACAATGAAAATACGAGGTATTTCGCGGACGGGTGTTCGCGGATGTATTTCATGGAGGCGGACTGAATCAAGACAATGATTGCAAATACCGGTATCTGAACGGTATAATACAGAGTAGCACGTCAGCGGTTCTGCCATTCCGCTGAACTAAAGTGAAGGTATGGAACGAAGAGAAAATATACGGAAACGCTCAAACAGAGAAATGTGAAGATCCGGGACTTAAGTTCCAGAAGCGCAAAGAAATGTGCAGATGCAGAAACGCAGGATTCCATGAAGCAGGAGGAAGAACACATGTCAGATGTTGATAAGACGCCGGAAGAGATGAAGGCAGAGGTAACAGCCGAGTTTGAGAAGAAATTCGGACCACTGGGTGACGGGAAGGTTTATTTTGCGCCGGGCCGTGTCAACCTGATCGGCGAGCACACCGATTATAACGGCGGGCATGTATTCCCCTGCGCGCTGACGATCGGCACTTATGCGGCGGCCAGAAAGAGAAGCGACCGGAAGCTTCGCTTTTATTCTGTGAATTTCCCGCAGAACGGGGTGATCGAGACATCGCTCGATGATCTGGTGCCGGATGACGCCTACGGATGGACGAATTATCCGAAGGGTGTGATCTATACTTTTATTAAAGATGGTTACCTGATTAACGAGGGACTCGACATGGCCGTATACGGCAACATCCCGAACGGATCAGGCCTTTCATCGTCTGCGTCCCTGGAGGTTCTGACAGGCTTTATCCTGCGTGATATGTACGGCTTTGAGATCTCCAACCAGATTCTGGCCATTATTGGACAGGATTCGGAGAACAATTACAATGGCATGAACTGCGGCATTATGGATCAGTTCGCCGTGGCCATGGGCAAAAAAGACTGCGCTATTTTTCTCGATACGTCGGATCTGTCGTACGAGTATGTGCCGATCTGCATGGAGGGCGCGAAGATCGTCATCTCCAATACGAACAAGAAACATGAGCTGACCAACTCCGCCTATAATACAAGGCGCTGCGAGTGTGAGCAGGCGCTGGAGGAGCTGCAGCGGGTAACGGATATTGAGCATCTCTGCGATCTGACGGATGAGCAGTTTGAAAAGTACAAGGATGCCATCAAGGATCCGATCCGTCAGAAGAGGGCGAAACATGCGGTATACGAAAATCAGCGCACGATCGAAGCGGTCCGCGTCCTGAAAGAGGGCAATCTGAAGCGATTTGGTGAGCTGATGAACGAGGCACATGTGTCTGTCAGCAAAGACTATGAGGTTTCCTGTGAGGAACTGGATACGCTGGCTGAGGAGGCATGGAATGTCGACGGATGCATCGGATCCCGTATGACGGGCGGAGGTTTCGGCGGCTGCACGGTATCCATCGTGCGCGATGAGGCGGTTGATACATTCGTTAAGCAGGTCGGCGAGGCCTATAAGAAAAAGATCGGCTACGAAGCAAGCTTTTACGTGGTCTCCATCGGCGATGGACCGCGCGTTGTCTGAGAACTGACATGTAATGTCATTGCAGGACGTTCAGATATGAAGATGTCTCCTGCCCGCAGCCACCTCTGCGTCAGGAATGGGCAGGAACGTGCTGCAGCGTCTGGCGGGCAGGAGTGCATGACAGCATCTGTATTTTTGTAAATATGCAGTGACGAAAAGTTTGCAGATAAAACTGAGGAAAAGACATGAGCGATATCGATAATGCAGTAACGAGGCTTGTGGGATACGGGCTGGCAGCGGGGCTGATCGGTCAGGATGACATGGTCTGGGCGGCCAATGGTATTCTCAGAGAACTGAAAAAAGATGATTATGAGGGAAGTGTCGAAGAGGCGACTGCCTATGCGGTTACGCTCTCGGACGAGCGTATCGCGGACGGCACTGAACTGGCGGATACCCTGCGTGAGCTCACGGATTATGCCGTAGAGAAGGGAATCACCGGCGGCGATTCCGTCGTTTACCGGGATCTCTTTGATACGCGCCTGATGGGTGTCCTGACACCGCGTCCCTCCGAGGTGATACGGAACTTCCGGGACAAGTATGCGGAGGGCCCGAAAGAGGCGACGGACTGGTATTATGAATTTTCCCAGAACACCAATTACATCCGCAGGGACAGGATCGCCCGCGATGTGAAGTGGAAGACGGCCACGGAATACGGCGATCTGGACATCACGATCAATCTCTCCAAACCGGAGAAGGATCCGAAGGCCATTGCCGCTGCGAGAAAAGCAAAGCAGTCCGGCTATCCGAAGTGCCAGCTCTGCCGTGAAAATGAAGGCTACACCGGCCGCGTGGATCATCCGGCGCGCGAAAATCACCGCGTCATTCCGGTGACGATCCAGAATTCGCCGTGGTATTTCCAGTATTCACCCTATGTATATTACAATGAGCACTGCATTGTTTTTAACTCGCGCCATGTCCCGATGAAGATCGAAAAGGGAACCTTTGTCAAGCTGTTTGACTTCGTGAAACAGTTCCCTCATTACTTCGTCGGATCAAACGCGGATCTTCCGATCGTTGGGGGCTCGATCCTTTCGCATGACCATTTTCAGGGCGGACATTATACGTTTGCCATGGAAAAAGCACCGGTGGAGAGAACCTTCACGGTGAAAGGCTATGAGGATGTGCAGGCGGGTATCGTCCGCTGGCCGATGTCGTGCATCCGGATCTCCGGGCCCGACACGGATCGCCTGGTCAGCCTGGCGGATCATATTCTTTCCGCATGGCGTGGCTACACGGATGCATCTGCCTTCATCTATGCGGAGACGGACGGCGAACCGCACAACACGATCACGCCGATCGCACGTCGGCGTGGAGATAACTACGAGCTGGATCTGGTGCTCCGCAACAACATCACGACAGAAGAGCATCCGCTGGGTGTCTTCCATCCGCACGCGGAGCTGCATCACATCAAAAAGGAAAATATCGGCCTGATCGAAGTCATGGGTCTGGCAGTTCTGCCGGCGCGCCTGAAGGATGAGATGGCAGGCGTCCGCAGTGCGATTCTCAGCGGCAGTGATCTCAGGGCGGATGAGAAGATCGCCAAGCACGCTGACTGGGTCGATGCTTTCCGGAAGAATTACGATCACATCGATGAGACGAATATCGACAGAATCCTGAAGGATGAGATCGGAAAGGTCTTCATGCACGTGCTGGAGGATGCCGGCGTCTTTAAGCGCACGGCGGAAGGGCAGACGGCCTTCGACCGGTTTACGGCATCACTGTGATCGGCAGAAAGAATGGAACCTGACAGGAAGTGATTCAGGCAAACCAGATCAAAAAAAGTTTCTTCCGGAACTTTTCAGACGGTGGACAAAGTCCGGGGCAGAGCCCCGGACTTTATTTACGCGAACAGTGAGCCGCAACCGAATGCGAAGTATTCGTGTGCGGCGAGCGTCGCGATAGCGAGATAAAACTCGCGCAGCGTGTTTTATCTCGCTATATCTATGTGAGCAGAGTGACACCTCGTTTTTTTAATGATGATTACAGATAGTGACTGATGACACCATTCAGTGCGATACCGTTTGTCGTGAGCAGAATGATATAGAACCAGGTGCCGTAACTGCTGTATACTTTCGTATTCCCCTCCTGCATTTCTTTATTGCTGAGGGAGAAGGTGATCCAGATGCCCAAAAGCGGCAGGACCGGTATGAAATAACGTCCCTGAATTCCGCTGATGAAATTGCTGCCGAAGGCAGTCCACTGTACATACAGGCTTGTGTAGATCAGCGCAACACACAGCAGGAAAATAAGAATCAGTGTTATACGGTCATAACGGTGGATCTTCTGCGGCACATCGTGGCATGTCAAGGTCTCATACAGGAAGAGGATGAGTAAAACGACCCATACAAGAGTACAGATCTGAATATCCAGAGCTCCGAGCTGACTTCCGATGAGGTTGGAGATGTACTGTTCCCCGTATGTAAGGGTGGTGTTGACAACAACGGCATAATAGTTCCGAATATTGTGCAGGACATAGGACACCTGCTCAGATGTATTAACACCGGGCATGAATTCTACCAGGTATTTGGTTGAAATTGACAGCCAGATCAGATTCAGGATACCGGATCCGATGAAAATACCGAACTTCATGATCAGAGACTTTCTTTTTCCACCTGCCTTTTCAGCGGGGATAAGGAATACAAGAAAGATCAGCGATACATAGACGATTTTGCAGAGGGATAAAACGAAAAACAAAATGGTCAGCAATATGATCTCTTTTTTCCGTATCGGCCCGTTCCGGTAACTGAGGTGGAAAACCCAGGCGGTGACTGCAAAACTGAGCGAAATGGCCAGACTGTCCGGAGACAGAGAAATCATCTCCTGAAGTGTCATCGGGAAAAGCATGATCGTGAACAGAATTTTGCGTCCGAAAGGCATCATGTACAGGGCAAACAGACAGAGCAGGACTGCGGCGATCGTGTTGCCGATCCGTCCGGCCAGAAAAATCATATACACATGGTTAGTGAAGCAACGGGCGATTTTTATACCGATCGCCTGAGGCAGGTAACAGATCGGAGCGTAAAGGGACAGATTTCCATAATGAAATTCGCTTACGTCACTGAGATCTATGACTGCATCGGGATACGCATAGCTGGCAAGAGCTGTTGGCAGAATATTGCCGCCTACACCGCTCGTTCCCATATGTTTTGAAAGAAGATCGCCACAGGATATCTCATAAGCTCTGTAGAAATGAGAGGCTTCATCCGGTGCCATACCGGTCGGGCAGTAATGGAGATATACAATACAAAGTGAGATCAGAAGAAAGCTCATGATGATCCGCTCATCGATCCTGAGAATGATCATAAGCATGAGAAGAACAAAAAGAGCGGTAAAAACAATTTTGCAGTGTCTGTTTAAGGTGAGATCGCGCTGAGAGGCTGAAAAACAGAGCGTATGCTGATTGGAGAATGCCTGCTTGTCGCTCTGCATGGCTGAAGCATCCGTCGCGTGGGTGGAAGCCCAGACGGCGATGCCGTTATTCCCGGTATAATCTTCCCGGATGGTGATCGTGAAGGTATTGTCCTGGAAATCAGAGACAGATAATGGCGTGCTGAGCACAAAAAGGTGCCATGTATTATCCTGCAGCGATGATGCGTCTGTGGTCCACGTCTGAATCGCTTTGTCGTTCTGGCTCAAAGAGACGGTTACAGTTCCCTGATTGACACGGGCGTTAGTGCCAAACATGATGGAGATGCTCTCAAGACTGGCAGGATTGAGCTTTATGTTCTGGGTGATCGTCTCTCCGCTGGCCAGCTGAACGGCTTCATCCGCATGATTCACTGAGGTAGTGGATATCAGAGAAGTCCGCAGATGAATGTAGTAAAAAGAAGCGATCACCAGTGAGATCAGGATGAAAATCAGGCACGTGAACCAGCGGCTTTTGATATCCAGTTTTCTGATAAATGAAGGAATGACAGCTGTCTTTCCTGAGGACCTTTTTAAGTTTTGCATCTGTAAATTTCCTCTCTGTCCTGATGTATCATGCCTGTAGTCTGACGCATGATTTATTGCGTATGTATAATGACCCGTTTATTTTAATAATCAGGTATTTGTATGTCAAATAACTTCAGGTTACCTGCGCTTTTTCTGTACGGAACAGCCAAAAAAGCCAAGATTTTTACCGAGGGAAAAATATTTGCCATGACTGTATGTGATCAGTCCGGCTTCTTCCAGATGAAAGCGACCCTGAGAATCCATGTACTGGCTGTCGGCATCAACAGCAACGACAGTAGCGAGAAACATATCGTGGCTTCCGAGCTCAAGCATATGTGTGACGCGGCATTCGATATTCACCGGTGATTCAAGAATGAGCGGAACGGAGACTTCTGTTGCTTCTGCCGCGGTGAGACCGCAGGCTTTCCATTTATCGATATTTCTGCCGGAACGCACGCCGCAGAAATCTGCTGCCTTCATCAGTTTTTCAGTGGTCAGGTTGATCACGAATTCCCCTGTGTCACGGATCATATCGTGGGAAAAGCGGGATTTCCGCACAGAGATGGAGACCATGGGAGGATCTGAGCATATGGTTCCGGCCCATGCAACGGTCAGGATGTTGGATCTTCCGCTTTTATCAGCACAGCTCACCATTACGGCAGGCACGGGGTAGAGCATGTTTCCGGGCTTCGGGAATAATATTTTATGATTTTTCTCATGCCTTTCTTCTTTTCCGGACATTTCTGGCTTCCTTTCTGCTTTCTGAAGTCTGTACAGCGCTCCAAATCATTCTTTTCAATCTGATCGATACAATCGTTATTCTTTTTTCTGATGGATTGCTACAATGCGATGATGAAGTCCTGCGCTGAAACCATATTAACACGGTGTTCCGCAGATGAAAGCGCAATTCTGAGAAAATCTGAAATGAAAGACTAAAAAATCGAGATGAAAGGTGACTAAAAAAATCGTTGACATCGATCGCTGTTTTTGCTATGATACCTTCGTTGCGACGGTACAGTGATCGCGACGAACAACTGCAGGAATGGCGGAATTGGTAGACGCGCAGGCTTCAGGTGCCTGTGACAGCAATGTCATGCGGGTTCAAGTCCCGCTCCCTGCATGAGATGAATCCCCTGAAGTCCTTTTGAAAAGGATTTCAGGGATTTTTTTTACGCGAACAGAGAGCCACATCCGATCACGAAGTGATCGAGTGTGGCGAACGTCGCGATAGCGAGATAAAACTCGCGAAGCGTGTTTTATCT